>JAKSSG010000025.1 GCA_024403185.1 Clostridia bacterium
ATGATATGCAAAATCACTTCCTGCTGCTTGTAAGCATTGGAATTTTTAGATTACATTTTTACACAATACATTCTATCACAAAATACAGAGTATTTTTTGTGATTTTTGAGGCAAAATAACAAACCTGCAAGCCCAGGACTGTTACAAAACTATTATTTTGCCTGTATATCCGTTTTCCAGGGAAAAAACCAGGAGTCTTGAAGTCAATGTCATTAAGTTAACAATTAAATAAAAAATTATTACAGGCAGATTTATTCAGTTTATGGATGACATCTGCCTGTTTGTTATTCCGTGTCTTGTTTTAGGCGCACTAAAACAGACCTTGCATCATGGCCGTATCTATGGTGAAATTCTGTAGAAGTTATGATATCCTATATGTAAGGTTTATGGCTACTCTGTTGCGGCATTCCTCCGTGCGAACTTCCTTCCTTTCCGTATTGGGACTACGGATCTGGATATCATGAAGATTGCAAGTTCCGGTGGGATGTCGTCTCGGAGTAGCTTTTTACATATTGAAGTGGCGTGCGATATGTTGATGCAGAACTCACAGTCCCCTTTATGGTGTGAGATATCCACAGTTCTGGCGAGAGATGATACAATATTAAACATCGCTAGACTTGCATATATCTCCTGTTCTATGAACTCCTTCTTCTTTGAATGAAAGTATATGAGTCCGGTATTATACTTGAGTGCTCTGAATGATGTCTCTATTCCCCATCTCATTCCATACAGCTTTTTTATCTCTCCCGGCGGGTATCACTCCCTTGGCAGGCTGGTAAGTATTACTTCGGATGTATCATCGGATATCCTGAATCTAACCACTCTGAACGGCAGCCTGTAGAATCCCGCAGGCTCCCGGTATCTAGTCGGCCCAAGATAGTCGAAGGGCGAGTTCGGAGGCGCAAACCTATACTCATTCGGGTGGTCCTTTATCAGTTTTTGCACTTCCCTGGATTGCTTTCTTGTGATGTTAAGATCTATGCTGATATCAAACTCCTCTGAATCCGGAAGATCAAGTCTGCTGACGATTCCGTTTCCACCGATATCCTTCACACGGATGAGAAATTCCCATCCTTTTTCAAGTATGTGCGCCATGAAATTGTATGATTCATATCCTCTGTCTGCTGTTACAATTGCCGATGTGATTTCAGAACGATCAACCATATCGACTGCAGCCGCTGACTCATTGATCTGCTTTCTATCCTGGACTACAGCATCAAGATATGTATCCCCCAGAATGTCATACATTGCATTCAGATGCATCATATTGTATGGCCTTTGTCCGTTTGCACCTGGAAAGAATGTCGAGTGATCATCGGGATTTGTTGGAATATGCAGATCGCTGCCGTCAACAGCCAGCAGACGGTATCCGTTGTAGAGACGTTCGCTACTCAGTGACGAGGACATGTGGAAGAGTTCTTCAAATGCCTGGACATTGATTTTAGCACGCTGCTGTATCATTGCAGACTGCGAAGGCATATCGCCTTTTTTAGCGTAGTAGTCAAGAAGTTCTCCAAAGAGAGTCTTAGACCCCATGAGAAGACATAGACTGATGCAGTCAGAAAACGAAATCTTTCTTTTTCGGGAGAAGTCCTTCTCCGGCGATTTTAAAAAGTCTTTTTTCTTTTCATCGAGTGAATCAACCAGGTTGTGCACCGATGAGAGAATATCATTGAAATGCATTTTGTACCTCCTTGAAAGCAAATTGTAAATATCTACTTACAAGGGCCGCTTTTACCATACCGTTTACAAAATCTAAAAGCTGGTAAAAGCGGCCTCACATTTCAGCACACCTGTCAATACTTTTTCTGAAAAAAGATAGAAAAAAAGATCCCATACTATTTTTAGTATGAGATCTTTAGCGTCATGTTCTTAACTTAATGACATTGGCCATGAGCCCTCTTTTGTTTTGCGCTTATTCGGTTCTGAACGTAATCCAGATACCCACGTATCCAAGCTTGATTGTCTTGTCGTCGATGATCTTGTAGCGGACGCGGGAGTTCTTTTTAAGGTTCGGCCAGCAGATTGGCGGGTCAAAGTCCTCGTCGTCGCAGTTGAGCTCCAGAATGCCCAGCTTACCCGTGTCATCGCCTTTCATGGTACCTGAAATCCCCGGATTGCCTGCTTCCGCATCAAAGATGCTGAAGGAACCATCCTTTTCGATTGACATTTCGTAGAATCCGATGTACATGTCATTGCCCGAAGGTGAATCGTCAGCGTGCCAGTCACCGACCAGCCTGTCCGGGACGGCGCTGCCGCAGCCTGTCAGGGCGAAAATCATGATAATAGCTGTTGTGATTAATAATAGTCTCTTTTTCATAGTGAAATCATTATAGCATAAAGACCGTGATTTGTGCACAGAAATAATTATTAGCACTCTCAACAAGCGAGTGCCAAAAAAGTGTTGACATTGCTTTTGCACGGTCTTACAATGTAATTGAAACAGGGTGAAACCTGTTGTATTAAGATATCGAAAGGGGTTTAGATATAAAATGAACATCGAAAAGTACACACAGAAAGCACAGGAGGCAATAGTTGATTGCCAGAATATCGCGCTTGAGGAAGGTCATCAGACGGTTGAAGGCGAACACCTTCACATGGCCCTTCTGCAGCAGAAGGACGGGCTGATTCCGAAACTGATTCAGTACGCGGGACTGAACGCGGGCGAGCTGATCGGTTCGGTGCAGGCTGAGCTGGACAAGCTGCCAAAGGTGAGCGGCGGAGCCGACCAGATGTATTCAAGCAGAAGACTGCAGCAGGTCTTCCTCGATGCGGAGAAAAAAGCTGAGAAGCTGAAGGACGAGTATGTCAGCGTTGAGCATCTTTACATGGCTTTGCTTGATGAGAAGAACACGCCGAGCGCCCGGATTTTCAAGCGCTACGGAATGAGCACGGAATGCTTCCTCAATGCTCTGAATCAGGTGCGCGGCAACCAGAGGGTGACCTCGCAGAATCCTGAGGAGGGCTACGAGGCTCTGACAAAGTACGGTCGCGACCTGGTTGAAATGGCCAGGGACGGCAAGCTTGATCCGGTTATCGGCAGAGATGCGGAAATCAGACATACCATTCAGATTCTCTCGAGAAGAACCAAGAACAATCCGGTTCTCATCGGTGAACCGGGCGTAGGCAAGACCGCCGTTGTTGAAGGACTGGCTCAGAGAATCCTCAACGGCGACGTTCCGGAAGGACTGAAGGACAAGACCATATTCGCACTGGACATGGGCTCTCTTATTGCGGGCGCCAAGTTCAGAGGTGAGTTTGAGGAAAGGCTGAAGGCCGTTCTCAACGAAATCGAAAAGTCCGACGGACGCATTCTGCTCTTCATTGACGAGCTTCACAACATTGTGGGCGCCGGCAAGACAGAGGGCGCAATGGATGCTGGCAATCTGCTCAAGCCTAAACTTGCGCGTGGAGAGCTCCACTGCATAGGTGCGACAACTCTTGACGAATACCGCAAGTACATAGAAAAAGACGCGGCACTGGAAAGAAGATTCCAGAAGGTCATGGTTGACCAGCCGACAGTTGAAGATACAATTTCAATCCTCCGTGGTCTGAAGGAAAGATTTGAAATCCACCACGGCGTAAGAATCACGGACAGCGCACTCATCGCATGCGCAACTCTCTCGGACCGCTACATCAGCGACAGATTCCTGCCGGACAAGGCAATCGACCTGATGGATGAAGCGGCTGCCAGAATCAGAACCGAAATTGACAGCATGCCGGCTGAACTGGATGAAATCTCAAGAAAGATCATGCAGCTCGAAATCGAAAAGCAGGCTTTAGGCAAGGAAACCGACAAGGCTTCCGCAGCACGTCTGGAGGCCCTGGAGGAAGAGCTGGCAGAACTGAAGGATTCAAGCAATGCCATGAGAGCCCAGTGGGAAAGCGAGAAGAATGCAATTGCCGAAGTTAAGGAGGCCAAACAGCAGCTGGACGAGGTTCGCCACGAAATAGAAGAAGCCGAAAGAAACTACGATCTCGAGAAGCTGGCAGAGCTGAAGTACGGCAAGCTGCCAGAACTGGAGAAGAAGGTTGAAGAAGGAAAAGCAAAGGCAGACGCGGCCGAGGAGGCAAGACTTCTGAAGGAAGAAGTCGGCGAAGAGGAAATTGCAGAAGTAATTTCAAGCTGGACAGGCATCCCGGTTGCCAAGCTGGTTGAGACCGAAAAGGAAAAGCTCATAAAGCTGCCGGAGATTTTGCATAAGAGAGTAATAGGACAGGATGAAGGCGTTCAGTCCGTTGCCGAAGCCGTGCTCCGCGCGAGAGCAGGACTGAAGGATGAGCACAGACCGATTGGATCGTTCATCTTCCTGGGACCTACCGGCGTGGGCAAGACCGAACTGGCGAAGGCCTTAAGCGAAGCTCTCTTCGATTCGGAGAGAAACATTATTCGAATCGACATGTCGGAATACATGGAAAAGCATTCCGTATCCAGACTGGTAGGAGCGCCTCCGGGATACGTTGGCTACGACGAAGGCGGACAGCTGACAGAAGCGGTAAGACGCAAGCCGTACAGCGTAATCCTTTTCGACGAAATCGAAAAGGCTCACCCGGATGTATTCAACATTCTGCTTCAGCTGCTGGATGACGGAAGACTAACCGACAACCAGGGCAGAACAGTTGACTTCAAGAACACCATCGTCATCATGACATCGAATATCGGAAGCAGCTATCTGATTGACGGCATCCGCGAGGACGGAACAGTTGACCAGGAGGTCAAGGACAAGGTTGAAGCCGAAATGAAGAAGTACTTCAGACCGGAATTCCTGAACAGAATCGACGACATCATCGTGTTCTCGCCGCTGACTCAGGAACAGATAATGAAGATTATCGACCTGGGCATGGAAGATATTCAGTCTCGTCTCACAGAGCGCGAAATCACTCTGGAGCTGACCGATGGAGCCAGAAAGTTCATCGCCGACGAAGCGTACGAACCTGCCTACGGCGCAAGACCGGTTAAGCGATACCTGCAGAAGAACATCGAAACCGAACTGGCATCGATGATAATCCGCGGAGAAATTAACGACGGAGACAAAGTTACCATAGATTCTGATGGTGAAAAACTGAAATTTGAAATATAATAGATGGGTCAGGGGCTTAGCCTCTGGCCCATATTAGAGTTAAAAAGTGCAATTAGTCCTGACCTCATTGCACATAAGGAGGACAACATGATTAACAAAGTTACAGGTTCCATTTACTACATCGGCGTGAATGATCACGAGCTGGATCTTTTCGAGGGTCAGTACATCGTTCCGAACGGCATGGCCTACAATTCATACCTGATTAAGGATGAGAAGATTGCCGTATTTGACACGACGGAAAAGAAAAAGAAGGAAGAGTGGCTGGGCAATCTGGCCGAGGCTCTTGACGGTGCAAAACCTGACTACCTGATCGTTCAGCACATGGAACCTGACCACTCGGCTGCAATCGGAGCATTCCTTGAAAAGTATCCGGAAACAGCAGTTGTATCAAGCGCCAAGGCGTTCAAAATCATGGAACAGTTCTTTCCTGGTTTTGCAATAGACAATCGCATTGAAGCCGAGGACGGCGGCACTCTGGATCTGGGCGCACACAAGCTCACTTTCGTTCACGCGCCGATGGTTCACTGGCCTGAGGTTATCATGACCTACGAAGCAAGCGAGAAGGTGCTCTTCTCAGCCGACGGATTCGGCAAGTTCGGTGCTCTCGATGTGGATGAGGACTGGGCATGTGAGGCGCGCCGCTACTACACAGGAATCGTTGGCAAGTACGGCAAGCAGGTGCAGGACGTTCTTGCAAAGGCAGCCGCACTTGAGATTGAAAAGATCTGCCCGCTCCACGGACCTGTTCTCGACAAGGATCTTGATTACTACATTGGACTCTATGACACATGGTCATCATACGGAGTTGAAACAGAAGGCGTCTGCATCTTCTACACTTCCGTTTACGGAAACACCAGGGAGGCCGCTCTGATGCTGGCTGACCTGCTGGAGAAGAAGGGCGTTGAAACAGTTGAGGTTTCCGATCTGGCAAGATGCGACTGGGCAGAGGCCGTTGAGGATGCCTTCAGATATGACAGGGCTGTTTTCGCAACAACAACCTACTGCGGAGGAATCTTCCCGTTCATGAGACAGTTCATCGATCATCTGACTGAGCGCGGTTTCCAGAACAAGAAGGTGGCCTTCATCGAAAACGGTTCATGGGCGCCGGTAGCCGCAAAGATCATGAAGGGCATGTTCGAGAAGTCCAAGGGACTCGTTTATGCGGAGAATACAGTTACAATCAGATCCGCGCTTAACGACGAGAGTCGCGCGCAGATTGAAGCCCTGGCAGACGAGCTGGCGGCAGCTGCTGATGACGGCGGTGCAGCTAAGATGAAGTGCGGCGTGTGCGGATTCGTTTACGATCCTGAGAAGGAAGGCAGGCCGTTCGACGAAGTTAAGGATTCATACAAGTGCCCTATCTGCGGAATGGGCAAGAAGGTCTTCACGGAAGAGGCAGGTGCAAAGGCAGCCGCCGATGCAGGCGAAGAAAAGTACGTATGCGGCGTATGCGGATACGCTTACGATGAAGCGGAAGCCGGCAAGCCGTTCGACGAACAGCCTGATTCATACAAGTGTCCGCTCTGCGGCATGGCCAAGGCTGTATTCAAGAAAGATTAACAGATACGAAAAACGGGATGCATCGCATCCCGTTTTTTATTGCATTAATAGTAGAGCTCCGACGGGCCCTTGTATTCCTGGATGGTGTTGCCGCCGTCAACGACCAGACTTTCACCGGTAATGTAGGAGGCCTCTTCGGAAGCCAGGAAGACGATTGCGTTTGCCACTTCGGAGGCGTCGGCGCTTCTGCCCATCGGGGTGTTCAGGCCGCCGGCGACTTCCTCTTCAGTCTGTGAAGCGGTGCCGATCCAGCCCGGCAGAACATTGTTGACCGTGATATTGTTCTTTCCGACCTCAATTGCCAGGGCCCGGCTCATGCCGATTACTGCTGCCTTGGCGGCGCTGTATCCGGCTTCTCCCGGATTGCTTACAACAGGACCGGTAACCGATGAAACGTTTACTATTCGTCCGTAGTCAGCGTCAATCATGTATGGCAGTACTGCCTTTGTAACATTGAAGGTGATGTTGAGATTTCTGTTAATCGACAGATCCCAGCTTTCATAGCTCATTTCGTTAACGGGATCGAAATCCTCTTCGACGCCCACCTGAACCATGCCGGCGTTGTTGACGAGAACCTGAATTCCGCCAAAGTCCGAGGCGATTTCCGAGATGACTTCTTCGACGCGGTCACGGTCCATCAGGTCCGCAACATAGCCTTTTGCCTTTGCACCTTCGACGGTCAGCTCTGCGGCGCGGTCGTGAATTCGGTCGGTTGTGGAAATCAGTGCAACATCGGCACCCAGACCGGCCAGTATTTTAGCGGTTGCAAAACCAATGCCTGTAGGGCTGCCTGCGCCTGTAACCAGGCAGGTCCTGCCTTTG
This sequence comes from Clostridia bacterium, assembly GCA_024403185.1. Lineage (GTDB taxonomy): Bacteria > Bacillota > Clostridia > Peptostreptococcales > Anaerovoracaceae > Lentihominibacter. The sequence goes on from JAKSSG010000025.1 coordinate 7,464, forward strand.
AAATTCATGAAATCTTTCATAGTGTCACCTTTGTTTAAATCTGAATATGTTAACTTAATTTGAATTTGGATGCGTCGCCGGTTTTGAAGCGGCGGATGTACCAGTCGATTAGGAAGGTCATTACGAAATCGTAGAGGAGCATCAGCAGTGTTCCGCCGATTATGAGTACGGCAACCGGGTAGTCCGGCATGTGGATGCTGTCTGCGATTACTGCTCTGAAGAGCAGCAGGCCTATGCAGGTGAGAGCGGCGAAGTAGATCGTCTTGAGGGCAATCTGCAGAGGACCGCCTTTTATTTTTTCGATGAAGTATTTGAGAATCGGGTAGTAGCCGAACAGGAACACATAAGGGATGAGTGCCAGCTTGTTAGGAATCAGCACAAAGCCCAGAATGCACGCGCCCGCATAAACAAGAGCTCCGCCGCCCACGCCCGTTTCGATTATCATGACGGCGGTGAACAGGGAACTTATGGCGAACAGTGTCAGTTCGATTCCCGGAACCACAGTTGCTCCAAAGAGGGATATAACAGCAAGGGCGAGACAAATCCCGCCCAGTGCAATTTTGAATGTTTTAGTGTTTTTGTTCATAGTGAGTTTATGTAAGCGGTAGCTTGCAACCAAATCGAAGATTTGGGCAAGCCTCGCGGCGGACCTACCATCAATTTGCTTCACAAATTGGGTTAGGTCCAGCTAAATGCAGTCACAGCAGCAGTCCGCGCAGATGTAGCACTGAAGTGCCTGGCAGCAGAAGTCATCGCCGCCGGCCTGCTGATAACCACGGCCCTGTGCCTGGTTGCGGAATACGTTTCCGCGGTTTGCAACTGCGGCATAGTGCTGTCTGAATTCAACGTTTTCAGGATCCATGTTAACGGCTGTCTGAAGGTTGTTCATTGCCTCGTCGTACCAGCCCTTGCGTGATGCGATTACACCCTTCAGGAAGAACCACTCCGCATTTCTGTTTGATGAGTTGTTCAGTGCGGTTTCAGCACCATTGAGATTTCCGGCATCGATGTCGCGGCGCACCTGCATGAAGTCCGACTTTCTCGGACCGCCCTGCTGACCGAATGGACCGTTCTGACCGTATGGATTGCCCGCATTGGCGCCGGCGTTCCCGCCGTTCTTCATGAGCGTGTCGTAAGCCTGATTGATTTCCTGCATCTTCTGCTCGGCAAGATCAGCCAGTGGATTGTCCACGTACTTGTCCGGGTGATACTTCTTCACCAGTTCCTTGTAGGCCGCCTTGATCTCAGCTTCCGATGCACCTTCTCTAACTCCTAATACTTCATATGGATTCATCTTTTTCCTCTTTCTCTTCTTTGTGATCAAGAATCGTTTCCGTCTTACAATTCATTCCAAAGTAAACTATGTTATCTATTATACCTTTATTCTTCTTTATATCAAGTGCCGGCAGCTCCTCGCTGACAACGGCCAGATAGTGGTACAGGTTGAACTCGGCTTTCTCTCTGATGCGGGCTCTGAATTCCTCTGCACTCTCAGATGCAAAGGCAGCCTCGCCGCTTACGCCACCGCGCCAGTCGAACCTGTAGAGCAGCGGATTGTATGCGCCGCTTTCAATGTTTTCCTCAATGTCGTCAACGGCGTCCATAAGGTATATCCACTTGCCCATATGATAGCCTATCTTTGCGAAGATTTCGTGAAGATTTTCCCCTTCGGCAGCAGCGTTACCGTCACCGTAGAGTGCCCTGGAGCCCTCGCGGAAGATTACTTCCATGATCTTGGCAAAGGGTTCTGCCACCTCATCGATGCTGGTGCACTTCCCGTCTTCTAGTCCTCCCAGAACCGCCAGGTTCCACTCGATTCCCTCGCACAAATCGGGATATTTCAAAACGAGCTTTTTATGAATTCCCCGATAAAGCTTCATTGTTGCTTTTGCACTCAGCCTGCCTTCATCGTGAACGTCGTCCAGAAGCTTGTACCAGGCCAGGATGAGCATGACGTCGCCGGCGTATTCGATGGCGCGGTTTCGGATGATGGTCTTCTTCTTTATATGGTGGACGACGCAGTGCTCCTGAACCGGTGCGTCCGGCGTCTCGTCAACCGAGGCCAGAAGGCAGGCGAGAAAAGCCGCATCATAACTCAGAGCCATTCGGGGCAGCTGTCCGTACTCGCTCCCGATGTACTTGCAGACTCCGCAGTAGTAGCCCTGGTAGATTTCGTATTCGCGGACCTTCAGGTCCGGCTTGTAGATCTGTACATAACCAAGCATGAATATATTGTACCAAAAAAGGCGACATAATACCTGAAATTTTGATATAAATTTTGCGTACGGCCGTGTTGACATATTGACATGTCAAGCCTACAATTATATTCGGAAAAGGTGGTTATTAACGGCTTATAGGAGATAGAACAAATGGGATTTACAAATGTAGTAACGCTGTTGAGCGGAATAGCACTGTTCCTGTTCGGCATGACACTTATGGGAGACGGACTGAAAAAAGTAGCCGGCAGCAAGATGGAGCTTGTGCTTTACCGACTGTCGGGAACGCCGCTTAAGGGCATTCTTCTCGGTACAGGTGTGGCGGCCGTTATTCAGAGTTCGTCGGCAACATCCATCATGGTGGTAGGTTTCGTAAACTCGGGCATGATGAAGGTTAATCAGGCCATTGGAATCATAATGGGAGCCATTATCGGAACCAGCATCACGGGATGGATCATATGTCTTTCGTCAATTGGCGGCGGCGGCATATTCGAAATAATTTCCACGACAACCCTTACGGCACTCATAGCCGTAATAGGAATCATTCTCAAGATGTTCACCAAATCGGAAGTCAATCATTATGTCGGCGACATCATGCTTGGTTTTGCGGTACTGATGTTCGGCATCAGCACAATGAGCGGTTCGGTGGAGCCTCTTCGTGAGAGTCCGCAGTTCATCGACATGATGACTTCATTTACCAATCCGCTTCTGGGAATTCTGGTCGGACTGGTATTCACAAGCATAATCCAGAGCGCTTCGGCTGCAGTTGGTATCCTGCAGGCTCTGGCGGTAACCGGCGCGATCAACTTCCAGCTGGCGCTGCCTGTAATCATGGGCATTGCCATCGGTGCAGCTGTTCCTGTACTGCTTTCGGCACTGGGCGCAACTGTAAGCGGCGAGCGTACGGCATTCATCTATCTCATGGTCGATACCCTGGGAGTTATCATATTCAGCATTCTGTTCTATGCTGCAAATGCAATATTTGATTTTTCGTTCATGACAGTGACCATGAACATGGTTGCAATCGCTCTTTTGAACACGGTATTTCGTGCTGTAATCGTTGCAATACAGGCACCGTTCATCTGGCTCCTTGAAAAAATAGTAAAGAACGTAATCAAGGACAACGAAGAGGTCATCGAAGAACTTAGAGACGTAGACAGGCTGGAGGAAAGATTCCTGGATCACCCGGCCCTTGCAATTGAGCAGGCGAGAATAGTAATTGCCACAATGGCTTCACTGACGGAAAAGAATCTCCGCCGTGCCTTAAAGCAGCTGTCCGAATACAGTGAAGAGAGGAAGGCCAAGATCGATGAGATTGAAAGCGTAATAGACACCTATGAAGACAAGCTGGGAGCATATCTCATCAGAATAATGAAGCAGGAACTGACCGAGGAACAGAACAAGGCTGTAAATAAATACTTCCACGCCATCACTGACTTCGAGCGTATTGGTGACCATGCTCAGAACCTGGAAGAATGTGCAGCTGAACTTGCTTCCAAGAAAATCAGGTTCACGCCTATGGCGGTCAAGGAGCTGAAGGTTCTCCTGGGCGCCACAGAAGAGGTCATGGATCTGGCCAACAAGGCATTTGTAGGAGACGACCTGGAGGTCGCATATCAGATAGAGCCGCTTGAGGAAACAATCGACAACCTGTGCGACGAGATGAAGCTGAATCACGTTGACAGAATCAGAGAGGGAATATGCGAGTACCAGCACGGATTCGTATTCAACGACATTCTGAACAACTGCGAGAGAATAGGTGACCACTGCTCCAACATAGGAATTGCCGAAAAGGCAGTTGCCTACGGCATTGAATCCCACGACATGGGAACAAGGCTGGAGCTGGAAAAGGAACATGGCTTCGATCAGAAATTCGAGGAATACCAGAAGAAGTACTCGCTGGACTAATTGTTGCAAAAGCAGGATAAATAAAGACACAAAATAGCTGGCAGAAGCTACGTCTCTCTGTCAGCTTTTTGATTGTTTATATCCCGATCTTCAGGAACTCGATGAACTGGCGTGTCGTTATTCATAGTGCGGCCTCACGTGCTTTCCTATTATATCCAGGGCCTCATCATAACCGCCGGCATCTTCCCAGTCGCCGGAAATGTAGTGTCTGACAAGACCGTAAATCCTGCTTTTGTAGTAGTCCATGGCACCGTCGAAATCCAGACCCTGCTCAATGAGCTGTCTGACGTCAACGGGTGCATAGTCGATTGTAATTGTTCCGCGCTTCTTTGCCGGCGCTTCAGTTACATCGATGATGGCGAAGTTCGCACGGCTTCCGAATTCCAGTGCCGGTTCAAGCTTTATCTTTCTCATTTTAATTACCACTTGTTGAATACTTTTTCTGCAAAACCAAAGAAGTCCTTTATTTCAATTTCCGTTCCGTCATCCAGGATGGCCTTGCCTGTGAAGCGGCCGAATACCTGGTGTTGATCTGAACAGAGCACTTTGAAATCCGTTTTGGATGCACGGTCCAGTACAGGCACGAAGTCCATTTCAAACCTGCCGTCATCGCTGGTGAAGGTCCACGGCTTTTCGAAGAGCTCGTTTCCATCCTCGTCTTCAGGAATGTTGAATGTTACCTGGGACAGCTTGTGTGCAACTCCGTCATGGAAGAGCATGTTCTCGCTGGCGGCGGAAGTGTCTCCGAAACCGTAGCCAAGGTTGAAGCCGAAAGGCTTGCCGTCTGCCATGCCTGAGGCACTGCCCCAGTACCATGTGTTCTTGTATGTCCAGACTCCGCGTCCCCAGTCGAGGAGACCGAAGAATGAGGTTGCCTTTGCATCATGATCGATGCCCAGGTCGATGTGCCTGTCTCCCAGCTCAACGAAACCGATAGCCGGCATACAGTTAATCTTCTGATTATAGTAGAAGGCGGTCTTCTTTTCAGGGAAAGGCGTGGAGATGACCATGGTGTCCGAATGGCAGTCGGAATCTCCCAGGCGAGGCGGGTTGGCGAGAATGATTTCGCCTTTTATTGCATCGTCGCCCCTGAACTTGTCCATTTTGAAGGACAGCTTGCGGCCGGTGCCGTCGTTCCAGAAGGAAAGGAAGTAATCCTTGCCGTATATTTCCACATCGCCTTTTGCCGATGTGGCAGGAAAGCCCGTCTTTCCCATGGTCATGACGCGCATCGGGCTTTTGGTGATTTCCCAGCCTTCATCGAAGTCCAGGAAGGATATGCTGTCCAGGCCCATGTATGAGTTGTCGGCTATGGTAAGTGCCACGCCGATGTGTCCGTCGGTGATCAGATAGTAGTCCCACTCCTTGATTCTGAGCTTGCCGCCTTTGATGGCGCTGCGGTCATAGTCGAGCACTAGCTCGGTCGCATAGCCGGCTTCATTGAGATGACCTTTTTCGTCGAGGAGAGGTCCGCGTGTAATGATTTTGTGCTGCATGATTCAGCCTCCTGCTTTTGCATCCCGGAGATGCTTTGTTATGAGTAGATTATACTCCAAATTTTTTTCGTGTAAAAGCCTTGACATAGTTGGGTGGGTAGGTTATTATACTAATACAGTATTGTTTTAATGCGATAAAGCAATACGCCACATAGTAACTCGTTTAATAAGTCTAATAGCATAACATCTATCTTCTTGAATCGGGGCCTTAGGGTCCCCTTTCGTTTTTTGTGTTTTTGGTCGCAGCTTTGGGCTCATTCTGACTCTAATCCATGGAATATTTGCCCACAACTTACTATAGAAGGCAATGGGCAATTTTGCCGTGAATTAAGAAGTGGGTCATTCATTTATTGACTATAAAAAATCAATAATTTAATATAGAACAAGAGAAAGCGGGAGACACCATGAGACTGAACAAATATATCGCGCAGGCAGGCATCTGCTCCAGAAGGAAGGCGGATGAGCTGATTGCCAATGGAAATGTGAAAATTAACGGAGCTGTAGTGACCGAGATGGGAACTCAGGTGGAAGACGGCGACAAGGTGAGTGTGAACGGCAAGCTCATAGAGCAGGAACCGGCGCGCAAGGTTTATGTTGCCATTAACAAGCCCCTGGGTTATATCACCAGCATGGATGATGACAGGGACAGGGCTACGGTGGCCGAGCTGGTTGCCGATATTCCTGAAAGGCTCTTCCCGGTTGGGCGCCTGGACTACAATACGACAGGGCTGCTGATCATGACAAATGACGGGGATCTGACATACACACTGACTCATCCGAAGCACGAGGTTTACAAGACCTATGTGGCCACGGTAGCAGGCGTAATGTCGGGGAAGCGTGTGGCGCAGCTGCGCAAGGGCGTGGATATCGGCGGATTTGTTACTTCGCCGGCCAAGGTCACAGTGCTGAAGCAAAACCCGCGCTCAGCGGTTGTGGAAATCCAGATAAGGGAAGGCAAGAACCGCCAGGTCCGCAAGATGTTCGCCGCAGTGGGAAACAAGGTGCAGGCCCTGGAGAGAACCGCAATCGGAGATCTCAAGCTGGGCCGCCTGATGACGGGCCACTATCGCAAGCTGACGCGTGAAGAGATAGACTATCTGAAGAACTTATAAAGACTTATAAAAAAAGAGACCCGGATGGGTCTCTTTCGTTTCCTGCTTTTGCAGTAATTATTTTCTCTTCATTTCCTTTGGAGTTACGCAGGTTCCGGAAGCTCTTGCAACTACGATTGGCTCTTCGAGGAAGTCAGCAGCTGAATCGTTGATGTCTTTTCTTGATACGATAACCTTTCTTGCTTCGAAAGTCATGTGTCTTGAAGTGTTTCCGATCTTGTCGATTTCGCCGTAAGCTTCAATGTAGTCACCGGCATAAGTTGGTGCCAGGAATTCTACGTTGTCATATGCGCAGAACAGACCTTCGTCTCCGTCCAGCTTGATCAGCAGTTCAGTTGCAACGTCACCAAAGAGGTGTACCATGTGTGCTCCGTCTACCAGTTCTCCGCCATAGTGAGCGTCCTTAGCTGACATTCTCAGTCTCAGTGTTGAAGTAATCTTTTCCATTGTTAAATCTCCTTTTCATTTTATTTAAAAAATAGTTCTGAACTTTTTCAGCGTTAATAGAATAACACTAAACTAATAATATTGCAAAATCAATGCCAATAGTTTATCATAGGAAATGACCGAATTTGAACCGAATTCGGTTCAGGAAGGAAATAACATGAACACTTATGGACTCAACAGAGTAATAACCCCTCAGCAGGTATTTCCGGCGTCGGCCTGGGAACTGGACAACAGCCGAAAGCTGCAGAGCGGGGAGATGAGGGTAAACCTTCGCAGGGTTCACGTTGAAGGAACCAGCTTCAAGCAGATATGCCAGGAAGCGGCCAACGACGAGGAAACCATAAAGGAAAAGATCAAGGATATAGTTATCAAGCGAGGCAAGCTGCACAATCCTGTAACGGATACGGGCGGCCTGTTCTACGGTGTCATCGATGAAATCGACAGGTATTTTGATAACGCAAAGGGCCTGAAGGTAGGCGACGAGGTAATATGCAACACTTCAACCTCGGGAGTCCCGATGTACATCGACCACATTACCGAAATAGACCCGGTATATTCCCAGTTTGAAGCCGATGGCTACGCCATCTCTCTTCCGGGGGTACCTGTAATCAAGAAGCCTGAAGACATTCCGATGGACCTTCTCCTGTTTACGTTTAACGAGTCAGGTACCATATATACGGTAAGCAAGGATGCAGAGGGAAAGAAGCGATTTGCCGTTGTAGGCAACAGCATGCTCATGAATCTGCTCTACGGATACACCATCAGAAAGGCGGCAGGACCCGATGCGGAAATATACTGCATCTTCGACAGAAACACGGAAATTACCATGCAGGGCGACAGAATCGACAAGATCATGAGCACGGTTTTCACCCAGGTTTCCTACCACAATCTCATGAGACCCGTAGGCTGTCTGAAGGCATTCGAAAGCTACCCGCAGATGGACATGGTGGTAAACTGCGCCGACATTCCGGGGGCTGAAACCATAAGCGTAATGGCCACCAAGCAGGGCGGCACCGTAATATTCGCAAACTTCATAAGCAATTACAACATGGCCCTCTACATTACAGAGGCCACATCCCGCGACCTGCATATCAAGTGCGCCGACGGATACATGGAGAAGTACGACGAGTTCGACTTCCAGCTGGTTCGGGAGCTGGCACCGTATCTGGAAGGCAACCTGGTACCGAGAAGCAAAACCAGGAGAAGGGGTCAGAAATCCGAAATACAGAAATCCATATTCGACCAGTACAATCACTACGATCTGACGATTGCCGAGGACTTCGTGGTGGCAAGCTCGGAGATGCATTCAGTGATAGATGAGATTATGAGCGTTTCCAAGTATGACTGCAACGTTCTGATTACCGGAGCCACCGGTGTCGGCAAGGAAAAGGTTGCGAACATAATACAGAAAAACAGTTCCAGAAAGCTGCAGCCGTTCATTAAAATCAACTGCGCGTCTATATCCCCGAACCTGATGGAATCGGAGTTCTTCGGCTATGAGAGAGGTTCCTTTACGGGCGCGGACAGCAAAGGCAAGCAGGGCTATTTTGAGGCGGCAGATAACGGAATAATCTTCCTAGACGAAGTGGGCGAACTGCCGCTGGACATTCAGGCAAAGCTGCTCCGCGTAATACAGGACGGTGAGTTTCTCAAGGTAGGCGGCACCAAGCCGGTAAAGACCAATGTCAGAATCATATCGGCGACCAACAGAAATCTGGAGGAACAGGTTGAAAACAAGAGCTTCAGAAGAGATCTGTACTACAGACTGAATGTGTTTCCGATAGCGGTTCCGTCCCTGGATGAAAGACCTGAGGACATCCCGGTTCTCGTGGACAATTTCATCAGGAAATATAACGAGAAGTTCGGTGTTTCCAAGGACATGGACGAGGACGCCAAGGAAAACCTCATGGGCAGAAGCTGGCCGGGAAATATCCGGGAGCTGGAGAACGTGGTGCAGCGTCTGATGATTGCGAGCACGGCGGATACGATTACCGTAGTGGACGTAATCAAGGAACTTGACGGAGATGTCATAGGCATGCCTGCGTCGGGCAAAACCAGGGAAGCCATGGACGAGGGCGACATCGACCTGACGCAGATGGTCGAAACCTTCGAAAAGAACATCATTCAATACGCCTGCGAGAAGCACGGATCCACGAGACGGGCCGCAAAGGCAATAGGTATTTCCCAGACCCAGCTGGTGAGAAAAAAGAACAAATACGGCATATGAACAGGGTGCGAACCATAAATGGTTCGCACTTTTTACGTTATGAACCGAAACCGGTTCATAATAAGGAAAAATATGTTAAATTAATAACAAGTGCAATTTTTAAATTATCACGGGAAACACGCAGCAATGGGCCTAAGACAGGGTGAAGTCCTGCCTTTGCATGCGTTGTTAAAAGTTTGGCATGCATATTGCGTATATTATTAACGAAGTTAAAGTTGCCTTTGTATTAAGGCAGGGCCTGAAACAAAGGCTTAAAATAATATTTTTTAGGAGGATAAGTTATTATGAAAAAGGGAAATCCATACGGAACACACAGAGTCATCTCACCGAAGGGCGTACTGCCACAGCCAGCAGACGTTATCGACAACACTATGGAAATCTATGACAACGAAATTCTGATCGACGTTAAGACACTGAACATCGACTCAGCTTCATTCACAGAAATCTGCAAGCAGGTTCTGGGCAAGAAGCCAGCTGAAATCGAAACTCAGGAAGAAAAGGATAAGATTGCAGAATGCATGAAGGGCATCGTAGCTAAGGCTGGAAAGCACAAGAATCCTTGGACTGGTTCAGGCGGAATGCTGATCGGTACAGTTAAGGAAATCGGACCTGAATGGAAGGGCGACCTGAAGGTTGGCGATAAGATCGCTACACTGGTATCACTGTCACTGACTCCACTGGTAATCGAAGAGATCCACGAAATGAGACCTGCAATCGACCAGGTTGACATTACAGGTCAGGCTATCCTGTTCCAGAGCGGTATCTACGCTAAGCTGCCTGAAGACATGCCAGAAGGTCTCGCACTTTCAGCACTGGACGTAGCAGGCGCTCCTGCTCAGACTGGCAAGCTGGTACAGCAGGGCCAGAAGGTTCTCGTAATCGGCGGCGGCGGAAAGTCAGGACTCCTTTGCCTGTACGAAGCAAAGAAGAGAGCTGGCGTAACCGGTCTGGTTGTTTGCGCAGCAGGATCACAGAAGTCAGAAGACAGAGCTAGAGCTCTTGACCTGGCAGATGAATACTTCCACATGGACGCAGCAGATGCAGTTGGAATGTATGAAAAGGCTATGGAACTGACAAACGGCGAACTGTATGACGTAGTAATCAACTGCGTATCCATCGAAAATACTGAAATGGGTTCAATCCTTTCATGTAAGGACGACGGAACAGTTTACTTCTTCTCAATGGCAACAAGCTTCACTAAGGCTGCTCTCGGAGCAGAAGGCGTTGGCAAGGACGTTAACATGATTGTTGGTAACGGCTACACTAAGGGACACGCAGAAGTAACTCTGCAGGAACTGAGAGAGCACGAAGGACTGAGAAAGCTCTTCGAAGAAATGTATGCATAATCGGGTGCAAAACCAAGAGCAAAACCAATAATCACTTTTGTTGATAAAAAGGAGAATTAATATGGCTATTAGAAATTGGAAAGACATCCCTCTCTTCAAGGATGTTACAGAAGAACAGTGGAACGACTGGCACTGGCAGGTTGCAAACAGACTTGACTCAGTAGAAAAGATCAAGCAGGTTGTTAACCTTACTCCACAGGAAGAAGAAGACATTACTAAGGTAATGAACGGCTTCAGAGTTGGAATCACTCCTTACTATGCATCACTGATGGATCCTGACGATCCTCATTGCCCGGTAAGAATGCAGGCAGTTCCTACACTGGCTGAAACTCACAGAGGCGAAGCAGACATGCTGGACCCACTTCACGAAGATGAAGACTCACCGGCTCCTGGTCTGACTCACAGATATCCGGACAGAGTTCTGTTCCTGATCACTGACCAGTGCTCAATGTACTGCAGACACTGCACAAGAAGAAGACTGGCCGGCGAAACTGACGGTGCAAGAAGCATGGAAGACATCGACGCCTGCCTGGACTACATCAGAAAGACACCGGTTGTAAGAGACGTACTGCTTTCAGGCGGAGACGCTCTCTGCGTAGAAACTGATGTACTCGAGTACATCATTTCAGAACTGAGAAAGATTGAACACGTTGAAATCGTAAGAATCGGTTCAAGAACTCCTGTTGTTATGCCACAGAGAATCACTGACGAACTGGTTAACATGCTGAAGAAGTATCACCCAATCTGGCTGAACACTCACTTCAATCACCCTAAGGAAATGACTCCGGAAGCAGCTGCTGCATGTCAGAAGCTGGCTGACGCAGGTATCCCTCTCGGAAACCAGTCAGTACTCTGCAGAGGCATCAACGATGACGTTCACGTAATGAGAAACCTGATGCACCTGCTCTGCAAGAACAGAGTTCGTCCTTACTACATTTATCAGTGCGACCTGTCACTGGGTATCGAACACTTCAGAACTCCTGTATCAAAGGGTATTGAAATCATCGAAGGACTCAGAGGACACACTTCAGGATATGCAGTTCCTACATTCGTAGTTGACGCTCCTGGTGGCGGCGGAAAGACTCCTGTAATGCCACAGTACGTAATTTCACAGACTCCTGAAAAGGTTATCCTGAGAAACTACGAAGGCGTTATCACTACTTACACAGAACCGCCTGCACTTCCTAAGATCCAGTGCAGCTATGAAAACTGCAAGGTTGTAGACGGATATCACTATGAAGGTGTTGCAGGACTGGCTCAGGGCGAAAGAATGTCCATGGAACCGGCTCACCTGCTTAGACACGAAAGAAACAAGAAATAAGAAATAACAGACGAGAAGCAAAAACAAGATGTACCTTTTAGAAGAATTATCACAGAAGTATAAAAGAATATCGATCGTGGGAATGGCGAAGAATGCGGGCAAGACCACGGCTCTCAATTATCTGATTGAGGAGGCCATGGATGAAGGGCTGACACTCGGAATCACTTCCACGGGCAGAGACGGTGAAGGAACTGATGTGGTAACAGGTACAGACAAGCCTCGTGTATTTCTGGATACGGACACTATCGTATCGGTGCCCACGCAGCTGTATGAGCTGGCAGATGCCGGACTCGAAATACTGAAGATGACCGACTACGGCTCATCCCTTGGACAGATCATGCTGTGCAGGGTTGCAAGCTCAGGTTATGTTCAGGTGGCAGGGCCGGTAATCAATGCCAACCATATTGAACTCTGCGAAGAGATGCTTGCTCTTGGTGCTCAGATGGTGCTTATTGACGGAGCGATTGACAGGAAATCAATCGCAGCACCTGGAACATCGGATGCGATCATCCTGTCCACGGGCGCAGTATTATCGAGAAAAATGGCCAAGGTCGTAGAGGAGACAGCTTATACTGTCACCCTCTACCGCCTGCCGGTTCTTGAGAGTGGACAGGAGAGGGAATTAATAGAGGAGCACGCAGTAAACGATCAGATCATCCTTATAAGAGACGGCAAGCCCGTACTTCTGGATGTAACGACAGGACTCGGTGCCGGGAGTATTCTGGATAGCGAAATTGACGATCTGACCACACACGTGTTTGTGCCGGGTGCATTTACGGCAAGCGCAGTGGCAGACATAAATCCGAAGAAACTTAAGAATGTCACCTTCGTTCTTAAAGACCCGACCAAGATTTTCATCGGCTCCACCCTCTGGGGACAGCTTAGAAAGAGGGGACTTAAGGTAGAGGTTCTTGAGAACATCAAGGTGGCGGCAATTACCGTCAACCCGACAGCACCTGCCGGTTACAGATTCGATCACAGGGAACTGGTTGATGCCATGCAGAAGGCAATACCTGATATCCCTGTAATAGACGTAATGCTGTAAATGCAATAAAACCGAATGACTGCTTTTGCCCGAAACGAAGGCTGAAAACCGGTGCATGAAGCGGCATTAATATCACAATATCAAACTGTAAAAATGATTATGAGATAAATAAGAATGTCCCAGGGCATCGCGAAAATGCGGGACATCAGAAAATATTGAAGGAGAAATAGGATGACAAGCAAATTAAACCTGGACCCTAACAAGGTTGATCATGCAAGATCCAGCGCTCGCAAGATCGCTGAAAGCATGCAGGAATTCATCGACAGACACACAACAGTCAGCACAGAAAGAACTGTACTGAGACTGCTGGGTGTTGACGGCGTTGATGAAGTTGACACTCCACTGCCAAACGTAGTTATCGATCAGATCCTGGAAGCAGGCGGACTGCCAAGAGGAGTTGCATACTGGATTGGTAATGCAATGGTTCAGACTGGCAAGGAACCTCAGGAAATCGCTGAAGAGATGGCTGCAGGCAAGCTGGACATTACAAAGCTGCCTCTGGCACCTGCCAAGGAAGCAGAAGAAAAAATCATGCCTAAGGTAATGGAAGCACTGAAGGTTATCAGAGCACAGACTGAAAAGAGAAATCAGTACCTGGCAACCATTGGCGAAGGCAGAAGACCTTACCTCTACGTAATCGTAGCAACAGGTAATATTTATGAAGACGTTGTACAGGCACAGGCTGCTGCAAGACAGGGTGCTGATATCATCG
>JAKSSG010000026.1 GCA_024403185.1 Clostridia bacterium
GAAGGAAATGCAGATGATACAGCTGAAGCTTATCTGGCAGGAGCTCTGTCAGATGAAGGCGTTAATTGCGACCACCACGAGCATGAACATGAAGAAGAAGGCGGATGCGGCAGTGGCTGCGGCGGCGGTTGCGGCGGCTGCCATGGTGGCTGCGGCGGCGGTCCTCAGATATATCTGGAAGGTCCTAATGCAGGCAAGACAGTCAGTGTTCACTATACCGGAACCCTTGATGACGGTTCAAAGTTTGACAGCTCATACGACAGAAATCAGCCGCTGGAATTCATCTGCGGAGCAGGCATGATGATTCCGGGCTTCGATAAAGCCGTATGCGACATGGAAGTCGGTCAGACTGTGGACATCCATCTCGAACCCGAAGAAGCCTACGGTCCGGTCAATCCCAATGCAATAATGACAGTTGAACTGGAACAGCTTCAGGGTTCTGAAGACCTCGAAGTCGGCCAGCGCGTTTATCTCTCAAACGCCATGGGACAGCCATTCCCTGTAACTGTAACCGCAATGGATGAAAAGACGGTTACCTTCGATGCCAACCACGAGCTGGCAGGCAAGGCTCTTAACTTCATGATTGAACTGCTGAGTGCTGAATAAACAGACAAAATAAAACTGCTGCATGAATTCATGCAGCAGTTATTTCATTCCCCTCTATGATTAGCCAACAACCAGTGATGGTGCTGAATATACTCTTGTCTTCATCTCCGCATCGAGTTCGTAAAGGCTCTTGCTGTCTGAACCGAAGAGTTCAAACTTCGTAACGTTATCATCAGCGTTATCTTCTTCTTCAGCCTGTTCCTTAACGAACCAGTCGAGGAACTGCATAGTTCTGAAATCCTTAACGGCAAATGCCTCTGCATAGATGTCGTTGATCAGAGCAGTAACTACTCTCTCGTGCTCTGCACCCATCTTCAGCGGATCGATGAATTCCTTGTATTCCTTGTCCGGCTTGTCGATTGCTCCCAGGCTGATTGACTCGCCCTGCTGCTGCAGGTACTGGATGAACAGCATTGCGTGATCGCGCTCCTCCTGAGCCTGAACCATGTACCAGTTGGCATAGCCGTCAAGACCTGCATCCTTGTAATAGTTTGAAAAATCCAGATAAAGATATGCTGAATAGAATTCTGCGTTAACCTGATTATTTAATAATTCTTTTACCTTTTCGTTTAACATTTTATTTCCTCCTTTGATTAAAGTTCTGTATTTAAAACTGTAGTTTTTATTCTTACCCCCTGGTATGTTCATATTATATCTTTCTAGACCAATTTTGTCAAGTATACTTATTCCCCCCATTTCCCCTGTTTTGTGTTATAATCTCTACGGATAAAAAACAGAAAGGAAAACACTATGGATTACAATAAACTGGCGGAGCTGCTGTTCCCTGAAATAGACAAAACCCCTGAGGATTATGAAGCCCTCTACCCTGCCCGCGAAGAAGGCAAGGTGGTTACACGTCTGGGCCCTTCCCCGACGGGATTCATTCATCTGGGCAATCTTTACGGAGCCTTCGTTGACGAGCGTCTGGCCCATCAGAACGGCGGAACATTCTACCTGAGAATAGAAGACACCGATGACAAGCGCTTCGTTGAAGGTGCTGTGGAAACCATCATCAATTCCCTAAAATTCTTCGATATAAGCTTCGACGAGGGTGCAAGCCTTCCGGAGTCCGGAGAAGCATATGGAACGGCTGAAACAGGCGATTACGGCCCTTATTTCCAGTCAAAAAGAGGACCTGTATACCAGGCCTTCGTAAAGGATCTTGTCAGCCGGGGCGAAGCATATCCATGCTTCCTGACCGAGGAGGAACTGGCTGAAATCAGAGCCGAACAGGAAACCGCCAAGGAAACTACCGGCATCTACGGTAAATACGCCGAAAAGAGCCGCAACCTGACATATGAGGAAATCGAGGCAAACATCAGTGCAGGCAAAAGCTATGTTGTCCGCATGAAGTCAGCTGCGAAGGAAGAATACATCAAAGTAATGGACGGAATCCGCGGAGAAGTATCAATGCCTGCCAACAACCAGGATGTAATCATTCTGAAGACAAACGGCATTCCTACATATCACTTCGCTCACGTCATCGATGATCATCTCATGAGAACCACTCATGTTGTACGTGGCGAAGAATGGCTCATGTCCCTTCCTATCCACGTTGAGCTCTTCGAAAAGTTCGGATTTCCTATGCCTGTTTACTGCCACACAGCAGTACTCTTGAAGGTCGATGAGGAAACGGGAAACAAGCGCAAGCTCTCCAAGAGAAAGGACCCCGAGCTCTCCCTGGACTACTACAGAAATGAAGGCTATCATCCTCAGGCTGTCAAGGAATACCTGCTGACCATTCTCAACTCGAACTTCGAGGAATGGCGCATGGCAAACCCTGACGCTTCCATTGATGAATTCGAATTCACAACAGAAAAGATGAGCAGTGCCGGTGCACTCTTTGACCTCAACAAGCTCAATGATATATCAAAGGATGTTCTCCTGAAGATCCCGGCAGATGAGCTTGCAGAATTCATGATAGACTGGGCTCGCGAATTCAAGCCTAATGTACTGCCTTTGCTTGAGGACAGAGAATATCTGACAAAGATTCTTGACCTTGGACGCAATGAAGCAAAACCAAGAAAAGACCTGATTTACGCAAAGCAGATCTTTGACTTCATCAGCTACTTCTATGACGACTATTTCGTAATCGAAGAGCGCATTCCGGAACAGGTAAGCGATGAGGACGCAAAGGAAATTCTGAAGAGATATCTGGAAACATATGACCACAGCGACGATCAGTCACAGTGGTTCGAAAAGATCAGAACCATTACAGCCGACATGGGCTATGCGGTTAAGCCTAAGGACTACAAGAAGCATCCTGAAGAATACAAGGGCTCCGTCGCCCACGTAAGCACAGTAATCAGAATTGCGGTAATGGGAAGAAGTCAGTCTCCTGACGTATGGGCAATCCAGCAGATCCTTGGTGAGGACAGAGTCCGCGCCAGAATTTCGGAACTGATAGGATAAATAAAAAAAACAGCGGGTAATCCCGCTGTTTTCATATGTATTCTCCCATGAGAATTTTACGTGCGTTTTCCTGAAGCTCTTCGGCCTTGTCGTTTCCGAACTTTGCTCTGACCGTTTCAATGCCTTTCGCCAGGTTTGGTCCTCTTCTTCCCGGGCTGTGACAGTCACTGCCGAGAATGTGAACCAGGTTGTCTTCAATCATCGTTTTTCCCCATTTTCTGTGGGAACTGAACTTTTCCAGTATGCCCTTTGGCTCGATAATGCTGGCTGCGTTCATCTGAATGATCACGCCGTGATCAATTAGTTCTCCGATCTTCTCCTCATCCTTGAAGAGACACTCATATCTTTCAGCGTGTGCCAGCAGAACGGTATATCCCGCATCCGAGAAGAGACGCGCTACATTGAACAGTTCACTGTATGCCGCCAAATAGTTCATCTCAATCATTACACAGTTTGTCCCGTTGATTGTAAAGGCCAGACCGTCTTTAATCAGGGCGATTATCCTGTCTATGCCGGCTGCGGAACAGAATATTTCACTTCCCAGCAGAATCTCCAGACCTTCAAGATCAGCGCAGGCCTCGCAGAGCTGCCTGTGGGCTTCTCTTATCGCCTGGGCTCTTCTCTCCATGTAGGCTCTGTCAGCCATGCCCTGGCCGCCGTCCTGCTCCTTGCTGACGTAGCCACCAAAATGAGGCGTCGCAACTATCGTCCTGACACCGTCATTATAAGAAGCCCTGGCCATTGCCTTTGCTTCTTCAAGATTCTTTGCTCCGCCGTCAACATCCGGGAGTATATGTGTATGTATGTCTATAAATGCTTCCATGATAATATGAAATCTATGGCGATCTTCTTTTCAGGACCGTTTTTTGACTTACTTCCAGCTGTTCAGATAAGCCTCCTGTTCAGGTGAAAGCCTGTCAATCTCAATTCCCCAGGCGGAAAGTCTCCGTCTCGCTATTTTCTCGTCAATTTCTCCCGAAACATCTATAAGTCTGTTCGGCAGTTTTCCGCGGTTTTCCATAATGAACATTGCGCTCAGAATCTGTACCGCGAAACTCAGATCCATTATTTCGGCAGGATGTCCGTCGCCTGCTGCGATGTTGACCAGCTTCCCCTCTCCGATTACATTGACCATTCTGCCGTTTGGCAGTGTATAGCCCACTATGTTCTTTCGGGTCTCCCTGCTGTCTGTTGCGGCTTCCTCAAGGCCTGCCATGTCTATTTCCACATTGAAGTGTCCGGCATTTGCAAGAATTGCTCTGTCCTTCATCTTCATCATGTGATCAACCGTTATTGTCCTGTTGCATCCCGTCGCTGAAATGAACATGTCACCCAGCGGAGCTGCATCTTCCATCTTCATGACATCATAGCCGTCCATCTTCGCTTCCATGGCCTTGACCGGATTTATTTCCGTCACAATCACTCTGGCTCCCAGAGCCGCCGCTCTCATTGCTATTCCGCGGCTGCACCATCCGTATCCGGCAACAACCACCGTCTTGCCGGCAACGATGAGATTGGTGTTTCTCATGATGCTGTCCCACACGCTCTGACCCGTTCCATAACGGTTGTCAAAGAGGTGTTTGCAGTCGGCATCATTTACTGCGACCATCGGGAACTTCAGAACTCCCTCGTGCTCCATTACCTTCAGTCTGTGGATACCCGTTGTGGTTTCCTCACATCCGCCCCAGCATTCTTCTGCCAGGTCAGGGCGTCTGCCGTGAACCAGTCCAACCAGATCTCCGCCGTCGTCGATAATGATATTCGGTCTGTGTTCAAGACACATTTCTATGTGTCTCGCATATTCCTCTTCCGTTGCCCCGTGGTAGGCAAATACGGATATTCCGTCTTCCACAAGCGCTGCACACACATCGTCCTGAGTGCTCAGGTTGTTGCTTCCCGTTGCAGCCATCTGTGCTCCGCCTGCCGCCAGAACCTTGCAGAGATATGCTGTCTTCGGTTCCAGGTGAATTGACAGGCTTATTCGTACACCTTCAAAAGGCTTCG
Source organism: Clostridia bacterium (assembly GCA_024403185.1). Taxonomy (GTDB): domain Bacteria; phylum Bacillota; class Clostridia; order Peptostreptococcales; family Anaerovoracaceae; genus Lentihominibacter. The sequence goes on from JAKSSG010000026.1 coordinate 5,023, forward strand.
TCTTTTCAAATTCATCTTCGAATGCACGAAGAAGAGGCATGTTGTTTTTTACCCAGTCTATCTTGGTATGGCCATATGATGCCAGTTCTCTATCACGGATTTCAAAATTCATCGATTTCTATTACTCCTACATATTACTACTGTCAACCGTACACTTTCTGTACACAACAAATACAAGCTGAATTATTTAACGGGTTTACCGCCGATATATACCTTTTCAGGCCTGAAAAGCCCGTCGCAGATTACAAAATCCGCGTATTTTCCCGGTTCGATTGAGCCTATCAGCTGATCCGCTCCTATTTCTCTCGCCGGCGTCATGGTTGCCGCCGTAATGGCCGTCTCAGCCGGAATTCCGTACTCGATTGCGTTCAGCATGCATGTGTAGACATTGCTTGCCGAACCTGCAATTGTTCCGTCTTCAAGGCGTGCCGGCTGTCCCTCTTCAAGGAATACATCCTGACCGCCCAGCTCATATTTTCCCGGAGGCATTCCGCAGCATCTGAGAGAATCACTGATCAGGCAGATTCGTTCAGGGAAAAGCCTGAACGCCATTCTTATGGAGCTCGGGTGCACATGATATCCGTCACAGATAAGCTCAGCCACAACCTTTTCGGATTCCGAACCGGCTCCTATTACTCCAGGCTTTCTGTGGTGGATAGGCGGCATCGCATTGTAAAGGTGCGTCAGGTGAGATGCACCTGCGTCAATGGCTGCCTTTGCATCCTCATATTCCGCGTCGGTGTGCGCAATGGATACGGTTGCCAGCCTGCTTGCCTTTTCTGCAAAATCAGCCGCACCCGGCAGTTCCGGTGCCACATCGACGATGCGAATCAGACCGCTGCAGTCCTCCTGCAGTTTTTCGAAAGCCTCAAAATCCGGATCTCTCAGATAGGCTCCGTTTTGTGCTCCCTTTTTCTTTTCCGAGAAGAACGGTCCCTCCATGTGAATTCCCATGAGTCTGGAGTGCCCCTCCGGCATTTCATCATGCAGTTTCCTGCCGCAGGCGAATGCCTTTGCAAGCACTTCATAAGGCAGTGTCATCCCTGCCGGTGCAAAGGATGTAACTCCTTCCTCAGCAAGATACCTGGCCATTTTCACAAGACCCTCGTAGTCTCCGTCGGAAAAATCCGCGCCCATGCTTCCGTGGGTGTGCACATCCACAAGACCCGGAATTACATGTCTGCCATCCAGATCAATTACTTCTTTATCTTCAGCTTCATGACCTTCTCCAACAAATGCGAAGCGCCCGTTTTCGATGGCAAAATCGCGTTCCCTGAAGCTTCCGTCAATAAACACTTTTCCATTAATGAATAACATTTCGTTCCCTCTCTACTTGATTTCAGGCAGGCTTGCCGCCGCAACAGACTGTCCGACACGGCGGGTCTTCTCATCAGGAAGCATTACCGTCAGCTGCTCTGCAAAAGCAGGATACTCATCCTTCAGCACTCTGTTGCATTCGTTCACTATTATTTCTCCGCCGGTACCCGACGCTACACGTCCCAGAATCTGAACGTATTTCAGGTCATAGAACAGTCCGTAGAGAACCAGCGTGTGGGCCAGATAAACGCCGATTGACTCGAATATCTTTCGCGCTCCTACGAGCAGTTTGATTCCGCAGCCTCCGCTGCATACAGGTGCCGCATCGCAAGCCTTGGCAGGATTGACTCCATCGCTGATTCTTCCTTCAAGAATGTCCTGTACAACCTTCAGTTTTTCGGCAGGCGCCAGTTCCTCATCGAGGGCGATACCTGCTGCAGGCGCAAGCTTTATTACACAGTCCTGCGAGAAGTAGGTCGCTCCCACTCCGTTATCTCCGGACCACGGATCTGCCATTGACTCCCGGTTCAGATCCACAGGTGCAAAGGCAAGCTCATTGAACCAGCCCAGCACGTTGCGGTCCGCATTTACGTATCCGCCCGCTTCGCTTGTACCCATGGCAATTCCCATTACGGGAGCAACGCCCATGCTCATTGCACCAGCAAGAGCCGTAACGTCACCGTCATTGGCAACAACGATAGGAACATCTCCTATTTCCTTCGCGGCTCTGTCGTATACCGTCTTTACCTCGTCCCAGTTGTCTCTTGAAATCTTAAGGAAGATTGATGAAACCATCGGCGCATTTCCGATGAGAACTCCGGCAGTCGAAACGCCGATTCCGTCCACTCTAGGCATTTTTGATGCCGCAGTTTTGAATGAATCAACAATGCCGTCATACTGATATGAAATGTCTTCCGAGAGTTTAGGATGCCATACAACCTCTTCGGAATAAACGGTTTCTCCATCTATTACGGCCGAAACCTTTCTGTCCGATCCGCCCGCATCAAATCCGATTCTGCAGCCCTCAAGATGTCCCCCGACTGACTTGTCCGTATCGTTGGTCTTCGGAAGATTCTCCGGCGCGCATATTTCAAACTCAAATGGACGCTCATAGGTGTTCATCATGAAGTTCACATCAAAGTCTCTTGCCGCTCCGAGAACGTAATCCTCTTTCACCTTAAGAGCCTCTTCGTCGCATCCGCAGACAGAAACCTTCCATCCGCCTACGCTCCAGAGACAGAACTTGATGTATCTTTCCAGATATCTTAGATTTGCCTCTTCAAATTCCTTTCCTCTGAGTTTTGATTCAAAGACTGTTACCTTTCCCTCCTCGCGTTCAATCGCGATTCCGATGGGACGCTCAGCCTCCTTCTCGTATTCGATCATCCAAACTCCCATTGGAATGAAATCCTCATCGAGAGGCGGCAGGTTCTTCACGTTAATCTCAATTCCTAAATAATTCATCCTTATTCTCCTTATTTAACAAGGGATGCAACGATGCGGTTCATCTCATCCCACTTCTTCTCCATGTCTCGAACCAGCTGCATCTGGCATCTGCATCTGGCGAGATTGTGTCCCGGATACTTTGTGGCAAAATATCTGTCACCGTCAAGGTAATCCGTCAGGAATCTTACAGCCAGTTCGAGAGTTATTGTCTTGGCCCCGAGAGGCAGCATTTCAATTTCCCTGTCGCTCAGGTCGCTGCAGGCTGAAATGAATCCTCTGGTGAACACTTCAAACAGATGCATGTCGCATTCAACCTTTGACAGATCCTTTTCGTCCTCCGATGCGGTTGATGCTCCGAATCTTATGCAGTCACCGTAATCGTAGTGAGCCAGACCCGGCATTACCGTATCAAGGTCTATTACATAACGAAGCTTTCTTGTCTTTGCATCAAGCAGCACGTTGTTCAGCTTCGTATCATTGTGGGTTACCCTTGTTGGCAGTTCACCGGATTCTCTCATTTCCTGCAAAATTCCGGCCTCGGATTCTCTTCCAAGTGCAAAATCAATCTCGTGCTTTGCTTCCTCTATTCTCGGTGCCAGCTCGGGATCCGCCTCTGCTCTTTCCAGCGCCTCATGAAAAATTCTGAATCTGTCAACCGTGTTATGGAAGTTCGGAATTGTCTCATGGAGAGTTTCTGCCGGATAATCTGCCAGATCGGAAATGAATGTTCCGAAGGCAACTGCGCATTCATGAAAATCATCATCCGTCTCAGGTGCCTCAATGCTGATGGTATTCTCGGCAAAAGGTGTCACTCTGAAATAGCCATCTTCCCTGACGAAGGTGCTGCCATCCGCCGTTCTGACCGGTCCAATTACATGAGCCTCCGTGCCCTCTGCTCTTGCCTTTGCTTCAAGAAATTCCGTAACACCTGAAATATTCTCCATGAGTGCCGGTACGTCCTTGAATGCCTCTTCACTTACTCTCTGGAGAATATATTTCTTTCCCCTGTCCGTTGTTACCAGAAAGGTATTATTGATGAGCCCGTTCCCGAAGGTGTCGCAGCTTACCGGTTTACCGTCCAGTTCAAATTCTGCAAGTATCTTTTCGTAGTCCATTTATTTTCCTTTCAAAATGAGTCAGGGGCATTAGCCCTCTGACTCATTGTTTTTTATTCAACCGTTACTGATTTTGCCAGGTTCTTCGGTTTGTCTATGCTGCATCCGCGTTCCAGAGCCACATAGTAAGCGAATATCTGCAGAGGTATTACTGCCAGTACCGGTGCCACTTCGTCAGCGCACTGCGGAATGTAGATTACCTCGTCTGATGTCTTTTCGATTTCCGTCTTGCCGTCCTTGGCCACTCCGATAATGTGAGCGCCTCTTGCCTGAACCTCTACAATGTTGGATACCATCTTCTCATATAATCTGTCCTGTGTTGCCAGTGCAACAACCAGGGAATCAGCATCCATGAGAGCGATTGTTCCGTGCTTCAGCTCACCTGCCGCGATGGCAAATGAATGTATGTAGGATATTTCCTTGAGCTTCAGCGAACCTTCATAGGAAACGCCGCTGTCCAGGCCTCTTCCGATGAAGAATACGTGATCGTTGAAGTGATATCTTTCTGCGAGCTTTTTGTACTTGTCCTCACTGAGAAGAACTCTGTCCACCTTGCCCGGCAGCTCCTTGAGTTCGTTCAGAATGAAGTCGTAGTATTCTCTGTCTATGGTTCCCTTTGTTGAGCCCATGTACAGTCCGATAAGGTACATGCAGATGAGCTGCGTCGTGTAGGCCTTTGTCGATGCAACTGCAACCTCAGGGCCTGCCAGTGTATAGAACACGTCATGCGATTCACGTGCTATTGAGCTTCCTACAGCATTTACAACTGACAGAATTCTGGCTCCTCTTTCCTTGGCGTCACGAAGTGCCGCCAGAGTATCCAAAGTTTCTCCTGACTGTGAGATTGCGATGAACAGCGTCTTATCATCGATGAATGTGTCTCTGTATCTGAATTCGGAAGCAACATCAATCTCAACAGGAATCTTCGTCATCTTCTCGATGACCATCTTGCCCACAAGACCTGCATGGTAAGCTGTTCCGCAGGCAATGATGTAAATCTTGTTGAAGTTTTCAATGTCCTCCTTCGTCATGGAAATGTCGTCCAGCTTTATTGAGTCATCCGGATTCAGTCTGTTCATCAGAGTTTCCTGTATAACTCTCGGCTGCTCGTGAATCTCCTTGAGCATGAAGTGATCGTAGTCCGCCTTGTCGGCAGCATCCGCCTTCCATTCAACAGCCTGAACGTCACGTTCAACTTCATTTCCGTCCTCATCGTAAATGACAACAGAATCCTTTGTCAGAACTACAGTCTCGTTGTTTTCGATGAAATAAACGTCACGGGTGTACTTGAGCAGTGCAGGTACGTCACTTGCTATCATGTTAAAGCCGCTTCCGTGACCTACTACCAGCGGAGCATCCTTACGAACAGCAACAATCTTGTCCAGTTCATTTACGGCAATTGCTGCAATCGCATAGGCACCTCGCATGTCTGCAACCGCCTTGTTGACTGCCGTCAGAAGATCACCGTCATAATAGAGTCCGATAAGGTGAGCTATTACTTCAGAGTCCGTTTCCGACTTGAATTTAACGCCGTATTCCTCAGCCAGCCACTCACGGAGTTCCTGGTAGTTTTCAATGATTCCGTTGTGAACTATGGCAATGCTGTTATCCATGTTGCCGTGAGGGTGGGCATTCAGTTCAGTCGGTTTGCCGTGGGTTGCCCATCTCGTATGTCCGATTGCAACCGGCGCATCAAAGGCCGGATCTGAAACCTTTGCTTCCAGATTCTTCAGTTCTCCAACTGCCTTTGTAATCTGAATTTTTCCCCCGGAAGGAATTGCTATTCCTGCTGAATCGTATCCTCTATACTCAAGACGTCTCAGTCCGTCTATTACTTTTTCTTTTGCGTGGTCAGTTCCTATGTATCCTACTATTCCGCACATGTCTACCTCCTTAGCTGAATCTCTTGGTGATCAGCCTTGCCAGTTTCTGGGCCTTTGCAGTAATGTCTTCCACATTCTGTCCTTCAAGCATGACCCTTACGATAGGCTCGGTGCTTGACGGTCTGATGAGAACTCTTCCATCCTCACCCAGCTCTTCTTCTATTTCTGCTATTGCTGCAACAATATCCGGATCTCTGTAGAACTTGGACTTGTTTTCAATTCTTACCTTGGCGTTCTTCAGAACCTGCGGGAAGATTTCAATTTCATCGCTTGCCTCGCTGGCTTTCTTTCCCGAAATCGCAACGGCCTGAAGGAACTGCAGTGCCGAAAGGATTCCGTCGCCTGTTGTAGCGTGATTCAGGAAAATGATATGTCCTGACTGTTCACCGCCAAGCTTGGCTCCTGTTTCCAGCATCTTGTCGAGAACGTATCTGTCGCCCACCTGTGTAATGTCAACATCGAAGCCTTCCCTCTTCATGAACTTGTGGAATCCCACATTGCTCATGACTGTGGAAATGATCATGTTGCCGGGCAGCGATTCTCTTTCTCTCATCATCTTCGCGCATATGCACATGATTTTATCGCCATCAATAGGTCTTCCCAGTTCATCAGCCGCAATCAGTCTGTCGGCATCTCCGTCAAATGCAAAACCCATGAACGCACCCTTGTCCACAACTGTCTGCTGCATGAGCTGAGGGTGAGTGGAGCCGCACTTTGCATTAATGTTTGTTCCGTCAGGCTGGTTTCCGATTACAGTCACGTCTGCTCCAAGATCTGTAAACACTTTTTCTGCAACCTCATATGCTGCACCGTTTGCACAGTCAACGACCAGCTTCAGTCCCTTGATGTCAACATCAATTGTGGATTCAAGATATGCCGCATACTTGTCCAGTGCTTCGTCGTCCGCATCCAGGCACTTTCCGATTTTGGCACCTGAAATATGGCTGTTCATGTCAAGCTCGCGAAGAAGTATGGTTTCAACTTCATCTTCAAAGGCGTCATCCATCTTGAAGCCTTCTCCGTTGTAGAATTTAATTCCGTTATATTCAAATGAATTGTGTGATGCGGAAATCACAACACCCGCATCGGCTCCGTATGCCTTTACCAGATATGCTACGGCAGGTGTCGGCAGAACTCCAACCTTGATAACATTGGCTCCTGTTGCCATGAACCCTGCACTGAGTGCATCTTCAAGCATGTCCCCGGATATTCTCGTATCCTTTCCAATGAGGAAAACAGGCTTTTCCCTGTTCTTGCCCAGCACATATCCTGTTGCCTTCCCTAACTTAAATGCCAGATCCGGAGTCAGTTCAGTGTTTGCTATTCCTCGCACATCGCCATTTCCAAATAAGCTTCCCATTAGTCTTTTCCTCCTTACTTAACCGTGAATATTGCGGTATCTTCTGACAGATCTTCTATGGTCACGCCAGCCACACTGTCAGGCAGCTTGACGTATATGTCCTTCTCATTCTTCCCGTAATCGCAGGTTGACACATCTACAAATGCCTTCATTCCGACCTTCTTGGTCTTGTTAACCTGCGAACGCTTTCCCTCTATGGTAACCGTAATTTCCTTTGGGCTGTTCAGTGTTGCGGTAAGGTCTGCTTCATTAAGAGAATGTTGACCCTCCATTTCAACTCTTACACCCGAAACACGTTCTTTTATCACAGGATCTACATTTCCCATTACATACATCCACAAGCCGATTGCAACCAGCAGGGAGATTAGCATCAGAACTTTCTTATTTCGAAGCATCTTTGTCGTCCTCCTTTGCTGATTTATTATAGATTTCATTGCGCTGATGCATGTCACCGAATAGCTTTCTTGCACCTCTTATTTTAGAGAGCCTGCCTCCGGTTCTGTGCTCATTAAGGTATATGTCCAGGAGCTTTTTCTCAACGGTTTTAACGTCAAGGAAACGCTCCAGTCTTCCGTCTTCCGCCATGCTGATTATTCCGGTTTCTTCGGAAACGATGATTACCAGTGCATCTGAGTTTTCCGTAATGCCAAGGCCTGCTCTGTGCCTTGTTCCAAGATCCTTGCTGATGTTCTGGCTTCTTGAGAGCGGAAGTACACATCCTGCCGCATAGATATTCGGTCCGTTTATTATTACAGCGCCGTCATGGAGCGGTGCGCCCTCGTAAAAAATGTTTCCCAGCAGCTGTTCAGTAATTCTAGCATTCAGCACTGTTCCACTTTCGGCATAGTCCTCAAGCATTGTCTGTCTTTCGAAGACTATCAGCGCGCCTGTTTTCTCATTGCTGAATTTTTCTACAGTATTTGTTATTGCACTTACGATTCTCTTGCTGTTTTCTTTGTCGCCCTGGCCAAGTCCGCTGACAATTCGGCCTCTTCCCATGAATTCCAGTGCCCGTCTGAGTTCTGGCTGAAGCACAATGAGAACAGCAACCGCACCCAGTGCCAGAGCGCCCTTGCACATCCAGTTGAGAGTATGAAGTTCCAGAACATCAGAAACAACCGTAGCAGCCACCAGGACAAGTATGCCCTTGATTATCTGCTCGGCTCTGGTTTCAAGAACGAGTTTGAGAAGGTAATAAACCACCAGCGTAACTATTATGATATCGACCGCATCAGTTATGCTGAAACCCGAAAATACATTTGTGAAAAACTGCAAAAAATCCTGCATTGTTACTCCCTTATTTTAGGTAATAAATGTACACTTTATTTTACTACAAACCGGCGTGCATTTTCAATGGAGCGACCTCAAGTTTAATACATTATAAGAAAAGATATCGTACACTAACCATACAGTGTTCGAATATTGTTTCTTCAAAAAAACATACTCCATAAGGTATTGAAATTTCAACGCTTGTACAAGATGTTGCGTGCAAATTGTCAGAATTATTTGTAATATTCATTGAAGCTCACGCTTTATTGTGCTAAAATAAGAAAAAAGGTCGGCAGAAGCCGATCCACAAGGAGGTTGCATTATGAAGACTATTATTACCGGCAAGAACTACACTCCTAGCGACAAGCTCAAGGAAACCATCGAGAAGAAATTTGCCAAGCTTGACAAGTACTTCTCCGATGACATCACGGGAAACGTAATGGCAATCAAGGAGAAAGGCGGTTATAAGGTTGAGGCTACCATAAATGCCAAAGGAAGCATTTTCAGAGCTGAGACCAGAGCCAACGACCCGTATGACTGTGTTGATCGCTGCATTGAGAAGCTTTCAAACCAGATGGGCAGATTCAAGACCAAACTCCAGAAGAAGTACAAGGGCCAGAAGGATTTCGGCTTCGAGGAACTGCCTGAGTTTGAAGATGAACAGGAAGAAATCAATGTAGTAAGATCAAAGAAATTCCAGCTTGAACCTATGACTTCGGAAGAAGCAATCATGCAGATGGAAATGCTGAATCACGATTTCTTCGTATATCTGAACATGGAAACAGACTCCGTAAATGTAGTGTACAAGAGAAAGGATGGAAACTACGGACTGCTGGAGACAACATACTAGACCGTAATATAAAAAAGACGTGTACTGTACAGTACACGTCTTTTTTATGATCAGTTCCCTCTGCATATGACCCGGCTGACCTGATCTTTGCCCCCACACTTGCCTTGACCGGGATTTTCCCGAGGACTTACTTCTAAACTACGCCATGATCGCCGCCTACTCTTCTTCAACGGTTTACGTGGGACCTTTTGCCCGTAGCTGGCATGGCCTTTCAATCACAGACCCAAGTCATATGCAGAACGAACTGTCATTCAGTATCGTCCGGTTTCCTGTTTCCTCCGCTGCACAGAGCCAGCAGATACACATCGGTGCAGCCCGCTTCAAGCAGCGCTCTGCTGCAGGCATCCGCCGTGGCGCCGGTAGTGTAAATATCGTCAATAAGCAATGCGTTTCTGCCGGCAATCCTGTGCTCTGTACCGGATTTTACACCAAATGCACCCCTTAGAGCAAGCCTTCTTTCAGCAGGATTCAGACTTCTCAGCATCTCCGTTTCTCTCTGCCTTGCCAGAATTCCCTTTTCCAGTCTCGGCGCGAACTCTTTTCCTGCAAAATCAGTCCACCTTCTGACAAACTGTCCTGCCATGAGTTCCGACTGATTGTAGCCCCTCTTTCTCAGTCTCTCGCTGCTAACCGGCACGGGCAGCACAAGGTCGAAGGGAATGATGTTTCCTGCTTTTGCATCTTCTATGAGAGCGGCCATTCTGTCAAAGAGAACATCGCCCATCTTGACAGCCACGTAGCCCTTGCCGCTGTATTTGATTCCCATCATCAGCTGCCTCTCGTACATGCCGTAGGTCAGGCAGCTCCAGCCTCTGGTGAAGCTGTGCTCCAGCTCCATGCAGTCGTAGCAGATCTCTCCGGTAAAAGTGTCGGGCAGTGCCTTGCCGCATTTTCTGCACGTTCTTCCCGTTATCCAGTGCATCTTTCTTATGCAGCTGTCACATAGTGCATAGGGCCTGCTTCTGTCAATGAGAGCACCGCAAAGGCAGCAGTAAATGTTAGACGGAAATACCGCCTCGCTCATCTCCCTGAATACTTTCCTCATTCATCAATCTCCTTAATCTCCATTCCAGCCCGCTGTATCGCTCGCTGATTCTGTTGTTATCCACCATGCCGTTCAGTTTGTCCTCTGAACCGACCAGCACAACAACATCCTTACCCCTTGTCACACCTGTGTACAGCAGATTTCTCGTTGCCAGAACCGGCGGAAACCAGCTTATCGGCATTACGATAATCGGGAACTCGCTTCCCTGACTCTTATGAACTGTTACTGCATAAGCCAGCTCCAGTTCCTCCAGCTGGCTGAAGGAATATGTGACATATCGCACATCATCAAAGATAACGGTCACTTCATTGAAATCCTTGTCTATTGTCTGAATGAATCCCACATCACCATTGAAGATTCCTTCCCCCTCTGTGAAATCCTCCTGGTTTTTCCACTGCAGTTCATAGTTGTTTCGGATCTGCATTACCTTATCTCCCTCGCGGAAGGTTCTGTCACCGTAGCTTTTTTCTTCCTTGTCTTCCGATGGCGGATTGAGAACCTCCTGAAGCTCTCTGTTGAGATTAAGACATCCCAGAGTTCCCTTGCGCACGGGTGTCAGCACCTGAATATCCCTTACCGTGTTTATTCCGCCCGGCACAAGGTCAGCGTAGTACTGTGGCAGCCTTGTGAGGCACAGCTCCTTTACGGTTGCCAGCATTTCCTTCTCTGTCTTTCTTCTGAGCAGGAAGAAATCCTTGTCCCTGGCGTTGCAGTCGGGATATTCTCCGTGATTTATTCTGTGGGCGTTTACCACTATCATGCTTTCGCCGGCCTGTCTGTATATTTCAGTCAGTTTGCTGCAGTATGCATACTCGCTGGCAATTATGTCTCTCAGTACGTTCCCCGCTCCGACCGACGGGAGCTGGTCGTGGTCACCCACCATTATGAATCTTGTGCCCGGTCTGATGGCATTTACCAGTCCGTTCATGAGCATGAGGTCAATCATCGATGCCTCGTCAACCACAACCGCATCATAATCCAGAGGGTTCTCCTCATCCTTTCCGAATCTCATGATTTTCTTACCGTCGCTTTCATCTCCAAAGCCTATTTCAGAGCTGTCAAAGAATGAATATTCCAGCAGCCTGTGTATCGTAGATGCAGCATGCCCGCTTGTTTCCGTAATTCTCTTGGCGGCCCTGCCCGTCGGTGCCGCTATTGCCACCTTAAGGCCGCTGTCCTCAAGAATGTTGATTATTGAATTTATTATTGTTGTCTTGCCTGTGCCCGGGCCACCTGTGATGACCGATACTCCGGCCCCCAGACTTCCGATTACAGCTCTTTTCTGTTCTTCGCTGAGCTTTATTCCTGAAGTCTCTTCTGTACGCTCTATGAGAGTCTCCGGGCGTCCCTGAATAGGTTTAAGGTCAGAGGCCGCAAGCTGCCTCAAAGCCCTGCAGACATTCTGCTCCGCCACGTAGAACGGTGTGAGATACACCACTCTCTGACCGTCAATTGCATCCGGATGAACGTCTCCGAAGAAAGCCATCTGCTCGAGGCATGATGCCACAGTTTCAATTGACTGCCCGAGGAGCTGCCCCGCCTTCTCGCGCAGTTCGATCTCCGGCAGATATGTGCTTCCCTCTCCGGCGAAGTAACTCAGTGTGTACTTGATTCCGCTCTTTATTCTGAACTCGTCGTCCGGTTCTATTCCGATTTTTGATGCAATGGCATCGGCCTTCCTGAAGCCGATTCCGAATACATCTTCTGTCAGCCGGTAAGGATTCTCCATAACTGTTTCCACCGTTTCGCTTCCGTAAACGTGGTATAGTCTCAGGGCCTGTGCGGCGCTGATTCCGTACTGCTGAAGTGTCAGAGTAATCTTTGCAAACTCGCGGTGATAATTGTATGCTTCGGCTATTTTGGCGGCCACCTTTTCACCTACTCCGGATACTTCCGTAAGCCTTTCGGGATGCTTCTCGATGACATCAAAAGTGTCCTCACCAAACTTTGCCACGATTGCCGCCGCTGTCTTTCTTCCGACACCCTTGATCGTTCCCGATGCCAGGAAGTCTCTGATTCCTTCCTTTGACGAAGGCATTATCTCCTCGCAGCTGCTTACGGCAAACTGTTCTCCGTAGCGCTGATTCTCCACAAATTCCCCCTGTATGCGGTAGGATTTACCGGGTGCCGCTCCCGGCATTGTGCCAACCGCCGTGAAATAATCATCGTAATCATCCTGCCCGTCTGCTTTTGCTTCAATTTCAAAAACGGCTACTGTGTAGCCGTTTTCTCTGTTATGAAATATCATTTCGGCGATTACGCCTTCATACTCTTTTTTCATATCCCTAAACCCTTTTACCCTGACTATCTGAGCCAGTCCACGTTTCTGAATGTTCTGCGTATCCTGCTCTTGTGGAAGCCCTTTGCAAACTTCAGAAGCTTGTCTCTGTCATTGTTCCATCTGTTCTTGTGAACCGGTGTGAGGAGCAGCTCGAGCAGGTACTCCGCTCTTTCCCTGTCATCTGTAATGCCTGCCTCGATGATGTCATCGGCGTCGATTACCAAATCCTCAACAAAGATAGGCTGCTTTTCTCTTATTATTACCTTGAGAATCTCATCACGTGCGAACTGCTGCTGGTTCTCCAGCTCATATACTATGTTCTGAGCCTTGAGCAGTCTGTCATAGAAGTGGTATTTATCCCATCCGAACTTGGCGATGAAGTTCTTCAGCATTTCTTCATTTTTGCAGAAGTAAAGTTTCGGGCAGAGTCTCTTGGCCTCTTCGAGATAATCCATTGAATCCTCATCATGAGGAAGGAATGCCAGCGCCTTTGAATAGTTCTTGTCAAATACCATGTAGAACAGACCGAGTCTTCTCAGCGGGATTTTCTTGGTATTGTCGATGTTCTCGCAGAGCATTTTGAAATCCTTCTTTTCTCTCGGATTTACTGATCTGCCTTCAGGCCCGATAATGGCTTCCATGAGCCCCAGCCCTTCTATCATCTTCAGGAATTTGCCCGCATGGCTTCCGATCATCGCTGTGGTGAACTCATTGAGGATTATTTCCTTGTCAACAATAATCGCTCTTTCCCTGTTTGCCTGAATTGTATCGTAGATTTCTCTGTTCAGGTCGAAGCCGTAAAGGCCGACATATCTCAGGGCCTTCCAGATCAGCTCGGGCTGCTTCTTTACCTTGGCTCCGAAATCGCCTACAGGCTTGAGCAGCTTCTGCTTGATATCCTTCCTGCCGCCGACAGGATCTACCGGTGAACCGTTTGAATGCTCTCCGATTGCTTCACAGGTGAAATCGTAAATCTCAAGCTGGTCTTCAATGCTGCCTTCCAGAGTAATGATGTCAGCAATTACGCCTTCAAAGTGGTCGGCTTCGTTTACGTGAGTAGATTCAACAAACTCAGTATAGTCCAGTCTGGTTGTTCTCTTGCCGATTGCTTCGGCGTCCGGGAACATCTCTCTGACTTTTTCCTGAGGGCACTCTGTGTAGAGGTCCCAGTCCAGAGGGCTGTCGCCAAGCGTTGCACCTGTTACGCATTGTCCGGCACAGATTATATCAAATCCGGCTCTATTGAACTTCTTCGTAATTTCAAGTATTTCTTCCGGTCTTTTTAACATTTAACATCTATCCTTTCGGTTATTTATTTGCTTTGTAAATGGTTCTATTATCAAGAGTCCAGACTCTGTCACTGAATTCTCCTTCTTCAGTCTTATCAAGAGCCTCCTCCATATCAAACATCTTGGCGTCTATCATGTCAAGATAGTGAAGCATCTCCGCCTCAGGAAACAGCGGCTTGATCGGGCTGCCGTATTCCGGTTCATAGTGATGGGATATTATCATGTGTTCAAGCATGACTGCTTTCTCCCTGCCGATTCCCAGTTCGGCGCACAGCTTGTCAAGTTCTCTCACGCCCAGCACCAGATGTCCGAGCATCTTTCCCTCAAATGAATATCCCGGGGAAACTCCCAGTTCATTGGATTCAATCTCCGTCATCTTCTCTATGTCGTGAAGAATAACACCAGCCATGAGAAGCTCACTATTCAGTTTAGTGTAGACCTCGCTTACTCTTTCGGCGGTCATGAGCATGCGCTTCATGTGCCAGAGCAGTCCGCCCATTTCAGCATGGTGATTCTTCGACGCTGCCGGGTAGTACATGAGCTTTTCTCTGTGACTTTCCAGGATTCCCGTGCACAGTTTTCTCAGATCTTCATCCGCAAAGGCAGCCGCCTTCCCGTAAATGAATCCGTACATGTCATCAGGCTTTTCGGGAGCAGCCTTGACGTAATCCTCCATGTCAAGATTATCCTCGGCACCTGTCATTCGTATTCTGGAAATCTTCAGCTGCTTCATTCCGTTCCATTCGGTAACGATGGCGCGAACCTTGATAATGCTGCCCTCCTTGATTCTCTCAAGTCCGGCAACCTCCTCATCCGCAATGTCCCATTTCTTGCCGTTGATTTCTCCACTTGAATCTCCCAGTAGCAGATCCAGATAGGTCTTCTTGTTTGAACCCACCTTTAGCGCTACGCTCTTGACCATGAAGAAGCTGGTAATGTCGTCGTTTGTTTTCAGATTGCAAATATAATTATCTTTCATGTTGCTCTCTCGTGATAATTCAGATTATTTGATTTCGAAGGATTTCAGAGCTTCAGTCAGCTTCTCGTAATCTGAACTCTGCTGTGGATCTTCCGTATTGATTCTTACATCTGTAGGCAGCATCAGAACATAAGTTACCCCATCCTGCTCTCCAACTATCTTATAGTCGGGAAGTGACTCGTATTCAGTATCTCCCGGCGCATATGCCATGAATACTCCGGCGACACCATCAAGTTCCTCGCCTTCAGGCATCTTAATGGCAACTTCGGTTGTGATGTTGCTGAACTGATTTACATCGTACTCCACTCCTGAAGCCTGAAGCACATCCTCAAGGCCGTTCTTCTCAAGCACCTTGTAGATGTCATACTCCGGATCCTCCAGCAGAGAGTCTGCCACTTCTGCACTCGTTTCAGTTTCAGCAGCTGCAGTAGTTTCCGCTGCCTCTTCGTCTGTATTCGCATCTCCGCCGCATCCTGCAAAAGCAAGAGTCATTGCACAAGCCATGATAACTGACATCAGAACCAGTAATAATCTATTCTTTTTCACTTTAGTCTCCTTTCTCAAGTTCCTCTTTTACATACATAGTTATTCTACCATAGAAAGTCCTTTGAAAGGAACACTTTTCATATCATTTTTCAGGGCGCAGCGACTATAATAAAAGAAGCTGAGCACCGTAGCTGCTCAGCTTCTTGTTTTCCTTAATTAACTTATTCGATAACCTCAGTTACAACGCCTGAACCTACTGTTCTGCCGCCTTCTCTGATAGCGAATCTAAGTCCTTCTTCGATAG
>JAKSSG010000027.1 GCA_024403185.1 Clostridia bacterium
CTGATGACATGATGTTTACAGCACCTTCAGCGCCCATTACAGCGATCTGTGCTGACGGCCATGCCAGAACCATGTCTGATCCCAGTTCCTTGTTACACATGGCGATGTAAGCTCCACCATATGCCTTTCTAAGAATCATTGTTACCTTAGGTACTGTTGCTTCGCAGTAAGCGTAGAGCAGCTTTGCACCGTGTCTGATGATTCCGCCGTGTTCCTGATTTGATCCAGGCAGGAATCCAGGAACGTCTTCCAGTGTGAGAACAGGAATGTTAAATGCATCACATCTTCTTACCATTCTTGCGGCCTTGTCTGATGCGTTGATGTCCAGGCATCCGGCACCGACTGCAGGCTGGTTAGCGATAACGCCAACTGTTGAACCGCCCATTCTGATGAAGCAGGTGATGATGTTCTTGGCGTACATTGCATTTACATCATAGAACTTGCCATCGTCAGCGATTCCTCTGATGATGTCATACATGTCATATGCTTTATTAGGGTTGTCAGGAATAATGTCGTTGAACTCAGGGATGAGTCTGTTAACGTCATCATTGCATGCGTATACAGGCGGCATTTCCTTGTTGTTTGAAGGCAGGTAAGTGAGCAGTTCTCTAACTGACAGCAGAGTCTCTTCGTCGTTAGCACCCATGAAGTGTGCTACGCCTGAGATTGTGTTGTGAGTTCTTGCTCCACCCAGTGCTTCTGAAGTGATGATTTCGCCTGTTACTGTCTTTATTACGTTAGGTCCTGTAATGAACATCTGTGATGTCTGGTCAACCATGAAGATAAAGTCTGTGATTGCAGGTGAGTAAACTGCACCGCCTGCACATGGTCCCATGATTACAGAAATCTGTGGAATAACACCTGAAGAAATAGTGTTGTTGTGGAAGATCTTACCGAAGCCGGACAGTGGTGCAACGCCTTCTTCAATTCTTGCACCGCCTGAGTCCTGCAGAGCGATCATAGGAGCTCCCATCTTCAGAGCCATTCCCTGTACTTTTACGATTTTTTCTCCGTGGTATTCACCCAGTGATCCTCCACCAACTGTGAAGTCCTGTGCGAAAGCAAATACCAGTCTGCCATCAATCTGGCCGTATCCTGTTACAACGCCGTCGCCAGGCATGTCTTTTTCAGGCATTCCGTAGAACGGGCATCTGTTCTTAACGAAGGTATCCATCTCAACGAATGTGTCCTTGTCAAACAGGATGTCAAGTCTTTCACGAGCTGTCAGCTTGCCTTTAGCATGCTGTGACTCGATTCTCTTTTCTCCTCCACCTAATCTAAGATGTTCTTTTTTTTCGAGGAGCTGTTCAAGCTTGGTCATAAAATTACGCCTCCTAATAAAATGTATTTTGGATATTTTTACTCTCTCGAGCCGGCACGTTTTCTTTGTCTCGTTAAAGTTTTGACGTAAAGACAACATACCACAATTACTATATCTCAAACACCCAAGAAATTCAACCATTATATCCTTGTATACATTATATTTAGGAGTGATATAATGTAGCCATGAAGATAATAATAATACCCGATTCCTTCAAGGGTACACTGAGTTCTCTTGAGGTCTGCAAAACAATTGAAAAATCACTTTCGGAGCACGATACGGTCATCGTTCCGGCAGCCGACGGAGGCGAGGGAACTCTGGAGGCTTTCGCTCATGCAAAAGCAGGAATGCCCTTCTCACAGGCACAGCTGATTACCGTTCCGGCAAAAGATGCCTGCAGCAATGACATTGACGCCTGCTACATGATGGCGGGAAATGTTGCCGTAATTGAAATGGCAAAGATCGCCGGTTTCACCGAAGCTGCTGGCGCAGAAGGTGAACCCGGCAGCCTTGTAATGAACGGTTCCACTTTCGGTGTGGGCATGCTCATGAAAGATGCAATCAGCCGCGGTGCCCGCAAGGTCGTTGTCGGCCTTGGCGGCAGCTGCACAAATGACGGCGGCTGCGGAATGGCTGCAGCAATGGGCGTGAAATTTCTCGATGCTTCAGGACGCAGTTTCATTCCGACGGGAAAATCTCTGAATGAAATTACACTGGTGGATAACAGTGCTGCCATATCTCTCCTTGCTGCTGATGCATCACTGTTTCACAGCAAAATCGACATTGTGGGAATGAGCGATGTGAACAATCCTCTACTCGGTCCGAAGGGTGCTGCGCATATTTTCGCACCTCAGAAAGGCGCTTCTCCGAACGAGGTCGAACTTCTTGAAAGGGGCCTTGAAAATCTTGTATCGCAAATAAGCGATGGCATAGTCTGCAGAACGGTTTCAGGCTTTGAAGCCGCTCAGAATCTCAGTGGCAGCTGGGCCGAAAAGCTTGCAGCCTTACCGGGCAGCGGAGCCGCCGGCGGCATGGGATATGGAATCCGTGCACTTCTTGCAGGACGGCTGGAAAGCGGCATAGACATGTTCCTCAACGCTATAAATTTCGAAGAACTGCTCTTTGATGCCGACTATGTCATTACCGGTGAGGGAAGCTTCGATTCTCAGAGTCTTGGCGGAAAGACCGTATCCGGAATATGCAGACGTGCGAAAAAGGCCGATGTCCCGGTCATACTCGTGGCAGGAATAGCTAAGACAGACGAAAAGGATCTTGAAAAACTCGGCATAGTGAAATGCTTTGAGACGGGCGTGCTGGACTTCAGCCAGACACCTGAAGAAATAAAAAAAGCTGCCTTTGCAAATCTTGGAAAGGCAGCTAACGAAATAGCGAATTTCATTGGGAAGTGATGTCTTTGCCGCGTCGCATGAATGCGTTCATCGTCAGGGCCTGTATGCCTGCAAAGGCGATTCCCATAAGCACATTTCTCAGACCGTAAGTCCATAATCCCAGCAGCAGCACTATTATGTTCAGCGCATACATGGCGTAGGCTACCGGGATTTTTTCGTGCCTTGAATGAATGATGAGCGCTATGGTATCCATGCCTGCGGTGGTGGCCCTGCGGCTTACAGTCAGATAGTAGCCGAAGCCCAGTGCAGCCGCACCGATAACAAGCTCAACTGCCGTGCCGACAGGAATTACCGGGTTGGTTCCCAGCGCCCCGAAGGAGTAAATCGCATCATACACCTTCTGCGGCATGATGAAGCTGAGCAGGTTGAAAACGGCAACATAAAAAAGGCAGCTGAACACGCTTCCCTCAAAGACTTCTCTGCCAAGGAAAAAGTAGCTCAGCACCACCAGAACAATCTCCAGAATTGCAACCCATATGCTTACGGGCAGAATTCCGGTTCCCGGCAGCTTATGCAAAATCAGGCTGCAGCTGGTAACCCCTCCGTTGATTATTCCGTAGGGCACGGTCACCAGGACGTAGGCCAGGCTTACAATCAGCATGCCGATTGATATTATCATGTATCTTTTTATCGTTTTCTTATCCATACATACGGTAATCTACACCGTAATTGTTTTTTCTGCAAGCCTGCCGGCATCTTCCGGAATGTGAGTGATGAGCAGAACTGTGCGTCCCGCCGTTTCCTGCTTCCACAGTTTTCCGATAATGCGGTCTTTTAACTGGGCGTCCAGGCCTCTGAATGGTTCGTCCAGAATCATCATTTCTCCATCTGCGAAGAAGGTTCTTGCCAATGCAGCCCTGTGCTTCATTCCGCCGGAAAGCTCACTCGGAAGCATGCTTAGGGTTTCCTCTATTTCCAAGCCTTCAGCAAGTGCCTTGATTCTTTCATCCGCATCTTTGCCTGTCCCTCTTCCGAGCCCTGCCAGGGCAATGTTGTCCCGAACATTCAGCCACGGCAGAAGCCTGTCTTCCTGGAAGAGAACAGACACATTTGCCGGTGCAGAGACCTCGCCCGAATCGGCGCTTTCCAGCCCTGCGAGAATGCGTGCAATTGTCGTTTTGCCCCGCCCGGACGGGCCCATGAGTGCGGTGATTTCTCCCTTTACAACAACCAGTTTCAGCCCGCTTAAAACGCATTTTTCATCAAAGGATTTTGATACGTTTTTCAATGCGATTTCCTGCGTTGCCGTTGCAACGGTGCCCTCGTCTGCCTTTGCATGAAGGTGAATTCTGCCACCCTCGTAGGCATGCCATTCTATGTGAGCAAGAGCGGATTTTATGAGGCGCTCAAAGGCCATCGACAGCACTACGATTACTACAATGTATGCGAAGAGCGTCGGCGTCTGCAGATAGTATTTGGCGTTCATCATTTCATAGCCGAGAGAATATTTCGGAACCGAAAGAATTTCCGCTGCGACAACCGCCTTCCATGACAGGCCGGCGATAAGGCTTATCGCCGACTTGATCTGCGGCAGAATTCCCGGTGTGTAAATGTGTCTCAGCTTCTGTCCCCTGCTTAGGCCGTACACCTGTGCCAGTTCCAGATATTCGTCAGACATGGCATCAAGTCCTGCCAGAATGTTCGTGTAGACAATCGGAAAGCACATGAGAAAGCAGACTATGATTGCAACCCAGTCCGCCTGTGCTATTAGAATCACATAAATGATAATCGCCATTACCGGTACGGCCTTGAAGAAGCCTACCGGAAGGTCTGCGATTTTTCTCGCCCAGTAATGCCTGTAGGAAATCCATGCGAAAAAGGCTCCCGCAAAAAATGAAACAATCATCGCAATGAGACAGCGTGCCACCGTCCATGCGATGTTGATATAGAACACCCCGGTAAGGGCCAGGGCGCCAAGTGTTTTTACCGTCACCAGCGGGCCGGGAAGAAGCAGTTCATTATGAACCAGCATGGATCCCAGCTGCCAGACGGCCAGCCATATGATGGCCGCGATTAAGGTTTTCAGTTTCTCGTTTGTCGTCATCAGTTACCTGTGTAATACAGCTCGTCTCCCGGAAGCTTTCCGCCAACCGCCTGAGGATTTATTTCAAACATTGTTTTGTTGAATACCTTCAGCATCTCAATTCCCGCCGCCTGGTCATCTCCTGTAAAGCATACAAGACTGCATCCCGGGATTGCCTTTTTCGCCATTGCGGCATCTCCGAGAAAGCCCTTGTCCACAATAAGCTGAGCCGCTTCATCGCTATCTTCATTTACAAAATCAACGGAAGCTTTCAGGTCTCCGAGAAGCACTTCCATATCTGCACTTCTGCTGTCAGCGAAATCCTTTGTCGCAACGAGTACTCCCATAGGGAAATCCTGTCCCGTTGCATCCTTCCAGAGTTCATTCATGTCGAAGAGGACTTTCACATTTTCTGAACCTGCTGTTGCCGCTGATACGAAAGGCTCCGGAACCATTGCGATTGTTCCGGGTTCCGCCAGCAGCTTCTGGTTTACATCGGCATGGGATGCCAGCCACTCGACGGTCACATCCTCACCCATGGTCAGTCCGGCATTGTCCAGCACCTTCTGCAGTGCATATTCAGGTGTTCCGCCCTGTCCCGAGGAAAGAACCGTCCTGCCATTCAGATCCTCAAGGCTGTCGATGTCAGTATCGTTTCCGACTATGTATAAAACCCCCAATGCAAGCGGCGTTACCGCCACAATTTTTCCTTCCGTCTTGTTGAAGAGAACGGCTGCCATGTTCGAAGGCAGTGCCGCCACATCCACTTCGCCCGAAATCAGCTTCGGGGCAATGTCCGTAGGCGCTTCGTATGTTTCCACATTATATTTATCCGTCATGTCCGTAAGCTGAACCGCACCCATTCCCGTCGGTCCGTTGAGAACCGCAACATTTACGGTTTCGCTAACGCTGTCTTTTCCGCCGCAGCCTGTAAGTGCAAAAGCAGCTATCAGTACAGTCATGACAATTGCTATGATCTTTTTCATGATATTCTACCTCCGCGAAACATTATATCAGCGGCGAGAAAAAAGCTACGTTGCAATTGCAACGTAGCTACTTAAGAAGTCTGAATGAGTTTTTATAGAAATCTATCATTCCGTCCGCCTTCATCCGGGACAGTTCCCTCGACAGTGCACTCCGGTTTGTTCCCAGATAGTCTGCCATGGTTTCACGATCAAATGGAATGGTGAATGTTCTGCCTCCCGCCTGCCGTGACATCTCCGTGAAGTAGGTTGTCAGCTTGTCTCTCAGCGACAGCTTCGTCAGCACCTGAATGCGGCTGTTCATGGCCAGGGTTCTGTCGGCGAGAAGAGCCGTGAAGTTCTTCTGCAATCTGTCTGCCAGAGCTCCTCCGGAGCCCGCTCTGAACAGTTTTGCCGGTGAAAGCCACAGCACCGAAACCTTTTCTGCCGTCTCAGCATACATGGGTGAATCCTTTATCTTCAGGAAGCAAAGGGCTTCGCCAAAAGTACATCCCTCGCAGACACTCGCCATAAGCAGCCTGTTTCCGTAAATGTCGTCGCTGTAAACATTAACCGTTCCGCCGAGGACCAGCCCGAATTTCTTCAGCGGTTCTTCGGCTCCGTGGAGCATCTCTCCCTTCGAATACTCACGAAAAGAAGCGCCGAACATGCTCAGCGCTTCTTCGATTTCCGTTTCTTTTAACCCTGCGAAAAGTCTGCTTTTGCGAAGGGTCTTGTAGTACTCGCTACCGATTCTCATTAATAAGGGAAGTTCTTGTGGAGCGGATACTTGTCAGTCAGTGACTTAACGATTTCTCTTGCTTCGGCCATCTTGGCTTCATCTTCAGGATTGTCAATTACGAGAGCGATTGCATCTGTAACCAGCTTAACATCGTCTTCCTTGAATCCTCTTGAAGTCATTGCAGGAGTTCCCATTCTGAGACCTGATGTAACCATTGGCTTACGAGGGTCGTTAGGGATAGCGTTCTTGTTGGTTGTAATGTTGGCTTCGTCGAGAAGTCTTTCTGCCTTCTTTCCTGAGATGTCCTTGTTCAGGAGCTTAACCAGGATGAGATGGTTGTCAGTGCCGCCGGATACCAGTTCGAAATCGTGAGCGTTCATGCCTGCTGCCAGAGCCTGAGCGTTGTCGATAACCTGCTGCTGGTAAACCTTGAATTCAGGCTGCATTGCCTCGTGGAGACATACTGCCTTTGCTGCGATTATGTGCATGAGAGGTCCGCCCTGAAGTCCCGGGAAGATTGCTGAGTTGATAGCCTTCTTCAGTTCTTCTGTGCAGAGGATCATTCCGCCTCTAGGTCCTCTCAGTGTCTTGTGAGTTGTAGTTGTAACGATGTCTGCATATGGAACAGGATTCTCGTGGAGACCTGCTGCAACCAGACCTGCGATATGTGCCATGTCAACCATGAACAGTGCGCCTACTTCGTCAGCGATTTCCTTGAAAGTCTTAAAGTCGATTGCACGCGGATATGCTGATGCACCTGCTACGATGAGCTTAGGCTTGTGCTGCTTAGCCATTTCTCTAACGTTGTCATAGTCGATTCTTTCGTCTTCGCCAAGACCGTATGCAACGAAGTTGTATGACTTACCTGAAATGTTAACAGGGGATCCGTGTGAAAGGTGTCCGCCGTTTGACAGGTCCATGCCCAGTACTGTGTCGCCGTATTCCAGGACTGCCTGATATACTGCAGTGTTTGCATTTGCACCTGAGTGTGCCTGTACGTTTGCGTGGTCTGCTCCAAACAGTTTGCATGCTCTGTCGATTGCCAGCTGTTCCACTTCATCAACGAATTCGCATCCGCCGTAGTATCTCTTGCCAGGGTAACCTTCAGCATACTTGTTTGTCAGTGCACTTCCTGCTGCTTCCATGATTTCGTAGTTAACGAAGTTTTCAGAAGCGATCATTTCGATCTTTGTTTCCTGACGGTTGATTTCGCGCTTGATTGAAGCAGCTACTTCAGGGTCAGCTTTGTCTAAGTAGTTGAAATACATTCTATCTCTCCTTTATTCAAAAAAATAATTTACTTTTCCAACATTCTTATTATACAGAAAAATCCCCCTCGTTGTTAAGGGGGATTTATTAAAAAGCAAAAAGTATACAAATATTTGTTGCTCTATCCCGGTAAAGCATCAGCTGACAACGCGTTCCAGACGTTTCAGGGCCAGTGCCATGGTCAGTCCCGGGATAACTCTGTTTCCCGTAACTTCAACGCCCAGCATCTCGTTGATCTTTTTCAGCCTGTACTGAACAGTGTTCGCATGTATATCCATGAATTCGGCCGTCTTGCCGCTGTTCATTCCCGCATCGAGCACGAAGGTTTCAAGCGTCTCCAGAAGCTGTCTGCTCTTGTGCTCTCCAAGGGCCTTGAACGGTTCCAGAAGTTCAACATAATTCTTCTTTACAAAGCCGCCCTGAATCTGAATGTTGATGCAGTTGTTGACCAGCGTCATTTCATATTTTGTAAACACGCGCTTATACGGAAATATGCTCTGAACGAAGTTCCAGCTTTCGCTGATCAGCTTGAAGCCGTCGCCCGCTCCCTCGATTCCGTTAAGACCGGTTACGTGAAATATGCGTACGCCCCTATTCTCCTTGAGCCTTCCGAACAGATCCGTACAGTCAGTCTGCCAGCCTTCTGAATTTTCGCTCTGCTCCGTCTTCAGAATCATGCCGTAGGTCTCATCTTCCTCGGCAATCTTGAGAATCTCCATGTCAGTTTTCTTTTCGAAATCTGCGAAGGCAGCCGCTTCACGTTCTTTATCCAGTCCCTTGGTGAGGAACACGCTCACGATGTCGCCGCCGCTGAGCTTGGCTTCATCCTGCAGGGTATATGCCAGGGACTTGTTGCCTCTGATGAGCGCCTTGATGAATTCTGATTTTGCATCACGCTCAGGAGTGTATTTCCACATGCCCATTGCCAGCTCGATAATCTCGGCCAGCTTGGTGATCTCTCCTGCAGTATAGGAATCCTCGTTATCCACGATGAACATGTAGTACTTGTCCGTTCCTATGTCAACAGGACCCCAGTAGGTCAGTACACCGTTAACGTCAATCATGGTGTAGACCTTGCTGCTGTCCCCGCCCACATTTCGTTCACGACCCAGTCTGATCGCATCGGCAACTGTCGCCTTGTGTCTGGTTTCAATTGTGAGCACCGGGTTGAAATCTTCGCTGAGGAGTATCAGCTGAAAATCATTATTGATTGCCGCCTCTTTTACTGCAGCCTGGAAGCTGGCGTGCTTTTCGAAATTCAGCAGGTGAAAGATGGTGTTGCTTATGAGGGAATTGCTGAAATTCTCCCCGTACAGAACCTCGTCCATCACATTTGTAATTACCTGCGAATAGCTGACTGCCGTGCCCATCTTTATCAGGACAAGACCTGTCTGACGCGCCGCCTCAACAACGCTGTCTTCTATGTTTACCGCTTTTTTGCCCGCATTAAACACCGCCAGTGCCGCGCAGCCTTTTTCGGCTACCGCCCTTACAAGGGCGCACTGCCTTTCCGGGTCTTTCTTAGCACTGAGGAATCTGGTCAGAAGTATTTCTGTTCTGTCTCCTCCAATAAGGTCATAATCTTCTTCGTCACAGACATCAAGAACCGAAACCGCTCTGACCTCACCGTCAAGGCTGTTTTCGCCCGATAGAACCATCGCATTTCTGAATACGTCCAGTTCCAGGCAGTCCTTAATCGTCACTTTCATTGTGCTCGTCCTTTACTTCTTCAACAGCTTCTGCTGCCGGCTCTTCAACCGGCTCTGCTGCAGGTTCTTCGACTGTCGGTTTTTTCTTAAGCTCAACAGGTTCCGCTTTCTGCGTCATGTCGTTGTATGTCATGATTCTCGGCTTGAACTTGGCATTCTTTCCCTGTTCTTCAATCATGTCCGAAAGCTCTTCCAGGGCTTCCTGTCTCTTGGCCTCTGCTTCTGCCTTTGCCTGGGCCTTTGCGGCCTTTCTCTGCTTGACAGCCTCCCTGGCTTCGGCCTTGTCCTTCGCCTTTCTTTCTTCCTTCTGAACTGCCAGTTCTTCTGTCAGTTCCTCCGGAGTCTTTGTTCCGTCAAAGAGTTCAACGAACTGTTCTCCGTCGAGAGTTTCAACTGCAAGCAGTCCTTCGGCAACTGCCTTGAGCTGTTCGATGTGCTCTTCCAGAATTGTCATTGCAGCATCGTAAGCTTCTTCTACGATTGCCTTTACTTCTTCATCTATTTCGTTTGCAGTCTCTTCTGAGTAGTTCTTTCTCGCCGTCATCTGGTTGCCCAGGAATACTTCATCGTCAGATGCGTAGTTTACAGGACCCAGTTTCTCGCTGAAGCCGTACTTTGTAACCATTTCTCTTGCTACATCTGTCGCTCTCTGAATGTCATTTGAAGCACCTGTGCTTATGTCATCAAGAGTCAGTTTCTCGGCAACACGTCCGCCCAGCAGATGGATGATCTGCTCTCTCATCTCTTCTCTTGTTCCGTAGAACTTATCTTCCTTAGGGAGAATCATTGTGAATCCGCCGGCTCTTCCTCTAGGAACGATTGTGATCTGGTGAACAGGATCGGTCTTAGGAAGCACGTGAGCAACAACCGCATGTCCCGCCTCGTGGAATGCCGTCAGCTTTCTCTCGTCTTCACTGATTACTCTGCTCTTCTTTTCAGGTCCTGCTATTACCTTGGTAATGGCCTCCTCGATTTCCTCCATTCTGATTACCATGCCGTTTCTGCGTGCAGCCAGAAGAGCCGCTTCATTAAGCATGTTCTCAATATCTGCAGGAGTAAATCCAGGTGTTCTTCTCGCCAGAACCTTAGGGTCAACCTCGTCAGCCAGAGGCTTGTTGCGGGAGTGAACCCTGAATATTTCTTCTCTTCCTGTAATGTCAGGAATGCCTATTACAATCTGTCTGTCAAATCTGCCCGGTCTGAGCAGTGCCGGGTCAAGTACGTCAGGTCTGTTCGTTGCAGCCAGAATGATAATTCCGGAGTTCTCTGCGAAGCCGTCCATCTCTACGAGCAGCTGGTTGAGAGTCTGCTCTCTTTCATCATGACCTCCGCCGAGGCCTGCGCCTCTCTTACGTCCGACAGCATCGATTTCGTCTATGAATACGATGCACGGTGCATTCTTCTTTGCCTGTTCGAAGAGGTCTCTTACTCTGGAAGCACCAACGCCGACAAACATTTCAACGAAGTCCGAACCGGAAATCGTAAAGAAAGGAACTCCCGCTTCACCTGCAGTTGCCTTTGAGATATATGTCTTACCTGTTCCCGGAGGGCCCACCAGCAGAATTCCCTTAGGAATACGTGCGCCCAGGCTGTTATACTTTGCCGGGTGCTTCAGGAAGTCCACGATTTCCTCGAGCTCTTCCTTCTCTTCCTTTAGTCCTGCCACTTCCTTGAATGTGATCTTCTTCAGATCTTCCTTCCTCTGAAGCTTGGCTCTGGACTTGCCAAATGACATTGCCTTGCCGCCGCCGCCGTTCTGCCTCATGATGAATACGAAGAACGCAACCATGATGGCTATCATTACAAGTGTCGGCAGGAATGTGAGCCAGATGGATTCCTCCTTTGGCGCATCACTGTCCAGCTTCAGCGTGCCTGCATCAACCTGCGGAACGATGTATTCTTCATAAATGAAGCTCAGATCCACAGTGCTGTTCACATATGCGAATACTGTCTCTCCCGATTCCAGCTGTGCTGTCAGCTTGGTATCGGTAACGTTGATGCTCTCAACCTCGTTGGCCTTCAGGTGGTTAACCATTGTTGAAGTCTTGATCTGCTTCATTCCGGCATCCTTATCACCGCTGAAGAACCAGAACAGGCCAAGAACAAGAACGAATATCAACAGATAAATTGTTATGTTTTTTCCTAATCTTCCCTTTCTCAAACTCTATTTCCTCCTGTTTTTTGTTGTCAGGTAACAAATTTTGTACTATATCTTACCACAAAAGTACTAAAGGCACAACAAAAGAAGGCGCTTTTCAACGCCTTCCTGCCTTATTTCACGCTTATTTTACGCCTTTTTCGAAAACTGCACGCCCTCTTGCCACGGTCAATCTGTATCCGTGCGGGAATTCAACCATCTTTTCACCCTGCTTCTTTCCGATTATTGCATCGGCCGCCTCAAGTCTTTCAGCCGTAATGTCTCTGGTAAGTCCGATGTCACCGAAGGCCTTCAGCATCACTCTGTGCCTGATTGCCTCGTGGCATGCCGCCAGTTCCTCCCGCTTCAGCACCACGCAGTCTTCACCGAAGGCGTTTCCCGCAGTATCCGTCAGCAGTCTGATCTCATCCATGACCCGGCAGGTCTCCCTCCAGAAGTAATCCTTGTCCGATGCGGCAATGTGTCCCAGTCTGACAAGCCCCTCCTTCAGGTTGCTGTTGTACTTTTCTTCAATGTATGGAATCAGATCCAGCCTGATCTTGTTTCTTGAGTATATCTCTTCCTCGTTGGTGTGGTCGCGAACGGGGTCAAGCCCGTATTCCAGGCAGTGTTCCTCAATGTCATCGCGCCATACATCCAGCAGCGGTCTTACAACCTTAAACGCCCTGTCGCCCCGTCTTTCCTCGCGCTCGTATGCGATTCCGGCAAGCCCGTCGGTTCCCGTGCCTCTGAGAATTCTGAAGAGTATGGTTTCCGCCTGATCGTTGGCATTCTGAGCTACCGCAATCTTTACTTTTGATGCAAAAGCAGCCTCGCCTTTTCCGAAGTGCTCCTGAATGTTCTCCGCGCATTCAAAGAATGTATCGTACCTGGCTTTTCTTCCCGCCTCCTCGCTGGTCATTCCCAGCCTGTCCGCCAGAGCATTGCAGTCGATTACGAAGCTGCGTGCAGGCACACCTCTGCTCTCGCAGAGATTCTCGACAAAGGCCTGGTCGTCCTCTGCAGCTCCCGGTCTGAACATGTGATTAATATGTACGGGGTGAATGGTAAGTTCCATTTCCCCAGGCATTCTGCAGAGCACGTCAAAGAGGCACACTGAATCGGGGCCTCCGGAAAGGCCGATTACGATGTGGTCACCCTTCTCTATTAAATTGTGTTCGCTGATTGTTCTGCGAATAATGCTTTCCGCTTTTGTCATTGCATCCCTTCTATTGCTTTTGCTTCTTACCCGGAATGACTGCCATGGCAATTGCGATTACCATGATGGCGCAGCCCATGTATTCCACCCAGGTGAGTATTTCATGAAAACATATCCATCCTGCAAGCATTGAGAACACCGTCTCGGAGCTTAAGATAATGGATGATGTTGTCGGATCCATGTATCTCTGCCCTACCATCTGGAGGGTGAATCCTCCTCCGGCCGAAATGACTCCGGCGTAGAGAATGGCAAGCCATGAGCCCGTGCAGTTTGCCCAGGTAATGTCTCCCGGTTCGGCAATCACCGCAACGATCCAGCTGAATATGCCTATCATGATGAACTGAATTGCCGACAGTTTTACGATGTCCATCTTCGGCTTTCGCTCTTCCTCCGTATATCTGTCAACGGCGTGAATGTACAGGGCGTATGCTATGGCAGCAAAGAACATGATTATGTCGCCTTTGTTCAGACCCAGGAAGGTCTGGCTTGAGTGGCCTGCAACGGCCTGGCTGAAGGCGCCCGTTGATTCTCCCGTTATGCTTCCCGCTGCCGTGATGAGGAAGAGTCCCGCCAGGGCAACCGCCACCGAAATCCATTTTTTCCTTGAGACCTTCTGTCTCAGGAAAAGTCCGATCAGAGGTGTAAGGAAGATGTAGAAGGCGGTAATGAATGCTCCTTTTCCAACGCCCGTATAAAGGAGCCCGAACTGCTGTTCCATTATTGTAAGTTCCAGAAACACAAAACACACGAAGGATGGAAACAGTGTTCTCTTCGTGTCGTTCCAGAAGCTGTAGTCGGCTATTTCTCTTTTTTTCTTTTTCTCTCCCGGCACCATGATCAGCAGGAGCACCAGTCCTGCCAGAGTGCATCTTACTGCAGTAAAACTCCAGGGACCCATCAGCGCCATGCCCGCCTGCTGGCTTACGAGGCTGAAGCCCCAGATTGCCGCCGTCAGAAGAAGAATCGGTATTCCTTTATTCATGCACTCATTGTATCACATTTTTATGCTATACTGTACGAGTTATGGACTCAATAAACAAAACCACAACTGAAAAGATATCTGCGAAGCTTTTCGGACAGATGCTGCTCTGCGGTATTGTCTGCGGCATCGTCTGCGGCGCGGCATGCATGCTGTTTGCCTGGATTACGACAATCTGCGACAGAACATTCCACTCCCATGACTGGATGATCTACATGCTGCCGATAGCAGGGATGATTGCCGTTCTTCTCTACGACTGCTTCCGCAGGGGTGAAGACCTTTGCACCGATGCACTGTTCAGATATCTGCACGGCGATCCGGTGCAGAATGAGAACGGCAGCCCTGAAAAGGTCTCCATCTGGCTTGCGCCTCTGATTTTCATCAGCACCTGTCTTGCCTATCTCTTTGGCGGCTCAGTAGGACGTGTCGGCTCCGCTCTGCAGATTGGCGGAACTCTGGGTGTTCATACGAGCGGCAGACTGTTCGCCTGTCTTTTCAGCAGGCCCGCTCTGCGTTATGTTCCGCTGGCATGCGGCATGGCCGCCGGGTTTACCGCAATTCTGAACGCGCCCGTTGCGGGGACCATTTTCGGTGTTGAGGTTCTCATACTGTCCGGAAACAAACTGGTGGCCCTGATTCCATCAGGGATAGCCAGCTTTGTCACCTGGGGCATTTCAAAGCTTGCAATGATTCCATATGTGGATTTTCATTTCAGAATGACCGGAGGAGTAACACGCTTTGGCTCAACCTCTGATGATGCGGCTATGTCCGCTCTTCAGGCAACCGGCATGGAGCTGGAAGTCATTCTTAAAGTCCTCGTCATCGCCTTTGTCGGCACTCTGGCTGGCAGACTGTTCTGCTACAGCCGGCTGATCAGCACGAAGGGCTTTGCATTAATAACAAACAGGTTAGTCCGTGTGCTTGTGGGCACCGGACTTGTAATGGCACTGACTCTTCTTTTCGGAGTCACGGATTATAACGGCATCGGCTTTGTATATGTTGATGCGACAATGTCAGGCGAAAGCGCAATGTTCGCATTCCTGTGGAAGCTGATTCTCACATGCCTGACTCTTGGCTGCGGAATACGCGGCGGCGAAATCGCACCAACCATTTTCGTCGGTGCTACCGCCTGCTTCACTGTCGGCTGTCTCATCGGTCTCGATCCGACACTGGCTGCCGCTCTCGGTTTTGTCGGCGCTCTGGCTTCAGTAACCAATGCTCCTGTCGCAATCGGCATTCTCGGATGTGAAGCCATCTGCTGCTGCGGCGAAGCAATTATCTATTTCGCAATTACAGCTGTCATTTCCCACATTTTCTCGGGAACCTACGGTCTGTATCACGAACAGCTTGCCCACAGACAGCCAATGAAATTCAAAATCCCTTAAAATAAAGCAGATAATTATGAAATATAAAATAGCTGACAGAAGTTACGTCTCTGTCAGCTTTTTGTTTACAGCTTCTGGCACTTAACAACCCGGTCTTTTCCCGGCAGATCCTTGATGACCGTTGCCGGCGAATAGAAGCCCGAGTCCTTTATCATCTTTCTCAGGTCTTCCCCCTGGTCGTAGCCGATTTCCATGAGGAGCCATCCGCCCGGCTTGAGCCAGCGATGTGCCTCTTTTACGATTTTTCTGTAGAAATCCAGACCGTCTTTACCGCCGTCAAGTGCTTCCATAGGTTCGTGACCCTTAACCTCTTCCTGAAGCATCGGTATGGTGCTGCTCTTGATATACGGCGGATTGGAAACTATCATGTCAAACTGTTTTACCTTGGTCCCTCTTGCCTTTGCACGGGGACCCTCTGTTGTAACCTGTCTGCCTTCCATTATGGCGTCGAACATGTCTCCCTGGTAGAACTCGACTCCCACTCTGTTTAGTACGGCATTCTCCGCCGCCAGCTTCAGTGCGGGCAGGCTGATGTCGGTCGCGCTTACGGAAACCGACTCCAGCATCTTGCTCAGGGAAATGGCTATGGCGCCGCTGCCGCAGCAAAGGTCCAGAACCTCATAGCCGTCCAGCCCCTTGAACTTCCTGAAAATTGACGCCTTCCTCAGTTTTTCCATGCCCTTTTCAAACTCCTGGCGCACGGTCTGTGCCGCTTCAGTTACCAGGGTTTCCGTATCCTGACGCGGAATGAGCACGTCCGGTGACACCCTGAATTTGAAGCCCATGAATTCCTGCTCGCCCGTAATGTGCTGCAGGGGAACTCTCTGTGCTCTTCGTTCGATCAGCTTCAGGAATTTCTCTTCAACGTCTTTATCGGCTTCCTCTTCCTTGCGCAAAAACAGGAACACCTTGTCACAATCTGCGGCGTAGCAGTAGAGCTCCTCCGCGTCGATTTTGGCATCCATTACTCCTGCCTTTGCAAGTCTGTATTCTCCTTCTTTAACCAGTATTCTTGTCTTCATGTAGTCTCCTTTTCCCTCAGTTACCCCAGTTGTTCGGATAGTTGTATCTGTCTTCCGGCCACGCGCCTTCAGGCAGTTTTCTTATGATATATTTTCTCGGCGGCGTGTCATCGCATACCGCATTTACGGCAGCGATTGCAACCTCCAGCATCTGGTCATCCGGCTCGGCTGTTGTGATTTTCTGAAGCCACAGTCCCGGCATGCTGAGGATTTTAACCACCCAGTTATCGCTTCTTCCTGCCCACTTGAGCAGCTCGTACGAAAGCCCTGCAACTACAGGCAGCAGCAGGATTCGCGTTATGATTCTCACCCAGAGCACCGGCCATCCAAGCAGTACATGACATGCAAAGGCAATGATGAACACGAACATGAGAAAGCTGGTTCCGCATCTCGGGTGAAGCGTCGGGTATTCCCTGCAGGCTTCAACGGTCAGCTGCCTGATATCTGTATTGCCTTCCTTGTCTCTTGGCAGATTCTCGAAGGTGTGAATTGTCTTGTGTTCAGCTCCGTGGAATCTGAATACGCGCTTGATGTCGGGCATGTATGAAATTGCCCAGACGTATGCCACGAAGAGAGCAATCCTCAGAAGTCCTTCAATAAAATTGATCCAGAGCACATTTGTGGTCACGAATTTTGCCAGTGATGCAACCCATGTAGGCAGCAGAATGAATATGCCCACGGAGAATGCCAGGGCGATGACCACTGAGGAGTAGATGAGAAAATTCCAGAGGGCTTCAGAGCCGAACTTCTTCTCGATCCAGGCCTCGAATTTTGTAGGTTCATATTCCTCGTCGTCGAACTCCTCAAGCATGTTGGCTGAATCAAGAAGGGTTTTGCATCCGTAGACAAGAGAGTCAACAAAAGCAACCACGCCGCGAACGAGTGGAATCTTCATCCACTTTCCGTAGCTTGGTGTCTTCTTTGTCTCTATTTCCATGTTTCCGTTAGGGAGTCTGACGGCAAGAGCTGTCTTCTTTTCTCCCTTCATCATGATGCCTTCCATTACGGCCTGTCCGCCCATCTTCGTAGGGCAGGCATCCTTAATGAAAATCTTCTTTAAATCCATTCGCCTAACCTTCTGCCTGAGTTACTTGAGTCTTGTTTTCTGTATTACTTCTATGAATGTTTCGTTGTCCTTTGTCATCTGCAGGTTGTCCAGAATGGCTTCCGTAACCTCGATGTTTTCTCTGTTTCCGAGAGCTCTTCTCATGGCCCATACGGCCTGCATTTCATGCTGGCTCATGAGCAGTTCCTCACGGCGGGTTCCCGACTTGCTCAGTTCGATTGCCGGGAAGATTCTCTTTTCTGACAGTTTTCTGTCAAGGAATAGCTCCATGTTGCCCGTGCCCTTGAATTCCTCGTAAATCAGGTCGTCCATTCTGCTTCCCGTCTCAACCAGAGCCGTTGCCAGAATGGTAACGCTTCCGCCTTCCTCCAGCTTTCTTGCTGCGCCGAAGAACTTCTTCGGCTTGTGGAGCGCGCCCGGATCGAATCCGCCGCTTAAGGTCTTGCCCGATGGCGGAACCACCAGATTGTATGCTCTCGCCAGTCTGGTGATGCTGTCCAGAAGAACGACTACGTCCTTGCCCTGCTCGGCAAGTCTCTGTGCTCTGCCATGAACCATTTCCGCAACCTTGACATGGTGCTGCGGCAGTTCATCAAATGTTGAATATATTACCTCGCTCTTTTCGTTGAGCAGACTTCTCTTGAAGTCGGTTACTTCTTCCGGTCTTTCGTCAACGAGAAGAACGATCATTTCCACTTCCGGATAATGCTTCTCTATGCTGTTTGCAATCTTCTTGAGAAGCACTGTCTTGCCCGCCTTAGGCGGTGCAACTATGAGACCTCTCTGTCCCTTGCCGATCGGTGCAATCAGGTCGATTATTCTGAGGGACAGATCCTGTCTTCCGTCTTCCATAACCAGTTTTTCGTGAGGAAATACCGGTGTCAGGGAATTGAAGTCGGGTCTTCTGATTGCAGCACCCGGCTCTTCATCATTAACGCTGATGACATAGAGCAGTGCTCCGAACCTGGCATCTCCCTTAGGCGGTCTGCAGATTCCCTTAACCTTGTCGCCCGTCTTCAGATTGAATCTTCTGATCTGAGCAGGTGCAACGTATATATCTTTATCGCTTGTGAGGAAGTTGTTGAATCTCAGGAAGCCGAAGCCGTCGTCAGCCATGTCAAGAATGCCCTCCGCTTCATATCTGTCGTCCTTGTCAGGCACAACCTGATCAGGCACCTTGTCTCCCCTGGAAATTCGGGTGCCCTTCTTCTTTGGCTTTTCCTCGATTTTTTCTTCCTGGTTTTCTTCCTGTGCTTCAGGCATCGACTCGTCTGCCTTTGCATCATCTCCTGCCTTCAGGGCAGCAATAAGCTCGGCCTTCTTCATCTTCTCGAAGCCTTCAAGACCGAAAGTCTTCGCAATTTCTCTGAGCTCCGCCACCTTCTTTGACGCGAGAGTGGCTTCATCCATGGTTTTCCACATATTCAAATAGTCCTTTCGATAATAGGTTGGGGTTACGGCAGTAATGCCTCGATGTTCAACAGAATTGTTCTTAAAAAATGTTAGATTCTCAATACCCTATGGCGATATTATACTCCCGCCACTCTGCGATTGCAATGAAACCTGCTTTCTATTATTTCTCTTCTTCCTTTTTCCCCTGAAGCCACTGCACCATGAGAGGTGTTCTCAGGAAGCCTTCTGTAAGAATGTCGTAAAGCTTAACCCAGAATGGTGCCGAGAATGACACGCCTGCCAGTAGGGCGCTTCCGAATACCAGAATGTAAAAGAGGAACAGGTTGTGCGGGCAGCCTCCGTAGAGAGGTTCGAGAAGACCTGACACGCACACTGCCACAACGCCTGCGATGGACAGAACCGTCAGTGCAACGGATACAGGCCAGTTCTTATGCTTTCTGTGAAGCAGGGATATTCCGCTGAACCATGCAACAAAGAGAGTTGCAATGCATCCGATGTACAGGCCCTTCTGGGTGATAACATGTCTCAGGCCCAGATGGAAGAGATATATCGGCATAGTGTTTGTTCCAATGTAGCAGAGGAAGTTCTGCTTCGATGAAAGTATGTTAACCATGAACACAATCCATCCGCACGCTAGTGCGAAGACCAGCAGTCTGTACAGAGAATCCTCATACCACGGCATGCCGAAGTGGTCGCAGTTTGTCTTGAGCAGGAACCAGCCCAGCTTCGGTCCATTATACATGAGATAAATTGACATGAAGACAAGCGCTGCTCCCAGAAGTCCGACAATGACCGGCTTTTTCTTGAGAGATCTCACCTTGTCAAGAGTCTCCTTCGAGCAGTAAAAGCCCAGAAGGAAGAACGGGAAGTATGAGAACACTCTTCCCAGAGCGAGGAACTGTCCGAAAGGCAGAAGGCCAACAGCAAACATCATGACAATGCTCATTGGCAGGGCCCATCTGAATTTAACAATGTCCACCAGGGAGAACCTGTAGAGGAACAGTGCCAGCAGGAACCACAGGGCAAATGACGGTGTCAGATATGAGAAGTAATGCCCGATGGGAGCGTTGAAGCCCCAGGAGGCAATCATTGTTATTGTGGTAAATACTAGATATGGCCAGAGAACTCCTCTGAAGGCTGTTTCTCTGGCACGTTCAGGCTTCTTGGAGAAATATCCCGACAGGAACATGAAGGCCTGCATTACAAAAACATTTATCGTAATATAAACAAATCCGCAGAGAGAATGGTGTGCGAAGCCGCCTCCCGCCCACAGTGCGGCGTACCAGTTTGAGGACGCCTTGGTGAAGTGGGAAATGGGAATAGACAGCATCAGTATTCCTCTGAAGGTGTCAAACATGTAATCTCTTGCTTTTGGCTGGTTAAGTGTCTCGGTCATAATATGCCTTTCCTGATTTTTGTTAAAGGCATTATACTACAAAAGAGCGGCGATTTCACTGACAATCGCCACGTTGCTTTTAACAATAAAAAAGCGGACGCACTCTTTT
>JAKSSG010000028.1 GCA_024403185.1 Clostridia bacterium
TTCACTGACAATCGCCACGTTGCTTTTAACAATAAAAAAGCGGACGCACTCTTTTACAGTCTTTTACAGTGTGTCCGCTTTCAAATTAATTCGGGTTTATTTGCTGTAGTCGAAGAAGCCTACGCCTGTCTTCATTCCCAGCTTGTTAGCTCTTACCATCTTTCTGAGAAGTGGATGAGGTCTGTACTTAGTGTCGCCGAATTCTCTGTACAGAGTTTCCATGATTGCCAAGCATACGTCCAGTCCAATCAGGTCGCCCAGTGCGAGAGGTCCCATTGGGTGGTTAGCGCCAAGCTTCATAGCTGTGTCGATGCCTTCTGCATCAGCAACGCCGTCAGCCAGGATGCCGATTGCTTCGTTGATCATTGGAATCAGGATTCTGTTTACTACGAATCCAGGAGCTTCTTCTACGTCTACAGGAGTCTTGTTGAAGTCAGCGCAAAGGCCAAGAACAACTTCTCTTGTTTCTTCTGAAGTAGCCAGTCCCTTAACAACTTCTACCAGCTTCATTGCAGGAACAGGATTGAAGAAGTGCATTCCGATAATCTTGTCTGCTCTTCCTGTAGCTGCAGCTATTTCAGTGATTGAAAGAGCTGATGTATTTGTAGCGATAATGCATTCAGGCTTGCAAAGCTCATCCAGTTCCTTGAACAGAGCCTTCTTAGCTTCCATATCTTCTGTAGCTGCTTCGATGATAAAGTCTGCATCCTTCATGATTTCAAGGTCAGTTGATCCGGAGATTCTTGCCATTGCAGCATCCATATCTTCCTGAGTCATCTTTTCCTTTGCAACCATCTTTGCCAGCTTCTTTTCAACTGTAGCTCTTCCACCGTCAACTGAAGTCTGTCTTCTTGATCTCTGAACTACATTGTAGCCTGCTACTGCACATACCTGCATGATGCCTGCGCCCATTGTACCTGAACCCAGTACGCCGATTGTTTTAATTGCCATAATAATATCCTCCTTGGTCAATCAAATTGATTGTTAAAATATTAACTGCATTATGTACCGATAATTATAAACCTCTAACGCTTCAATGTAAAGAGTCTTGAGGGGTTTAACATTTTTTTAACAAGCTAATCAGTCAAGCAGCTTGTGCATTTCCGCCTTGTAGCTTTCCACGCCCGGCTGATCAAAAGGATTTACCCCCGACAGCATTGCCGTAATCGCACAGGTTGTTTCAAGGAAGTAAAGAAGCTGCCCGTATTCCCTTGCATCCAGCCTGTCCATGTGTATTTCCACAATCGGTATTCCCGCGGATCTGTGCGCCTCAATTACGCCCTTTACCATGGCCTCGCTTATCTCCGCCAGAGTTTTTCCCGCCTGGGGACCTGCCGGAACCGTCATCTGAATGGACGGCTCGTCAACCACCAGCAGAGTTTCCATGAATATCTGCCTGCCCTGCTGCAGGTACTGGCCCATGGAATGAAGGTCCGTTGAGAATGTCAGCGTTGTCGGCAGAAGACCACCGCCTTCCTTGCCTTCGCTTTCCCCGTAAAGCTGTTTTATCCATTCGCCCAGATAGCCCAGCCTTGAGTGGCAGAGTTCAATGAACTCCACTTCCTTGCCCTTTTGCTGGAGAAGATATCTGCAAATGGCGTAATCAGCCAGGTCGGTGTCCCATTCAGGAGATCCGGCCATTTCCGCTGCGCCCTCAAGAAGCGCTCTTATGTCAATTCCGCATACTGCCATTGGCAGAAGACCTGCAGGTGTCAGCACCGAATATCTTCCGCCGATGTCGTCGGCAATGGTCATTGTGGTGTAGCCTTTTTCCGTCGTTTCTTCACGAAGTGCGCCCTTCTCGGCGTCTGTTATTGCAATAATGCGTTTTGCCGCTTCTTCTTCACTGCCGTATCTTTCGGCGAGCAGCGGCTTAACAATTTCAAAGGCCGTCCTCACCTCCATGGTGCTTCCCGATTTGGAGATGACACAGAGAATGGTCTTCTTCTTTTTTATTTCCTCAACGGTTTCCCAGAAATAATCGGTGCAGAGATTGTTCCCCAGGAATTTTACGGGAATGCCCCTCTCGTATTTTGGCAAAGCCTCGATGGCTGCCTTTGCACCAAGATAAGAGCCGCCTATTCCTATGACAACGAACAGTTCGGCTTCATTTTTTACCGCATCAGCCAGATTGAGAATGTACTCGAGTTCTTCCTCGTATCTTCCCGTCGGCAGCTGAACCCAGCCCGTCATCGCTTCCCTGCCGGACCACAGCCTGTCAAGCGCTTTGCCCGTTTCCGGTCTCAGTGCCTCGATTTCGTCTGCGTCAATGCCTGTATTGTCAGTGTTTATTCTTATATTCATGGGTTTTCCTCCACCTTCATTTTACGATTATTCACTCTTCTTTACAAGGCAAAGAAAAAGCAACCGTACGGTTGCATATTCCGAAAAAGCGTACCTGACCGTTAATAAACTTCGCTTACTCGGATAAAGGATAGATGTGTTAGAAAGGAGGCGCTTATGATTACTAATCCAAATGAGCGGGAAATTAACAACATGCTATCCGACATTAGCAGAAACCTGCCCGCCAATCTGCGAATGCTCCGTCTTAGCGAGGGCCTGTCCCAGGAGGAACTGAGCGAGCTGCTGCAAATGTCACGAACCAGTTACAACCGCATTGAAAAAGGCCGGAAGTATCCCGACCTGCTTACCGTCTGTGTAATTTTGCGCACTTTCGGAATTCCTCTGGAATCTCTGCTCAACGAAAGTCTAAAAGATCATGTTTAATACGCTGATTGTTCCGGGAACTGTTGCAATTGATGCAATCGTGCTGAGCACGAGGATCATGCTCGCAGTAAGCGCTGACTGATTCTCCTGCTCGGCCAGCATTGATACTGTGGCTGCCGTCGGGAAAGCTATTCCCAGAACCACAATGCTCTTGATGAGAGGATCCACCGGAAGGAAGAAGACCAGCCCTATTGTAATGGCCGGCATGATCAGAAGCTTCACGATTGAGGATTCAATTACCACCCTGGTTGTGAAAACCTTTCGCATGTCGGACGTGGCCAGAGATGATCCTATGAAAATCATGGCCATCGGTGTTGAAACGTTTCCTATGTAAAGGAGGTATTCGTCAACAACGTCAGGCAGAATCCCTCCCAACAGGCTTAATGCAAAACCAATAAAGAGGGCCAGAATGTTCGGATTGAGCAGAAACTTGCATGTGGCCCTTGTGACATTTCTCAGTGTAGGCTTTTTCTTTTCGGGATTGTTCCTCTGCAGAAGGTTTGTGCAGTATGTAAAAATAAAGAAATTCATTGCCGCATTGTGTGCCAGCATGAGAAACAGACCCTTTTCTCCGAAGAAGATCAGGGAAACAGGAAAGCCCATGAAGCCGTTGTTCGGCGTGGACATTGCAAACTCTGCAACATTGGATACGTCAGCCGGAAATTTTCTTGCCTTTGCATATCCGAAGGCGATAAGGCCGTATAGGAAAAAGCAGACCAGGCTGATTACGAAGGTGATGAGGAAGTCCAGAACCACTTTGCCCGTCATGTCCACGTTTCCGATGTTGTGGACGATGAGACAAGGGTACGCGAAATAAACGATAAGCTTGTTCATGCTGTGATTCATCTTATCGTCGATAAAGTTTATTTTTCTCAGGAACCATCCCGTGAACAGAATGGCGAAAAGAACAAAATATTTGGCGTACATGGTCTTCCTTTTAAAAGAAGGGTGCCGATACGGCACCCGGCATTTTAGCTGTAATAAAGGTTGTTGGTTACATATTCAGGATCACTGGTAATGTCGATTCCCAGTGCCTTGAGCGTCTTCTCATCCTTGTCTGAAAGAATTGCTGTGCAGTGTGCTCTGCATCCTCTCAGGTCAGGCAGCTTGCTCAGTGCAAATTCCGCCATCGGATTTGTTGTTGCTGAAATTGTCAGCGCGGTAAGAATTTCCTCGCAGTTCAGAGTTGTCTTCTCCGCCTGGAGCACGTCAGTCTTCAGGTTCTGAATACTCTCCAGGATCTTCGGCGAGATCAGGTGAATCTCGTCTGCCATTCCTGACATTTCCTTTACCGCGTTCAGCATTGCAGCAGCGGCTGCAACCATTCTTCTGGAACTTCTTCCTGTGATGATTTTGCCGTCAGGAAGCTCCAGTGCCGTAACAACCACGTTAGTGTAGCGAATGTTTTCAGCTCTCTTCTGTTCAGCATATTCTCTTGCCGGAAGAACAACAGGTCTGTCCTCGATGGTCAGTCCCATTTCGTCCATGAGCAGCTTGGCTCTTTCGAGAATGTCTGCGCTGATTTTGCCCTTCTTGAAGTCGCACTCTGCGATGATGTATCTTCTTATGATTTCCTGACATGATGCTTCACGGCAGACCTCATCGTCAATGATTCCGAAGCCGGCACGGTTAACACCCATGTCTGTAGGTGATTTGTATTCTGCTTCCTTGCCTGTAATCTTTTCAATGATTCTCTTTACAACCGGGAAGACCTCCAGGTCTCTGTTGTAGTTTACAGCGGTTTCGCCGTAGGCTTCCAGATGGAAGGAGTCGATCATGTTAACGTCCTTCAGGTCTGCTGTTGCCGCTTCATAAGCCACGTTTACAGGATGCTTCAGCGGCAGGTTCCAGATCGGGAATGTCTCGAACTTGGCATATCTTGCCTTGTTTCCGCGAAGGTTCTCATGGTAGAGCTGTGACAGGCTTGTTGCCAGCTTGCCGCTGCCGCCGCCCGGGCCCGTTACCACGATGAGAGGCTTTGTTACTTCGATATATGGATTTGCGCCGTATCCCTCTTCACTTACGATGGTGTCCACGTCTGTCGGATAACCCTTTGTGAATCTGTGCTTGTATGTTCTGATTCCTCTCTGCTCAAGCTTGTTGATGAACTTGACTACTGCAGGCGAGTCTTCTTCATATCTTGTAACAACGACGCTGTTGATTTCCAGGTCGTACTTTCTGAACATGTCGATGAGTCTGAGCACTTCCAGATCATAAGTGATTCCGAAGTCAGCTCTTGTCTTATTGGTCGTAAT
Organism: Clostridia bacterium; assembly: GCA_024403185.1. Taxonomy (GTDB): domain Bacteria; phylum Bacillota; class Clostridia; order Peptostreptococcales; family Anaerovoracaceae; genus Lentihominibacter. Next base: position 4,983 of record JAKSSG010000028.1, read on the forward strand.
GTCTCCCGAGTATACGCAGATGATGATTTCCGCCTGGTCCTTCATCTTCTGCAGGAGCTTGATCTTGGCGTTTTCATCAAATCCTGGCAGGACTCTCATGGCATGCTTGTCCTGAACCAGCTTGCCGCCGAATTCCAGATAGAGTCTGTCACCACCGCCGGCTTCGATTCTTTCCAGAATGTACTTTGACTGTTCTTCAATATACTTCTCTGCACTAAAACCTATCTTTTTCATTTTTTCCTCCAATCAGTTTTTCCTGTGCCTTCTATCCCATAAAATAAAACATTGAAAATCCCAGTGTGGTTATAACCATCAGGGCAACAAGTATCCATGCTACTATTCTTGCGAATCTTCTGTTCATTGTTTTCCTCCTACATCAACGTAATGTTGAGTCTGTTTCTTCCTTCGAGAAGTCCCTTCAGACTTACCTCGTAATCGATGTCCACCTGACCGGTTCCCTCTTCGGAAATGCTGCTCTCAACATCATTTGTGAGAAGCTCGATCTCAATCGGTCCGAAAGGCGTGTCATAAATGCCCGAGTATCTCTTGCCCTTTTCGAACCTCAGCTCATTGCCTATCCCGGCGCCTTCACCGAAGCGCTTCATCTGAACTTCGCCGTCCCGCAGTCTCAGTCTGGTTTTGCATCCGGGCATTCCGCTGAATTCACTTTCTTCGTACAGCAGGTAGAGAGCTCCGTTTTTCTTGTAGAGCTTGGCCTCTGTAACGAATTCCATTTCATCATCGCCCGCTTCCGCACTGGTCTGCATGCTTCTGATTTTTACCATTACTTCTTTCATAATCTCTCCATTATCCCTTCCAGTTCCTCTTTATTGAAATTGTATTTCTTAAGGCAGAACTGACACTGCAGTTCGGCCTGTCCGTCCTCTTCAATAATTTCCTGCAGGTCCTTGCGACCGATTGTCATGAGCGCCTGCTCAATTCTTTCCCTGCTGCAGTCACATTCCCAGGCGATTTCTCTTTCCTCAAGAACCACCGGCTCATAGTCCTCGCCGATACCCGCGAAAATTCTCTCAAGCAAAAGTAGGACCAGCCCGCTTTCACTGGCGGCTCTGTTGTTCTGCTTCACTTCGTCAATGAGGCTGGTCAGCGGTGGCAGATTTGCTATCATGTTCTCCAGTGCGCTTATTGATCCCTCCTCTGCGTCAGGGAGCATCTGTATGATCATGCCGCCTGCAGCTCCGATTGAAAGATCTGTTTCCACCTTGACTCCCAGTGCAACCGATGTGTTCTGCTGCTCTGAAATATAGAAGTATGCTGTAAGGTCGTCGGCAATTTCGCCCGTGACCAGAGCAATCGTTCCCATGTACGGTTCCTTGAGACCTATGTCCCTGATTACCGTAAGTTCACCGAGCCCCAGACTACCGCCCACGTCAAGCTTGCCCGCTTCAGTGAGGGGCAGATCAACGTAAGGATTGGAAATGTATCCTTTAACCTTGCCTGTGCCGTAGGCTGTTGCCAGAATCTGCTTTGCCGGGCCTTCACCCTTGAAACTGACCGTGAGCTTGTCTTCGGGATTCTTCATCATGATGCCCATGAGTCCGGCGCCCGTAAGCACTCTGCCCAAGCCTGCAGCGGCCAGTGGCGTTGTGTCATGGATGTCCGCGGCCTGCTGAACCATTTCCGTTGTTATTGTCAGGTACACTCTGAACGACCTGCTTTTGTCAATTGCGATTATTGCCTTGCTCATAACTGAATTATTTTACCATAAACAGCCGCATTATTAAAGAACCAAACTCTCATATTTTCAACACAAAATCAACATATTCCGTTGATATATTATCGGCAAGAGAGGTATAAGGTTTTCCCTCAGGGAACATGTTACAGGAGAAACCAAATCATGGATGAAAACAGATCAGAAAACACAAACAGTTACGAACCAAACTTCATACTTAAAGACGAAGCAGAAAGCAATCTCCCAAGCGCCTCAGCAACATGGGGCGGAGGACATGCAAGAGCGCAGCACTTTACGGATGAGCAGACAGACGACAGCTTCGGCTATAGATACCGGTCCGACTTCGTCAATACGGTCCCGGGTAAAAGCTTTAAGGGCAATGGGCGCCGTCGCAGAGAAGCTGGCGAACCGATAACCATTACGAAGAAGGCGCTGGCCCTGCTTATTGTTGCCTGCCTGGTTCTGTCATGTCTCTTCGGCATGGGCGGAGCACTGATAGCAAACGGCATCATGAACAGTTCAAATGATGTTGAGAGCGTTCCGGTATCTGAGAAGACGCTGAACGGCAGCCCTAATTCAGGCTTCAGTCTTGAAAGCGCCACGGGAAGCAACATGACCGTTAAGGAAATCTCCGATGCCGTTGAAGACAGCGTTGTGGAAATCAGGACCGAGCAGGCCGCAGGAGACTCCTGGCTTCAGGAATATGTAACCCGGGGGGCAGGAAGCGGCGTTGTCATCAGCAAGGATGGATATATCATGACCAACAATCATGTAATAGAAAACGCCAGCAAGGTTACCGTAACCACTGCCAAGGGAAAAGAGTACGAGGCTACACTGGTGGGAACCGATCCTACCAATGACGTTGCAGTCATAAAGGTAAAGGCAAGCAACATGAAGCCTGTAACCTTCGGAAACAGTGACCAGCTTGAGGCCGGCGACATGGCTGTTGCCGTAGGCAATCCGCTTGGTGAGCTGGGAGGAACAGTAACCGCAGGAATAATCAGCGCCACAGACAGAGAGCTGAACATTAACGGAACAACCATGCATCTGCTCCAGACCGACAGTTCAATTAACCCGGGCAACTCGGGAGGCGGGCTCTTCAACGGGGACGCTCAGCTTGTCGGACTGGTTGTTGCCAAGTCTTCAGGTTCAGACGTTGAAGGCCTCGGCTTCGCAATTCCGGTTAATACGGCGGCAGACGTTGCCAAGCAGCTTATGGACAAGGGCTATGTCAGCGGTCAGCCTTATTCGGGAATGACATACACCGAGGGCAGCAGCGGCTTCGATTCCTTCTTCGGAAGCAGCGGCGGAACAGTTTACATCTACTCCGTTGAAAGCAGCGAAGCCAAAATGGCAGGCTTCCAGGCAGGAGATGTGGTCTTCGCAATAGACGGCAAACAGATGACTTCAATAGATGAGGTCTCAGCCGTCATTACCTCCCACAAGGTTGGTGATACGCTTACATATACAATTGTAAGAGACGGTCAGACAAAGGACCTCCAGCTGAAGCTTCAGGAGAAGACAAAGGAGGTTCAGGAGAACCAGTAAAGAGAATAACAAAAAGCGCCGAGAGGCGCTTTTTTGTTGTATAATGACAACGGAGGAAAGACCAATGGCATTTATAAACAGCAACATTTCTCCCGACTGGCTTGACGGACTTCTCGTTGGCCGCCAGGACCAGCCCGAGGATACAATAATAGAAATAGAACTTCCCGACGGTTCCGACACGGTACTTGTCGGGGACGGCAGCCTGCCTGTAATGGCGGGTCCCTGCACTCTTGAGACCAGAGAGCAGGTTCTGGAAACGGCAATGGCGGTAAAACACGCCGGAGCAGCCTTCTTCAGAGGCGGCGCATTCAAGTCCCGCACATCACCTTACGATTTCTCTGGACTCAGAGCTGAAGGACTTGAGCTTCTTTCAGAGGTTCGACGGGTACTCAACATGCCTGTCGTTTCAGAAATAGTAAACGCCGCACATCTTCCTCTTTTTGAGGATGTGGACATAATACAGGTCGGCGAACGAAACATGAGAAATGCCGAGCTTCTTACCGAGCTCAGCCACATTGACAAGCCGATTCTTCTCAAGAGAAGTCATTCGGCAACCCTTAAGGAGCTTCTGCTCAGTGCGGAGTATCTGCTCGCGGGCGGAAACAGACAAGTCATCCTCTGTGAAAGAGGCATAAGGACCTTCGAGCCGATGACCAGAAACACCATGGACATTTCAGCAATACCGCTCCTGAAGGAGCTCACTCACCTTCCGGTAATTGCGGATCCAAGCCATGCGACAGGTCTGCCTCAACTGATTAAGCCAATGTCAATGGCTGCGGCCGTTGCCGGTGCAGACGGACTCATGATCGAAGTTCACACCTGTCCCGACGAAGCCCTGTGCGATGGCGGCCAGGCTCTGGTTCCCGAAGAATTCACAGAACTCATGGCAAAGCTCCAGGGCATAACTGATTTCAGATGAAAGAAATAACAATCAACACATCAAAACAATACAGCGTCCTGATTGAAGAAGGACTTCTCGCAAAAGCAGGCGAAGAGCTTGGCCGTATCTGCGAAGCTTCAGAAGGCAGGAAGGTCTGCCTGGTATGTGATTCAAACGTATACGGGCTTTACGGCAGAGGCGGCATGCCCCTGTGCGATTCTCTTCTGGCTGCGGGTTATGACGTGTACGCATACGTATTCAAGCCGGGAGAGCAGTACAAGACACTTGCTACCGTCGAAGCTCTTACCGGTTTCCTGTCCGAAAACGGCTTCACCCGAAGCGACTGCATTGCCGCTCTCGGCGGTGGAGTAACCGGTGATATAGCCGGCTTCGCAGCCTCCATTTTCATGAGAGGCATCTCCTTCATTCAGATTCCAACAAGCCTTCTTGCGGCTGCCGATTCATCGGCGGGCGGCAAGACAGGCGTCAATACAGATGCCGGCAAGAACATGCTGGGCACCTTCTGGCAGCCCGATCTGGTTCTCTTTGATCCGGATACTCTTAACACGCTGCCGGCGGACCAGCTTCTCAACGGTCTTGCCGAAATAATCAAATGCGCATTCATCGCCGACGGTTCCATCCTTGATGCGATATCCGACGGTCTCCCTGAGGCCGCTGCAAAGGCAATAGAAGTCAAGAAGGAAATCGTCGAGAGAGACGAAAGAGAAAGTGGCGAAAGACGCCTTCTCAATCTTGGCCACACAATCGGTCACGCAATCGAGAAGTGCTCCGCTTACACCGTTCCCCACGGCGCTGCCGTCATTTCCGGAATGTATCTGGTATCTCTCGCAGCCGACAGCCTGGGGTGGAGCGAGGAACCCGTTGCCCATCTCATTAGGACCGTAATGGATGCATTCGGATTTGAACTGATTGACGATTATTCAGCAGAAGAACTTGCTGCTGCCGCCCTGCACGACAAAAAGCGCAGCGGAGACAGCATTACCATAGTTTACCCGGACAGCCCGGGGCACAGCTCGCTGAAGGCCATTCCTGCAGGAGAGCTGGAAGCCTTCATATCCTGCGGACTTGAGAAAGGGAGGACATGTGATGGAAATTAAATTCACTCCCCGAAAACTTGAAGGGTCAATTAAGGCCATGCCTTCAAAGTCCCATGCGCACCGTCTGCTGATTGCACAGAAAATCTCGCAGATGCAGGGACAGGCTCTTGAGGCCGGTCTTGAAATCCCCGCCTTCTCTGACGACATTGAGGCCACAATGAACTGTCTGGCACAGCTGGATAAAAACACGCCTTTTCTTCAGTGTGGCGAAAGCGGCTCAACACTGCGCTTTCTGCTTCCGGTTGTAATGGCCCTGAAAGGCAGCGCAAGCTTTCTCGGCACTGGCAGGCTGCCTGACCGCCCGATTTCTCCTCTCAAGGAGGAGATGGAGCTGCACGGATGCAGCTTCCAGATGGGTTCATACAAGAACGATGACAATTTCAAGGAAATATGTTCCGTCAGAGGCAGACTCATGCCCGGAGATTATGCTCTCCCCGGCAACATCAGTTCACAGTTCATTACCGGCCTGCTCTTTGCCCTGCCTTTGCTTGATGGAGAGAGCACTCTGACACTGACCACGGAACTTGAATCTGCCGGCTATGTTGACATGACTCTGGAAGTGCTGCGCGGGTTCGGTCTTGAAATATTAACAGAGATTACCGAAGACGGTTTCCTCATGTACCGGGTTCCGGGGAATCAGCTTTATGTTGAACCTGCGGGACTTACCCTGGAGGGAGACTGGTCCAACGCCGCATTCTGGCTTGCCGCCGGAACGCTGAGCGGTGACGTTACCGTCTGCGGGCTTAATCTGAACTCGTGCCAGCGGGACAGGGAAATACTGGACATACTGATTGAGATGGGAGCAAGACCCGAAATAACAACTCATGAGGACGGGCTCTCAGACATCCGTTCCGTTGCCTGCTGTCTGCAGGGTGCGGAGATAGATGTGTCTCAGATTCCTGACCTGGCTCCTGTACTTGCCGTGCTCATGTCCTCTGCTGAGGGCACGTCCATGATAATCCACGGCGAGAGACTGAGATTCAAGGAATCAAACCGCATGAAGAGCATTTATGCAATGCTGTATGCTCTGGAAGCTGACATTTCATATGGAGGAGACAGACTTTCGTTTACAGGCAAGGCCTTCCTTGAAGGCGGTCACGCGGACAGCCGGAACGATCACCGCATCGCAATGGCTGTAGCTGTGGCGTCCTGCCTTTGCAGGGGTGATGTTTTCCTGGAAAACCCTATTGCCGTAACGAAATCCTATCCTGATTTTTATAACGATTTCATCGATCTGGGAGGAGAACTGGAATACCTGTGGAATCAAAATTCGGAGAAAAACTTAAGGTAACTGTAAGAGGCGGTTCTCACGAACCGTCTGTTAGCGTGTCAGTAAGGGGACTTCCATACGACTTCACTCCCGACATGGTGAAGCTTCAGGATTTCCTCGACCGCCGCGCGCCGGGAAAGAGCGACCTTGTTTCTTCAAGAAAGGAGGACGATATTCCTCTGCGCCTTGATGACGGCACAGGCGGCGAGATGGTCTTTGAAATCAGGAACAGAGATGTTCACAGGATGGATTACGACGCCATCAGAAACATTCCGCGTCCGGGCCATGCGGACTATACCGCAAGACTTCGCTACGGCGGGGAAATTGACATGTCCGGGGGAGGCCCTTTCAGCGGACGCATGACTGCGCCTCTGTGCATTGCCGGAGGACTGGCTCTGCAGGTTCTCGAAGAGCGCGGCATCAGAATCTCGGCAACACTGGTATCCGCCGGCGGAAGCAGTGATGTTGAATCCGCCATCAGGCAGGCCCTGGAGGAGGGCGACTCTGTTGGCGGGCTTGTTGAATGCATTGCCGAAGGCGTTCCCGGAGGAATCGGTGCCGCAATGTACGGCGGTCTGGAAAGCAGGCTTTCCACCATCCTGTTTGGAATTCCCGCTGTCAAAGGCGTTGAATTCGGAGCAGGCTTTGCAGCTGCATCCATGAAGGGCTCCGAGAATAATGACGCCTTCTACTGCGACGAAAAGCCTGAAGAGGGAAAGCTCCCTCAGCTGAAAACCAGAACAAATAACTGCGGCGGTATTCTCGGCGGAATAACGGATGGCATGCCGATCGTCTGCCGCGTCGCATTCAAGCCGACACCTTCCATAGGTGTTCCTCAGGAATCAGTTGACCTGACAACCGGCGAAAGTGCAGAACTGATAATAACCGGGCGTCACGATCCCTGCGTTGCTGTCCGCGCTGTTCCTACAGTGGAGGCCGCCATGGCGCTGGGACTGCTCGATGCCATTCTCGTTGCTGAAGACTCATCTCCTGCAGCCGGCATTAAGACTTCGGAAGCCGGAGATCTTCAGGAACTGCGAAGAAATATAGATGAAACAGACGATGCTCTTCTCAGGCTCTTCGAGCGCAGAATGAGCATTTCCGACAGGATTGCGGCTGCCAAGAAGAAGGCATGCCTGCCTGTTGAAAACCCTGAACGGGAAGCTGAGATTCTTGAAGACATTACAGCAAAAGCGGCTCCTGCTTTTGCACCATATTCTTCTGATTTTTTCAGAGAGCTGTTCCGCCTGAGCAAGGAGTATCAGAATTCCGTAATGGATGAGGAAATCTACGGTCTTATCGGACATCCGCTTCCTCACAGCTTCTCAAAGGAAGTTCACGAGGCTCTCGGTGAATACGGCTTCAGCCTTTTTGACCTGACACCCGAGGAAATGAGGGCCTTTGTCAGCAGCAGAAGCTTCAGGGGCCTGTCGATCACCAGACCCTACAAGCAGGATGTGATTCCCATGTGTGACCGTCTCACCTCTCTTGCAGGTGAAATCGGTGCGGTCAATACGCTCTACTTCGATGAGGGCCGTCTCGTGGGACACAATACGGATTATGACGGTTTCCTGTATACCGCTCAGCGAAGCGGCATTGATTTTAACGGCAGAATCGTTCTGATTCTGGGCACCGGCGGAACCTCCAGAACAGTCTACCGGGCCTGTGTCGACAAGGGTGCCGTTGCTGTTCTCTTCGCTTCAAGAGGCGAAGGTGATGGACGACGCGTATTCAGTTATGATGACCTTCCCGCAATTGCGGGGCAGATAGAAATAATAGTAAACACCACCCCTGTCGGAACCTATCCCGGCAACCTTGAATCGGTAATTTCCCTGAGGGATTTCCCAAGGTGCAGCGCGGTGGTCGATGTCGTTTACAATCCGTTCAGAACTGCACTTCTCCTCGAGGCTGAGGCTCTCGGTCTCAAGACCGCAAACGGAATGCCTATGATTGTTGCCCAGGCCATGGAGGCTGCCGGCAGGTTCCTGGGCAGGCCGGGCGGCTTCATTGAGAAGACCGAGGAAATTCTGAAGCACCTTGAAGGCAGAATGGGCAATATCGTTCTGATTGGAATGCCAGGCTGCGGCAAGAGCACCGCAGGAAAAAAACTGGCTGAAATGACGGGCAGAAGCTTCATTGATCTGGACGAGGAAATTGTCGCTGAAACGAAAAAGACGATTCCTGAGCTTTTCAGTGAATTTGGCGAGACCTTCTTCAGAAAAGTTGAAACAATGGTTGCCCGCAAGGCAGGTGCTGAGCACGGACAGATCATCGCCACAGGCGGAGGCATTGTCCTTAATGATGAAAACTACAGAGCCCTTAAGCAGAACGGAACCATTGTATGGCTGACAAGGGCTGTTGACCAGCTGCCTGTTGAGGGCCGTCCGCTCTCCGAGAACCTGTCGGTACTCGAACAGATGGCAGGCGAACGATACGAGCTCTACAGAAAATGGGCTGACTTCATTATCAGCAGTGACGAATTCATGAATTATTAATCAGGAGATTCGACCAGGAGATTTAATTAGGAGATTAAAATGAGCAAAGAAAACTACAGATTCAGCTGCGTTGACTGTAAGGTCTGCGGTTGTGAGGAAGAAGACGGCATGTATCCGGACTTCTGTCCTACGGCCGCCCTGATGGATGGCGGTCCTGAAAGCACAATATTTGACGAAGCGCTTAACCTGTACGTCGATGACGAAGAAATAAACAGAGTAACCCTGGCCGCTGCTGAAGTCGAGCTTGAGAATTACTGCAAAATGACCCGCGTGGAAGAGATTGCTGAATTCGCAAGGAAAATCGGCGCAAAGAAAATCGGCATAGCCACATGCATCGGACTCCTGAAGGAATCCGCCGTTGCCGCGAAAATTTTCCGAAACAAAGGTTTCGAGGTCTACTGTGTCTGCTGCAAGGTGGGAGCCGTTCCCAAGCTTGCCGTCGGCATGGACATGACTCATGAAACTCTTGGCAAGAACATGTGCAACCCTATTCTTCAGGCCAAGCTTCTGAACGAAGAAAAAACCGACCTGAATGTTGTGGTCGGTCTTTGCGTCGGTCATGATTCTCTTTTCTACAAATTTTCTGATGCCCTGTGCACCACCCTTGTGACAAAGGACAGAGTTCTGGGTCACAATCCTGTAGCGGCACTCTATCAGACTGAATCATATTACAAAAAGCTGCTCTAGTTTGTAATGTTTCTTGCCACCTCTGCATACTTTTCGCTGAGCTTGGCAAACCATTTTTCATAGATGGACTGATCGTCATCAGTGCTTTCGAGCATTGCGTTCTTCATCTTGCTTTTGCCCTCTTCAAATATCTTGTCGAGAGTTTCTATTTTGCCCTTGCCGCTCTTGTCCACCTCGTCCATCTTTGCTGCATAGTCATCGTAAATCTGATGATAAACGGAAATGTTCTCCTCTTCATCGTCCTGCTGCTGGTCCTCGGCGACCGTAGTAATCTCCACGGTTTCCTCCGTCGATCCCTCGCTGTTCCCGCAGGCGCAGAAGCAGAAGCACATTGCTGCAGCCATCATGATTGCTATAATTTTTTTCTTCATAATTTCACCCATCTTCTTTCAAATTCGTCTGCCATTATATCATCTGTGCTATAATATTGCAAAAGCAATACTCAACACGGAGGTGTAATTATGGCAGAACTTATTTCAAGAGAAAAAGCTCTTGAGCTTTTGAAGGAACACAACAAGGATGCTTTCCACATTCAGCACGGCCTGACTGTTGAAGGAGTGATGAGATGGTTCGCTATAGATCTGGGTTACGGAGACGAAGAAGAATACTGGGGACTGGTTGGTCTCCTGCATGACATAGACTTTGAAGAATATCCCGAACAGCACTGCATCAAGGCACCTGAACTGCTGGCTTCTGCCGGCGTTGGCGAAGACATGATCAGATCGATCTGCAGTCACGGCTACGGTCTCTGCGCAGACATTAAACCTGAACATGAAATGGAAAAGGTTCTCTACGCCTGCGACGAACTGACCGGCATCATCGGCGCCGCCGCTCTGATGCGTCCGTCGAAATCCGTTCAGGACATGGAGCTGAAATCACTCAAGAAAAAATACAAGAGCCCAAGCTTCGCAGCCGGCTGCTCCCGCGAGGTAATCGGGCAGGGTGCGGAAATGCTCGGCTGGGAACTGCCTGAGCTTCAGCAGAAAACTCTCGATGCGATGAAGGCCTGCGAAGCCGACATTGCCGCTGAGATGGAAAAACTGTAACTTATTCTTCTATTGTTACTTCCGGTTCTGCAGCTGTAGCCAGATGCTTTGAAATCGTGCCGCCCAGATCCGTCTCTATTATGCTCTTCAGTTCGTCGAGAGCCGCTTCAAGATTCTCTGCGCTCTCTTCATTATGTGCTTCTATGATCATGAAGGCGTTCACCGTATCTTCGGTGAGCATCGTTCTCTCCGCTTCACGCCAGTTCCAGCAGCGGCAGATTGCACCGAAATCGTCCTTGTAAACCACTTCCCCTTCACTTGGCGGTTCGCTCTTGCCTTCGCTTCCGTAAGTTACGAAATCCTCGCCGCCCTCAGCAATTGTCAGGCGAACATCCCCTTCAAATTTATCAATGTTCTCGCCGCCGATCGGCACACCGTACTTCAGCGATATTCCATTATATATGTCAACCAGCGGAATGATGCTTCCGATCTGATTGCCCTTGGCTACTCTCTTGAGAAGCGCCTCTATTGAGCAGCGTGCGCCCTTCTTGGTTTTGAATTTGTAGAAAGCATCTCGCCATCCGCGAATAACGGGATTTGCCGTCAGTTCAGGATTTTCAGTATACTTCTTTGAAATCTCCTCGCACTCTCTGAGCCAGGATTCGTACTTTCTTTCTTCTTTTACATGATTGTCAATTCCCCTGCAGACGAGAATTCCTATCTGCGCCTCAGGAAATATCTCCAGGAAATCCTTTTCCATTATGAATTTTTTCATTCTGTTATCCTCCTTGGTTTCATGTGGACATTATATCACATTCATAAAGTAAAAAGCCAAGCCCTCTGTCGGCCTGACTTTTCTTCACATGTGCTTTGGCACCCCCACTCGGAATCGAACCAAGAACTAATCTTTAGGAGAGATTTGTTATATCCATTTAACTATGAGGGCATGTTCAGTTTTGCTGGCGCTAACGCCTTTTATATATTAACATAGAGGCAAGATATTTATCAAGATTTCAGGAGGATAAAATGCAGGGATACAATTGCATCATCATATATAATGCAAAGGCAGACAAGGCACTTTTCTGCAAACGCCTGAGCGATCCATATGAGGGCAAATACAATCTGGTCGGCGGCAAAATCAATCCGGGCGAGGATGGCTTCACGGCAGCATGCCGCGAGCTTCTTGAGGAAACCGGTATAGGCGAAAAGGATGTAGAGCTTACCCACATGATGGATTTCAAGTACTACAACCAGAACTGCTACGTTGAAGTCTATGTGGGAAAGCTTGCAGCTGATGTCAATCTGATTCAGGAAAAGCACCCTCTGTGCTGGCTGGATCTCGATGAAGATTTCTTTGACCAGGAGCGCTTCGCAGGTGAAGGCAACATCGGTCACATGTTCGAGCAGGTCAAACAGTTCGGTCCCGGTTCGGCGCCTAAGGGAGAACCTTACACCATTCTCTGCTACGGCGACTCCAATACATACGGCTACAACCCGATGACGCAGAAACGGCACGGAATAAATAATCGATGGCCAATGGTGCTGCAGAAGCTTCTCGGTGACGAATACCGTGTCATCGAAGAAGGCTGCAACGGTCGAACCGCATATAATATAGTAGAAGACAATCCGTGGAAGACGGGTGACTACGGAATGAAAGCCATTCTCAACAGCCACAAGCCTGTTGATCTTCTCATATTCATGCTGGGCAGCAACGATCTGAAGACTCTCTATGACAGCAGTCCCCGGGACATTGCAGATGCCATGGCCGGCATGCTGAAGGAGGCGGCACAGTTCATGTTGGACCAGCAGGAATTCGTTCCGGAATTTCTCCTCATCAGCCCGCCTCTGATTGACGAGAGAATCGGCGAAACATTCTTCGGCGATGAATTCGATTCCACATCGGCAGAACGGTCCCGCCAGATGGCAGATGTACTGAAGCAGGTTGCGGAGAACTTTCAGTTTGAGGGCCGTGGCTGCCACTTCCTGAATGCGGCAGAGCACGTAATGCCGTCCTCATACGACTGTCTTCATCTTGAGCAGGACCAGCATCTGAAGCTTGCAAAAGCAATATGCGACCTTATTCAATCTGGGCTAAAATAGTCCAGATTGTTTTTTTGATGTTTTTTTGCTCCGGAACTATGTACAAGATATTGTTGTAGATGTATAATCACCCTACACGAAAACTCAACATGTTGAATTACCTATAACTTTTAATAGGGTGAAATACAGGAGGAAGAGAAATGTCATTAGTAATCACAGGAAACGCAGATCCGAAAGAAGCACAGGCTTACGTAGATTATCTTGAAAACAAATTCAACAGAAAGCTGACCAAGCTGGATATCAACATTGACGGCGAATACGCTGATCTGTCTTATGAACTGGAACACGTTCCTTTCGAAAGAATCAGAAGAATCACCGGTTACCTTGTTGGTACAATGGACCACTGGAACGATGCCAAGTCAGCAGAAGAGAGAGACAGAGTTAAACATTCAGTCGGCTCATCCGATGAAATGGAAACTCTCTCATAACACAGTCTTTTACAACAGAATTTAAAGTGCTATAATGAATGCGTGAAACAACGGTGTTTCACGCATTTATTTATTAATAATATCATGAAAGGATTCGCATAAAATGATTAAAGAAGCAATGAGAGCCGCGTGGGCTGAAATCAATGTGTCCAATCTGGACTACAACATTAAACAGATTAGGCAGAAGGTTGGACCTGACAAGAAAATTACCGGTATTATCAAGGCTGACGGGTATGGCCACGGTTCGGTTAAATGCGCTCAGGTTCTTAGGGCAAACGGTGTCGACTCCTTCGGAGTTGCTACTCTTTCAGAGGCAATCAAGCTCAGGAAGGCCGGCTTCCAGGTTGAGCAGATTCTGATTCTCGGCCTCACTCCTGATCCATACGCAGATGTTCTTGTCGAATATGATCTCACGCCGGTTGTCTGCAGCTACGCAAACGCCGAGGCAATCAACAATGCGGCAAGGAAGGCCGGCAAATCGCTGGATTGCTACATCGCAATTGACACAGGCATGGGAAGAATCGGTTACAACCCTGAAGACCCTGCTTCCGTCGAAGATGTAAAGATGATCAACGGACTGTCAAACCTGCGCCTCATGGGACTCTTCTCTCACTTCGCAACTGCAGATGCAGCAGACAAGAACTACGCTCATCTTCAGGAGACCAGATACAACGCATTTTACAAGGCTCTTGTAAAGGCAGACATTAACCTTCCGATGAGAGCTCTTTCAAACAGTGCTGCAATCATGGAAATTCCGACTGCACACTTCAATCAGGTTCGCCCGGGAATCATCCTCTACGGACTTTATCCTTCAGATGAAGTTGACAGAAATGAACTGGATCTGAAGCCTGTAATGAGTGTAAAGGCCAACATCGTTCACCTGAAGAAGGTTCCTGCAGGAACATCCATCAGCTACGGACGCAAATGGACTGCTCAGCAGGACAGCCTCATCGCAACAATTCCGCTCGGATATGCAGACGGCTACCCTCGTCCGTTCTCCGCAAAGGCAGAAGTTATCGTTAACGGAGTCAAGGCTCCTATTACAGGAAACATCTGCATGGACCAGTGCATGATCGATGTAACCCATGTTCCGTACGTTCGCCTCGGAGACGAAGTTACCGTTATGGGCAAGGACGGTCTGGCTGAAATATCAGCAGACGACATTGCCGAAGCAACAGGCACAATCAACTATGAAATCGCCTGCGCTTTCGGTCAGAGACTTCCAAAGGTTTACGTTTACTAGACACAACAAAAGCGGCTCAGTTGTGAAGTTGTAAGATGAAAGTAGACATGTAAAAAAGCATGTCTGCTTTTTTAGTGT
>JAKSSG010000029.1 GCA_024403185.1 Clostridia bacterium
GATTGATGTCAGATCTTTGTTTGAAACCATTCAGCGCTTAGTGAAATAAAGGCTAATCAAATACAATTTTGAATTAAAAAGATGATATGTTCCCAAGGAGAGAAAAAGAAGTAGGTATCGACTATTTTGTAGAAAAGCCTATTGATGTTGATGAATTCTTTAATATTCTCGCTAAATACATATGAAAGAGCTTAGTCCATTCTATTCCAGGAGGATCGCCCTAAGTCATTTTGCTACTACGACCGTTAATGCCTGTTATCGGAATAGTATAAAAACAGCCGTAAATGTTGATATTACAATATTTACGGCTGTTTTTTAGTGCTTCCGGGATCCTGAGTTTCCAGTAATAAATGTTGAATGAAATCCAAAAAGCAAGCAAAAAAATCAAACACGTATTGTAAAGCATAAATTTAACTTCTAAGAGGTTTTTTGATGAGGTATAATTAGTGAAAACTGTTCGTTTTTACTGAATTTTAAGCAAGGCAAAGATTGGGATTGTTTTCAAGATAACTCTTAAAATCCTCGATGGTGCGTCCGCGTCGATAACGGTATTCGATGCGCGTAAGAACCTTGCGTTTTACGTACACTGAAAACGCTTGAATCAATATAAGTGTACAGTGTTCGCTCGGAAACCTTAATTTCGTCGCGATGAGTAGCAACAATGTGATTCAGGGACGGACCTTTAAGGACAAGAGGTTCAATCAGATTTCCGAGATCAATGAGTTCTTCCGGTGTCATGCGGATGCCCTTATGTGAGTCACGCATCGTTTTCAAGTGAAAACTCTGAGCTCTGTGGGCAGTGTAATAAGCATGGTCGCGCTTGCATGTTTTCTGCTTTGGACAACAGGTGCAGACGTAAGGCGGTTTGCTGAGCTTTGGGCAGTTGTGAAAGGATTCGTGTGCTGAACATATTTGCGTGCAATCTACATCCTTACAACGTTTGCGGCGGGCACCGTAGCAGCCGTGAAAAGGGGCATCCTCACATTGACGGTTGCGTGAACATCCGAAATACTTTGCGCAATCTACAGGGCGGTCATCACCAATGAAACAACGATACCGTTTTACTTCTCGAGATATGGTGGATGGAGAACGTTTTAGCCTCCTGGCAATTGTCGCAAATGTACAATCATCGTTAAGCATACGCTCAATAACAATTCTTTCATTCAAAGTTAATTGATCGGTCATAGTCACCTCCGGTTTCGGCCAGAAAGGAGGTAACTAAAATATAAGCATTTGCAAAAGTAAACGCTAGTTTTTTGCAAAAAAACGTTCAAAAAAATTGCGTTTAAAATTTCAATTTTCTGGCAGCCGCCGGGTCAGGTGGGTGCCTTTTTTCGTACTCAGTGTGGTTTAGAATGTAAGCATAAAAGATAGTGGTTGGTGATAAAGATAGGTGGTAATAAAAAGACAGGTGGAACATCACTTCCACTTGTCTTTGGCCTTCCACCAGGTTTTGTGATAATCCTTATATCTGCGTGGTGCAATAATCCAGGCATATACTAGAGTTCCGACACATATTATCCCGATAATACCGAAGAAGATGGTTTCTGCATCAAGAACCATTGCTAGGCAGCCCTCCTTCCTGCGACGAGCACCTTCAGTATGTCGTCACACAACTTGTCCCGGGTTTCCTCATCTTCTGCAAAAGCAGCCCTGCCGATCAGGGCAATGACTGCATCGGTAGCCTCACTTGTGACCTGTTTGTTTAAGGTTTCGCGCAGGCCGATCAGGATGTTGGTAGTATCCTGGATGTTATCGATTAGTGAGCCTTCGAAGGTTGTTCCTTCCTTGGTGCATAGTATCATTTGTAATCCCTCCCTTTTTTTCAATTTACATGGTGAGTATATCATGGGTGTCAAGGGGTGTAATGTAATGGAGTTAGATGTAATAAATAGCTTAAAATGTTATAATACTAATATGAATACCAGCAAAAAACTATTAAAACTAAATGATGGCTTTAATACTGCCTTTATCGATTACGAGCACAGCTCGGAAATTGAATATCGCCCACAATTTATTTCCAATGATTATACACAGGGAAAGAAAGTATTGGCGAGTATAGAGGATGAACTAAAGAAGTGTGACAGCTTCTATATTAGTGTGGCTTTTATTACAGATAGTGGTATAGCACCACTACTTCAAATCCTAAAGGAGCTTGAAGTGAAAGGTATCCGTGGAAAGGTGCTTACGACTGACTACCTGAATTTTAGCGCACCGTCTGCATTGGAGAAACTAGATCAACTGAACAATGTAGAGCTTAGAGTTTACAGGACGGATGGAAAAGAAGGCTTCCATACTAAAGGATACATTTTCAAGCAGGAAGAATTGTACAAGATTATCACAGGTAGTTCTAATATGACTGCCGGTGCCTTGACTACGAATAAAGAATGGAATACTAAAATTGTTTCAACAAAGCAAGGTGAATATATTCGGGAAATATTGACTGAGTTTGATTTTCTTTGGAGTCAAGCAAAACCAATAACAGACTGGATTGAAACGTATAAGTCAATTTATGAGGCGCAGAAACAGTCTGTTCGTAGATCAGCAGTTCCAGATTTGGAATATTACACGTTAGAACCTAACACAATGCAAGTATCGTTCATTAACAATCTTAAGAAGCTTGTTAATGATGGCGAAAAGAGAGCACTTCTGGTATCAGCTACAGGCACAGGCAAAACCTATGCGTCTGCTTTTGCATTAAAGGAATTAGGGTTTAATAAGGCATTATTTATAGTTCATAGAGGTCAGATTGCTCGTCAGGCCATGGAAAGCTATAGGCATATATTCTGTGATGATAAGACAGTTGGTTTGCTTACTGGAGACCATCACGAATATGATGCTGATATTACTTTTGCAACGGTTCAGACTTTGTATAAGGATGAAAACCTCCATAGGTTTTCACCAGACTACTTTGACATCATTGTGGTAGATGAAGTACATAGAGCAGGGGCTGAATCCCATCAGAAAATAATTGATTATTTTGAACCGAACAAATTGTTACTTGGAATGTCTGCTAGTCCGGAGAGGACAGATGGTTATGATATTTACTCATTGTTTGATCATAATATCGCTCATGAAATCAGATTGCAGCAGGCGCTAGAAGAAGATTTGCTTTGTCCTTTCCATTATTTTGGAATTAGCGATTTAGAAATCAATGGCGAAATTGTTGACGAAAACACTGATTTCAACAAACTGGTCTTAGATTCGAGAGTAGATCATATTATTGAAAAGATTACATACTATGGTTTCAGCGGAGATAGAGTAAAAGGATTAATCTTCTGCAGTAGAAAAGAAGAAGCGGCAAAACTTTCTGATAAATTTAACGAAAAAGGTTATAGAACGATTCACTTATCTGGAGAGGACAGCCAGGAAAAGCGACTTGAGGCTATTGAGCGTTTAGTTGGTGAAGAAGGTGAAGATGCATTAGATTACATTTTTACCGTAGATATATTTAATGAGGGGGTAGACATTCCTGAAATTAATCAGGTAGTAATGCTAAGACCAACACAGTCACCAATAGTATTTGTTCAGCAGCTTGGCAGAGGACTTCGTAAAGCAACGGACAAAGAATATGTTATTGTTATAGATTTTATTGGGAACTATAACAATAACTTTATGATACCAATTGCCCTATCCGGTGATAGATCATATAACAAGGATAATATCCGAAAGTTCGTTATGGAAGGTGTTCGAGTTATTCCGGGTGCGTCCAGTGTTCATTTTGATAAGATTTCTCGACAGAGGATATTCGAAAAGATAGATGAAATGAGCATAGGGAAGAGGCAGTTGAAGGAGAATTATCTTAACCTGAAATACAAGCTGGGAAGACAGCCGAGCATTATGGATTTCTACGAATATGGAGAAGTTGATCCACTGCTGATTATTGATAAGTTCAATTCGTATCACAATTTTTTACAGTATTGTGAAGAAGATTACAATATTGAGTTTACGGAAGCTGAAAAGAAAGTGCTGGAATTCATTTCTGCATATCTTGTTAATGGAAAAAGACTTGAAGAATTGCTTTTGCTGAAGATGCTTGTTGATGGGCAGATTGTAACAGATGAATCGTTTAAGCGTAGAATTGAAGAAGTGGGCGAAGTGTTCAACAAGTTGAGTTTTGATTCTGCAGTAAGGGTAATAAGCAAAGACTTTTTAGTTTTGAACGAAAGAAATAAATATAAGCTTGTAGATATTCTTGCAGCATTTGACCTCAATTATATTGCAGCGGAAACATTTAGAGGCATGTTAAAAAATGAAGAGTTCAAGGAAGCGTTGATAGAACTAATTGAACTTGGAAATGCCAGATATAACGATAAGTATAAAAATCACGACGAAAACAATCTGGTTTTATATGAAAAGTATTCTAGAAAAGATGTTTGCAGAATACTAAACTGGGATAAGGATGAAAGTGCGACGGTATATGGCTACAGAATCAAACATGACACTTGCCCAATTTTCGTAACATATAATAAGGACGCCGAGGCTATTGCAAAGAGTACAGACTATCCTGACGGATTTGTAAACGAAGGATTATTCAAGTGGGCAACGAGAAACAGAGTTACTTTGGAACATAATGAAGCCCAGCAAATAATAAACTATAAGCAGAACAATTTGTGCATTCCATTATTCTTGAAGAAGAGTGATGGAGAGGGAACGGATTTCTATTACATGGGAACTGTCAGACCGAGTGATTGGGAACAAACGACTATAGAAGATGATAAAGGAAGAGAGCTTCCTATTGTTCATTTCTATTTTGACATGGACCACCCAGTTAGAAACGACGTTTATGAATATTTTGAAGAAGAGGCATTTGCATGAAAACAATTGAGGTTGTAGCAGCAATAATAAAGAAAGATAATCAATACTTCGCAACCCAACGAGGATATGGTGATTTCGAAGGAGGCTGGGAGTTTCCTGGTGGAAAAATCGAGCCCGGTGAAACGCCGCAACAGGCGTTGGTTCGCGAGATCAAAGAAGAACTTGACGCGGATATTATTGTTGGTGATTTCGTCGATACAGTTGAATATGACTATCCGAAATTCCATTTAACTATGCATTGCTTCATATGTGAACTTGCGTCAGAGCATATAGTCTTGTTGGAACATGAGGCGGCAAAATGGCTCGGGGCAGATGAACTTGATTCAGTTGATTGGTTGCCGGCTGATAAGGGATTGATAAGGAAATTATTATAATGGTTTTCATTATGACAACCAAACTAGCCTTCTTCGACTTCGACGGAACAATCAGTGTTCCGGAATATCTGGTCGAGGATGAAATTAAAATTGGATATCCGACAGTACCAAGCTGGCAGGATTACTGTAACGCTAAAGGCAAAGATGCGTACAAAACCTGCAGGCCGGTTAAGCCTGTCCGAAGGTATGCGGATAAGCTCAAGGCTGAAGGCGCGAAGCTTTATATTCTGACAGGAATCAAAAGCGAAGGCGAGGTTCTGGCCAAGTGGGAATTCCTCAAGGATCATTACGACGGATACTTTGAGGATATGCTCATGGTAAAGACGCCGGAGGAAAAGCTTGGGGTCATAAAGAAAGTAGCAGAAGAGGAAGGCGTGCTTTTGCATGAGTGTGAGCTTATAGAAGACATGTACCCGACGTTGCTCGGCGTGCTGGCAGACGGAATCAAGGCGACGCACATTTCACAGATTGTAGCGGAATTATAACAGGAAGTGATAGAATAATGAGTAGAGCATTCGTAACGGAAGGTGACAACTGGACATACTGCGGCAAGGCGGGGGAACGCTGCATGCACGCGGAGGCGGGCAAGACCTGCAAGAAGGTGGACTGCCCGCATTTCAATAAGACTGTTCCGAGTGATATGGGGACCATGACCAGAGGGGACCGTATTGTGAAGAGGGAGAAGAGAAGGTAAGGTATGTGCGAAAGGGGAAGCAAGGAGCATTATTGATTTTACAGACCCGGGCTTCCTTGGTTACATGGAATCCGAAGGGTGCATGGACACAAATGAGGGGCTCATTTCGAGAGTGGCCAGGGTGCTCAATGAGAGTCCCAACGAAGTTATTGACACTGAAGAATTCAGGGATGCCTGCGTTTCGGTGGGCGTGGATCCCGATTCTTTTTCGCAGGCTGACCTGGACAGGCTGCAGCAGAAATTAAAGTAAAGGAAAAGGCAGATTAGAATGGCACAGAGCAAATGGAAACCGGGAATTCCGGAATACACAGATAAGGACCGCATATCACACGAGGAGCTCATGACTATGGCGATGAGCAGAGTCAAAGAGGAAATCGACGAAAAGGGATACGAAATTGCAGGCATGAGGAACGAAGCCAATGCTGTTCCGAACTACATAGTCAGGGACGGCGACAAGACCATGTTCATCGTGGTTAGAGCGGGAGTCATTCCTGTAGTACCGGGCCTTCCCGTTCAGATGGGACGGGCAATGCTGCAGCACGCGGAGAAGTTCGGAGCGGAATGCTACTACGCATCAGTGGCTTTTGGATCAAAGGACGACGACAGATTTTCAGCAGGTCTCCTTCTCAGGGACGATGAATATCTCTGCAAATATGACGGTATGAAGAAAGTATCGTTTGAGTAGATTCATGCTGACCTCTGAAGTATCAGAGGAGGCCTTCAACCAGGGAGGAATACGAAGCAGACTTTTGGGAAGACGAAGTGATCTTCAATCCTGTTACGGGGGAATATGAGTAGTAATAAGCCCTGTTGATAATGCCGCCCGTCGGGAAACCGGCGGGCGTTTTTTAATTTTCGGCAAAATTTTATGCGACTACTATAGGCATGAACACCTGAAAGCCGACGGCTTCAGGGATAGCGAGATTGGATATGCAATTAGTGAAAATAATAGACTGGCAGAGGAATGATTCCTCTGCCAGTTTGGTTATTGCCTGCTATTTACTTTCATCATCGGCCTCTGTCAGGGCCTGCATTGCTTTTGCGAGATATTGGCGATTCATTGCCAGACGCGTGCCATTATCCGGTTTAATGGGATCCGCCATCATTCTCTCCAGCGGATCCCTGATTTCAGCCAGCTCTTTTTCGCGAGCTGTAAGTGCAGCGATTTCCGTTTCGAGCTCACTGATTTCTTCCCGGAGCTGATCCTTTGTCATGCCCTTCAGTTCTGTTTCATAATATGTTTCAGGACTCATCATCATGGTGTTTACCTCCCTTCTTCATAATAAATGCACACTCTGCCGGAAGTCTCCTCATCATTTACAAGAAGATCTTCAACCCTTACAGGGTTCATGCATCTGACAAGCTTCACAAGGGTGCATCTCGGAAAAGCCCCGCTCCTTCTTATGGCGCCTCCTTTAATGTCGAAATATTTCATGACCGCCTCCTTGCCGACCTCGGGGTCAGGGCGCCACTCCCCTTTCATTTTCATTATATACCGGGTTCAGTCCGAAAACGTTCCCCGGCGGGGGACGGATTCTATATTTCTTGCCGATTTTAATGCAAAAGCAAGACTAGTATAGAATTATTGGGCTTTTGGCTTTTGCCATTCTATAAAAGTGTGTGAAGAAGGGCTATTTTAGAGCAGTTTATAGAATTTGAAATCTGGATTCTATAATTCGTGAAATAAAGGGCAGTTATTCAGGGCTTCTATAGAATGGATTTCATAAAACAGGCAATAATTCTATAAAAGGGCTGAAAGAGCAGGGCAATTTGGCGTTTTTATAGAATCGGGCCAGTCAAGAGGCTGACCAGGGCCCATTCCCGTCGCAAGAAAGTAGAAAATGGCGGAAACCCTTGGCGCACAAGGGATGCAGAGGCTTGCCTTTGCATGAAAAACGGCAGTTTCAGGTGCAAAAGCAGCCTGATCGGCCTGAAACGCAGGCGAAAACGGGCCAATGACAGCAAACTAATACCGAATCACCCCTTGAAACACAACAAGTTAAGCGTTAAAATAAAATTGTCCTCAAGAATGATAGTTAGTAAAACCGGGGACAGAAAAGAGGGATACAATGATTAAGTCAATCAGAAAGACATTCGTTGACTGTGCGCGTCTTATCGACATGATCTGCTACGGAAAATAAGTAAGACGAAAATAAAACCCAAAAGCGTTTTTTTCAGCGGCCTGAGCGGGCCGCTTTTTTCGTGGTCGTAGAGATGCCGCGGAGATGCTATAATGAAAACGGAGATAATGGTACACATAAAGGAAACCAGCAATGATTGAGAACGCTAAAATCTACAAAGCAATAGGACACGTTCAGTCCATAGTCGCCAGATCGGAAACTCTGGATGAGGCGCTCAGGGACAGCCTGAGGGGAATTCTGGAGCACTGCAGCGCCGAGTACGCCGTTGCCTGGTATGCTGACGAGGGCAGGGACCCTGTGCTCAGGCCGTACTACTGGGTTGGACCCGTAGACATAACATCAAAGTTCCACAGGGCCGGAGAGGGCGCTGTGCGATCCTGACGCTTATAGTCAGCCTGATTTCACTGCGCAGAATAAGGGAATTCAAGCTGTCGGACATTAACAAGTAAAAATGCCCAAAAGGCAGGTAAGCATTTGCATTTAAGAGTACCACATTGTGTGGTACTTTTTAGTTGAGAGGGGAAAGATAATATATCCAGATGGGGAAAGAAAAACATTTTTAAAAAAGGATTTTGGGAATTATGGCGTATTATTTAAAATAAGAGGGGGGTAATACAAGTAAATAAGGCTGTCGCAGACAATATAGCCAATTCGCACCGGTTGCGGTACGACAGAGAAGGCGAATCGCTTCTCTGAAGCCTAAGAAGCATGCCGCAAAAGGTAGCCCCTTTTGCGTGCTGAAGGAAACAAAGTATATTGTCAGCGGCAGCTATTGTATTACAGGGAGGAAAACATCATGAAGACAATCTCGGATTTAATCAAAAGGGCATACAGAGTCGAACTCGGTAGGAGCCAGTTGAATGACAAGTAGTACTGGCTGCATTACCGCAAGATTCAGGAGTACTGCCGAAACAAGGACGATTATTACCATAGTATATTATGGCTTATTAGTATATTATGGCTGAATTATCTCCCGTACCATTCTTTAACAATACCCCAAAGATCATCGTCGAGGAAGTACTCGACTGCGTTGAAATACTTATCCGGCACACCGAAGTAGGCTTCAGCAATGCCGCCGGTAATGGCAGCCATCGTGTCGCTGTCTCCGCCGATTGAGATGGCATTTCTGATGGCGTCCTCGTAGTCGGTCGCCTCGAAGAATGCTTCCAGTGCCTGCGGCACAGTGCCCTGGCAGCTTTCATTGAATCTGTAATCATCGCGAATGTCATCTAGGGTGAAATCTATGTCGTAATAATGCTCGTTGATGTAATCCTCGATTTCACTCTGCGTTTTGCCTGCGCGAGCCAGATAGATTGCAACCGCTGTGGCTTCCGCACCCTTGATTCCTTCAGGGTGGTTGTGTGTAACCTCAGTGACTGCTTTTGCGAGAGCCTTGGCTTCATCAATGCTGCGGGCCGCGAAACCGGCAGCGCTGACTCTCATGGCCGAACCGTTCCCGTAGCTGTTGTACGGCTGCGGGTCCAGATCGAACATCCAGCCCCAGAAGCGACCGCCATAGCCGCAGTCCGGATAGCGCTGACCAATCTGCCTCATGTATCTGATGGCGTTCTCGCTGACCAGGTCGGTGTCGACTGAAGCGGTGCCGACCGTATCGTTATCGGCCGCCGCGGTATCGGTTCCGCCCGCACTGTCTGTGACGCTAGTTCCGTCCGCAGTGGCGCCAAGCTCGCTTTCATCAACTCGGCCGTAGCCCGACTCCATCAGTGCCTTCGCCAGTGAAATTGTCATGACGCTGTCATCCGTCGGGAAGCAGTCCTCAGTCATGAACTCGAAATCCTTCGCTCTGTAATTGTCCCATTCAAATCTTGATCCTACAATGTCTCCTATAATTGCTCCTATCATATGCAACCCCTCCTTTTGTATCTGTTATCGCTGCTGAATTAACTTTTCGGTGTTTCCCTCACCCTCTATTGTCATTATAACCCATGAACAGTGCGAAAATGGCACCTGGCAGGGTACCTTTTCATTTTGCTACCCAATGTTCCGCAGAGTGGTAACGAAACAATGGGCTTCAGCAGGGTGTGCTCTGCGGAATCAGGGAAATGCCAGATGAAATCCACTGGGTGTGAAAAAAGTTCCGCAGAAGGGCAACGTAACAATGGGCCCTGGCGGCCTGTGCTCTGCGGACTCAGGCGGGACGACATCATGAAAAGCGGTCATTTTGAAAAAATTCCGCAGAAGGGCAACTTAACAATGGGCCTTGACGGCCCTACCTCTGCGGAACTTTGGGTCAGCAAATGCCGGAACACCTATTCTTTAACAAAAACAGCCATCAAGACGAAATAGGCCACGGCGAAAACGGCCATGCACACAAATCCCAGGTGGACCTGCATGAACGGACTGCCGGCCAGTGCGCCAATTGAGACAACCATTGCCGTGCCCAGGGATCCGCTCACGGACACGAAGGTGTTCTGGATAGGGGTGCCGTGAGGCACCGTGGAATTGTCGAGAGAATTTAAGCCCCAGGTTTTCAGAAGGGTTACAACAACCTGCATGGAAACCGCCAGCAGGGTATAGGCGCATACAACGAGAATCATAGGGGCAACTGCACAGAGCACGCTGCCCGCCATGAATACGACAAGTGCCAGAATGAACAGTTTCCTCGTTGAAAGCTTTCCAAGGAAAAATGCAGAAAGCGGAACCAGAAATGTTCCGCTGAGGATTATGGCTATGTTAAGTTTTGGTTTTGCATCAGTTCCAGTCATTTTGTTTATGATAACACAATATGGTATAATATGCATATGGGAGCACTATTCAGATCACTGGGCAGAGCCGCAGCCAGCGGTACCATGACGGGAATTGTAATAGCGATAATAATCGCCATAATTATTGTTGTGATTTTAATATACAGGAAGAAAAGTTGAGGAGGTGTAATTGTGTTCAGTAAAGAATATTTCAAGGATTACAACTACGAGAAGCACGCGGCAGTGTGTCTGGGAGTTTACGGCGTGCTGTTTGCTTTTGACATGACAGTGTCTTATTTCATTCTGAAAAAGATGTTTGCAAAGATGGAGGCCGAAGGGCTTCTGGATGAGGAGTAACACCGACAGTTACGTGGGGAGGACATTATGGACAAGGATAAGAAACCGGAAAACGGCGAGATTTTTTCAACGATAAACCTGACAGAGGAGATGAACAGGGAGCGTGAACGAGAGGGCAAATACAAAATCAAGCCCATAAATCCAATGAGCGGATCAAACCGCAACTACTCGGAACACGAGAAATCTTTTGACAATACCTTTGATTTCTTTGCCAAGCTGGCGAAGAAGGAGAAGGAGGAAAAGAAGGATAAGAAGGACAAAAAATAACAAGGTATGATAAAGTACAAGTAAGTGAGTCGGAGGGACAGGCCTCCGGCTTATTTATATTACCTGCTTTGTGGTACAATATTGGTATGAAGAAAAACATTGCTGAATTGAGACACGAACTTCATAGATGTGCGGAGCTTTCCGGCTGCGAGGAACAGACGAAGATCAGAATCCGCGAATTTCTGGAGAAGAATACGGATTTCGAAGTCTGTGACAGGGGCAGATGGCTTCACGCCTTTTACGACTGCGGCCGGGCCGGCGGACAGACCGGGGACTGCGGACAGGCCGGAGCCGGCGGACAGCCCGGAGCAGATGCACGAAACGCCGGCGCACGAAACATTGCCTTCCGTGCCGACATGGATGCTCTGCCGATGGCGGACAGGGAGGATCTCCCGTACAGATCGGTCAGCGAAGGCGTTTCCCACAGGTGCGGTCACGATGGGCACAGTGCGGCTCTCTGCGAGCTGGCAAGGCTTGTTTCAGAGCGGGGTGCTGACTGCAACGTGCACCTGATATTCCAGCATGCCGAGGAGACGGGAGCCGGCGGTGCCGAGTGCGCCCAGCTCATGGACGAAAAAAACATTGATGAAATATATGCCATCCACAACTGGAGCGGCTTCGATGAAGGCAGCGTCGTGCTGGGCGAAGGCACGGTAATGTGCGCGTCGGAAGGGCTCCGGATTGTCATGACGGGCAGACCGTCCCACGCCAGCCAACCGGAAGACGGAATCAACCCGGCAGCCACCCTCGCCCGGGTAGTTGCAAAAGCAGGACAGCTGGAGACGGATGATTCATACCGCGGCAGCGCCATGGCCACCATAGTGGGCATCAATGCCGGAGGCAGAAATTTCGGCATGGCGCCCGGTGAGGGCGAAGTGGACCTTACGCTGAGAGCCCTTCGCGAGGAAGACATGTACAGAATAGAAAAGGATATTGTTGCCTTTGCGGAAGAAGCGGCAGGTGAAGCAGGCCTGGAGTGTTGCGTCGAGAAACAGGACGTGTTCCCGGAAACGGCAAACGATGCCGGGGCCGTGGCGAAGGTCAGAGCGGCGGCTGAGAGTCTTGGCCTGGCAGTACAGAATCTGGAACGCCCGATCAGATCATCTGAGGACTTCGGCTGGTACCAGAAGAAATGTCCGGGAGCCCTGGTTTTCATCGGCAACGGACGGGATTGGCCGCAGATCCATACGAAGGAGTATGATTTCAACGACCGCATACTGGAGACGACAGCTGAGCTCATGCATGCGCTGTTAAAATAGGGAGGGATTAGATATGAACATACAGTTATTAAAAGACGTAAGCGATTATATTGAACTGTTCTACGAGGAGTTCAGTGAAGAAGAGGTACGCATTGAAGACTTTATAGTTGAGTGCTGCCAGTCCGGACCGGTGCACATCAGCGGATCCAGGCCGGTGCACATCAGCGAATCCAGAATTCCTGACGTGGAGATTGAGACAAAGACCTTCGCGCAGACCCTTTTCGGCTACATTGACGACCGGGGCATGACAGACGGGCAGGCGGCAAATCGCTCAGGCGTTGACCGGAGAGTAATGTCCAAAATCAGGACCAACCCGAATTACACGCCGACCAAGAAGACAATCTTCTCACTTGCTGTGGGCATCAGGCTAACAGAAGAAGAAACAGAGGAACTGCTCATGAAGGCCGGCTACGCATTTACGAACACTTCAAAGTTCGACCTGATCGTCAGATACTTCATCGAAAACAGCAATTACGACATATGGGAGCTCAATGAAGTTCTGAATTATTACGGAGAGGAGCCCGTGTGCTGCTAAGCTGAAGCCCAGGGATTAACGGAAGTGGTATTTATTTTGGACAGAAGCGGATCCATGCAGGGTCTCGAAGCTGACACAATCGGCGGCTTCAACTCGGTGCTCGCCAAGCAAAAGCAGGCAAGAGAGGAAGGGGCGGACGCGGTTGTAACGACAGTGCTCTTTGATGACAAGTATGAGCTGCTGCACGACAGATTTCCGCTGGACAGCGTTGAGGAAATAAGCGAAAAGGACTACTGGTCAGGGGCTGCACGGCACTGCTGGATGCAGTAGGCAGAACCATAGAGAAGACCGAAGCTGCACAGAAAAACCTGCCTGAGGGAAAGAGGGCGGACAAGGTGCTCTTCGTCATCGTTACAGATGGGCTTGAGAATGCTTCCCGTGAGTTCAGCTACAGTGATGTAAAGAAGATGATTGAAGCACACGAGGGTGACGGCTGGGAATTTCTCTTCCTGGGAGCCAACATTGATGCGGCAGAAGAAGCGGGTAAAATCGGCATAAGAAGAAGCAGATCAGCCAGATATGTTCCTGACGGGCAGGGAACCGAAATGGTATATGGGGATATCGGCGACGTGGTTCGCTGTGTCATGAGCTGTGAATGCGCCAAGGAATTCGAGATAGATGATGACTGGTGCGCAGACATCGATGAAGATTACAAGAACAGGGGATAATCATTTCACCTCCTTTCGACGCGGCGGCCGCACCTTCAGGTGCGGCCGCTTTTGATGTCCGGCGCAGGTTGAGTTCGTGGTAAAATGAAAGCGTAAGTATTGCCTTTGCATCTGAAAGGAGACTGTTATGGAAGACAGACATCTTTATATAATATGGGCCAATGCGGACCCGATAACCTCGGAGCACATGGTCATGATGTATTCGACCAACTCCATGCTCAACGGATGGTGGGACAGGGTTACCGTGGTGGTCTGGGGAAATTCCCAGCTGACCGCCACTCAGAACGAGGCCGTGAAGTTGAAGATTGCTCTGGCGCAGCAGGCCGGCGTGGAATTCAGTTCCTGCCTGAGCTGTGCGATCAATCTTGGCACAAAGGACGCTCTTGAGGAGATGGGCATTGAAGTCATTCGCTGGGGCGAGAAGCTTTCCGGTCTGATTCAGGGCGGCGCCAAGGTGATGACGGTGTAGGATTCGAAGGAATTCTATGTAACGCGATGGAATTCCATGTGAACGCGATGGAATTCTATGTGAACGCGATGGAATTCTATAGAATGTGAAAATAAGGGGATTATATTTGTGAGTTTATAGAAAATATGGATGTTTCGAAAATTTCATTCTATAAAAGTAACGGAAATCCGGTATATTTTTTCTGTATTATAGAATTGATTCAGCACATTCTATAAAACAAGAAAAATACCCCCTGTTTTTTTCGAAAATATAGAACAGAAAATCGGAAAGAGCCTAAAATTCTATAAAAATCATTTTTAACAGCTATATTACAGGTGAAATATAGAATACGACCTGCAGGAGCCCCCTCTGCCCGCCAAAGTGTAACCTACCAAGTAACCTTTTGTCGCGAATCCGTGCTATAATAACAGTATAAGAGAGACACCAGATAGCACAGCTCAAGGAGGGGGTAGCATGCCATTATTATTCATAAGAAACGACATTACCAAGATGCATACGGACGCCATCGTTTGCCCTGCCAACGAGGAACTGATCGAGGGGGCGGGCACCAGCCGCGCCATTTTTCAGGCGGCGGGGGAAGAGGCGCTGGCCAAGGCATGTGCGGCTCAGGCACCGTGCAAGATGGGAACGGCCAAACTTACGGGAGCCTTCAAGCTGCCGGCGAAATACATAATTCATGCGGTATGCCCGAGATGGTTCGACGGTAAGAGCAATGAACGCAAACTGCTCTATAGCACATATGACAAGGCGCTTGAACTGGCAAAGCAGTACGGAATCAAATCCATTGCATTTCCGCTGCTGTCCGCAGGCAACTACGATTACCCGAAGGCCGAAGCCCTGAAGACCGCCTGCCACGCAATCACCAGATTTCTCATGGACAACGACATGGACGTGTACCTGGTCTTCTACACCGACGAAGCCGTAGAGCTGGGCGAGAAACTTTTCCCTATGCAAAAGCACGAAATCGACAGTGACTACGTGGCCAGCAAAGACGAAAGCTACATCGGCACGGGAAAGAGAGCGTGGATCTTCGGCAACAAGGACGATGCAAAAGCAAGACAGATGCTGATTGATCCATCGGAAGACGCCGTGGCCCAGAAGGAACTGATTTTTACCGGAGACGACCTGGATGGCCTGATGAGCATGCTGAAGCCGTCATTCGGACAGACACTCCTGAAGTTCGTAAATGGCAGCGGGAAGAAAAAAGTCAAGATATATGAGAACATAATAAGCAAGAAACAGTTCTATGATCTGCTGAAGGATTCGGGAGCGACACCTAAGAAAACCACGGTTCTGTCCCTGGCTGTAAGGCTTGAACTGACGGTCGGGCAGACAAGGGAGCTGCTGAAGAGTGCAGGCTATGCTCTTTCGCAGAGCATCGGTTCAGACCTGATAATTCAGAAATACATATTCATGAGAAGATATAATCCGAGAATCATCAACATGGAACTGAGGGCGGCCGGTTTTGAAAAAGACATCATCATGGGCGAGGAGGATTAACATCTTTTGCCAGTTTTTCACGACCTGATAATCGTTTCTGTAATTGTCACGCCAATTGTGAAAACTGAACAAAAAAACAACAATAAACAAGAGGGCAGGGTATGGACTTTGTCCTCTTGTGGCGTTATAGTGTAGGCACAGAGAGGCGAAGAGCCAATCGAGCATATAGATTTTGCAGAGCAAATTGAGCATGCGGCCCACAGAAAGCCCGAAAGATGCAGAGAACGTTAAGCGCTGAGCATGAGGTAGATGCTGAGACACGAAGGAGAGAACGGAAGCTGCAGATGAGAAAACGGGGAATCAAGATCGAAGAGAAGAGGGCGTGACGCAAACAAGGACAACTGCATAAGGAAATCTCAACACCAGAAAGGAGATGAAGGAAATGAGGGTGTTAATGATTGATAAGTAATGGGCTGTGATAGTCAGGAAGACAATCACAGCCCGTTTAATTTTTTGTTGAAAAAGAGGTCGCATGCAATGTAAAATTAAGGGGTGAAAGGAACAGGGGAATTGATATGAATGATTACAACAAAAAATACAGACCGTTTTATGAACAGATATGGGTCATAGTCGTGGCCTTCATTGTCTGCTGGCCGCTGGGCGTTCTGTTTCTGGTGATGAAACTCATCCATGACCATGAGCTGAAGGTAAATGTTGGAGACCCATTCAATCCGAATAACCCTAATGCGGTAAACCGCATCTCAGGCAAGAGATCATGCAGAACCATTAAAATCTGGGGATGGATTCTCATCTGCGTCGGCGTATTCGCATTTTTTGGAATGATGGACTCATACTACACAGAGACGGAATTTCTGGCCATGCTCGTAAGTATAATCGGCATGGTTATCGCGGGAGTGATACTGCTGATCACGGCAAAGAGAACAGTCGCCAAGTGGGACAGGTACGAGACATTCATTAACAAGAAGGGGAACACTTCCCTGGCCATGATTTCCGAAAAGACGGGAATATCGCTGAAGGCTGTCAGAAGAGACATTCAGGTTATGATCAATAACGGATTTTTCGTAAAGCCTGAAAAGAACATTGAGGCATACATCAACGGCGAGTACGACCTGCTGGTAATGACCAAGGACGGCGAACCCATGGAGGAAATCAAGCCGCCGAAGCCATCTGCAGGAGCCAAGCCGGGCGGAGCTGGCGGAACTACTCCGGGTGAAGCCTTCCTCATGGATCTTCATGAGGAGATTGACAGAACCACGGACCCTGAGTTCAAGGCAACCCTGTGGAAGATAGACTGTTCCATCATGAAGATTGAAGACAAGCTCGCCGAAGAACCTGAACTGGCGAAGATAACAGCGGTAAAGAAACTCTACGAATCCTATCTGCCGCAGACACTGGCGTTCATCAAGAAGTTCAATGATGAAGAGGGCTCTGAGGAAACCAGATGGGACATCAAGCAGATGATAGCTACATGCGCCGAGGCCTTCAAGAACATAGAGGGCAAGGTGTACGAGAGAGAAGATATAGACACGAAGGTGGATATGGAAGTCCTGAGAAAGACGCTGGAGCGTGAGGGATATCTGAATTCAGCCTTCAACCTGAAGGACGAGCCGGCCAAAAATGCAAAGGCAGAAAAGCCGGAATCCGCGGATAATCAGAAAGGAGAAGAATAATGGCAGATGTAGATGTAAAAGATCTCGAACTGACAAAGGACGAAGTTGAACTGAAGGTGGATAGTATGGTAGAGGAACCTGAAAATCTGGAAATGCCGGTTCTTACTCTTGACGATATCCCTGACGGAAATGAAACAGCAGAAGAACTCAAGGACGAAGATTCATTCAGAATCGAGAACTTCACAGAAGACGAAAGAAAGCAGATTGAAGGTTTTGCAGAAAAGATCGACCTTCACGATTCAAACCTGGTTGTAACATACGGAGCAGGAGCACAGAAGAGGCTGGCTGATTTTTCAGACTCGGCTCTGGAGCACGTAAGAAACAAGGACCTGGACGAGGTTGGAAATCTCATTGCTGACCTGGTTGCAGATCTGAAGATTGACCCGACAGAGAAGAAGGGCCTGTCAGGACTCTTCCACAAGGGCGCCAACAAGGTTGAAGAAATCAAGGAACACTATACAAAGGTAGAGCACAGCGTGGACGAAGTTGCAGAGATGCTGCAGAAACATCAGGAAACTCTGCTTAAGGACATTGCGATCGAAGACGTTCTCTTCGAAAACAACAAGACTTACTTCAAGGAGCTTACAATGTACATTGCAGCCGGCAAGATTGCTCTGAAGAAGGCAGAGGAAGAAGAACTTCCTGCACTTAAAGCAAAGGCAGCCGCCAGCGGACTGGCAGAAGATGCTCAGGAAGCAAGAGACTTCACATCCATGTGTGAGAGATTTGAAAAGAAGATTTACGATCTGGAACTGACACGTACAATCTGCATGCAGAACGCACCGCAGATCCGTCTTATCCAGACTAACGCAATCACGCTTTCAGACAAGATTCACTCGACAATCGTAAATACCCTGCCGCTCTGGAAGAACCAGATGGTAATCACCCTGGGCCTGGCTCACGCCAAGGAGGCAATCAAGGCAGAGAACATGGTTACAGAAACAACCAACCAGATCCTCGAGAAGAACGCAGACCTGCTGCACACCACAACAAACGAAATCGCCACTGAAAACGAAAGAGGCATCGTTGACATGGAAACACTGCAGCACGTAAACAGCGAGCTCATCAATACTCTTGACGACCTGATGAGAATTCAGCGCGAAGGACGCGAAAAGCGCCTGGCCGCTGAAACCGAACTGGCAAACATCGAAGACCAGCTGAAGGCAAAGATGATCGAAATGAGCACAACTGCAGGAGCAGAGCAGGCATAATCCGGATAAGCGGACATAAAAGGATCGATTAAAAAGAGGGCCATGAGCCCAATGTCATTAATTTAATGACATCTAATTAAAAAGAATCAGCATGTAGAATAGTAAATATCCACTATTTTGCATGCTGTTTTTTCTTTTGACTATTTTACCCTCATTCTGGACGCACTGAAACAGACCATTGAAACATGGTCACAGATACTGTACAGATTCTTCAGATTATGCTACTCTATAT
This sequence comes from Clostridia bacterium, assembly GCA_024403185.1. Lineage (GTDB taxonomy): Bacteria > Bacillota > Clostridia > Peptostreptococcales > Anaerovoracaceae > Lentihominibacter. The sequence goes on from JAKSSG010000029.1 coordinate 18,862, forward strand.
ACGAATTCGAAGACTA
>JAKSSG010000003.1 GCA_024403185.1 Clostridia bacterium
ATCTGAATAATCTGGCTGACAGCCCAGTAGAGTGCCAGTCCTGATGGGAATGATCTGGCCATCCACAGAATCATGAGAGGGAAAATGTACTGCATCATCTTCATCATTGCTTCTGACTGATTAGCAGCGGCACTTCCTGTATCCTGCAGCATTCTGTTCATTGTAAAAGCTATGAAAGTAGCTATGCCTGCTATGATTGGCAGAATCCATGGGTCAGGCTGACTCAGGTCCTTAATCCAAAGAAATGGTTCATGGAAAGCGAAGATCATTGAATCCTTCGAGATGTATCTCAGCGGATTTCTGAGAAGCGCGAAGAGTCCCATGATGATTGGCATCTGAATTAACATAGGAAGACATCCGCCCATCGGGTTGAATTTTTCTTCCTTATATAATTCCTGCATCTTGATGTTCATCATTTCCTGATCGTTGGCATACTTATTCTGTATTGCCTTGATCTTCGGCTGCATTTCCGACATCATCGCTGTTGATTTTGTCTGCTTAATGTAGAGCGGATAAAGACACAGCTTTACAAAAACAGTGAAGATGATGATGGAAATACCGTAATTACCTATGAACCCATACAGCAGGTCAAGCAATAACCCCATTGGTTTTGCTATTACGCCTAGTATAGTGTACATTAATTAGTTTCCTCCTATTTTAAAGGATCGTATCCTCCTTCATGGAAAGGATGGCATTTTAGAAGACGCCTAATGCCAAGATAGCTTCCTTTAAAAAATCCGTACTTTTCAAGTGCTTGAATAAAATAGGTTGAACAAGTAGGATAAAATCTGCATTTAGGCGGGAAAAGGGGTGATATGAATTTCTGATAGAATCTGATCATTACTATCATTACATGCTTCATGATCTTACCTTCTTTATCCCTTAAATAGTTTTCCTTTTTTAACCGCGTTTACCAGAGATCTGTCAACTTCAGAAAGCTTTCTTCCATTAATACTGTTTCTGGCAACGAATATCATGTCATATCCTGTTTTGATATCTTCACATGACAGCCTGAAGCTTTCTTTCATTAGGCGCTTGGCTCTGTTTCTCTGAACGCTGTTTCCTACCTTCTTGCTTGCCAAAAAAGCAGTTCTGTTGTATGAAAGACCGTTTTCCCTGAAAAAGAAAACAATGTATCTTTCCGGAACTGATTTACCTTTATTGTATATTCCGGTGAAATCTTCCCTTTTTCGCAGCACTTCTTTTTTCAGCATTTTCTCTTTAAGTTATACCTATAACAAAAAGACCACTAGTTGGCGGTCTCTATGCTGATAAAACTTTTCTTCCTCTTTGTCTTCTTCTCTTTAATACATTTCTACCATTCTTTGTCTTCATTCTTTTTCTGAAACCGTGTTCTTTTTTACGCTGTCTCTTCTTTGGCTGATATGTCATTTTCATGAGTCTTTTCCTCCTTCTTAATTATTTACCTGCATAAATCTTAATTTCAAATTATGCACATATGCTCAAACATTATACAACTCCAAAAAATTCATGTCAATTTATTTTGCCTACTATATATAAGCATTTAAGCCAACAAAAATTAAAATAAAAGAAATTAATCATAAAAACACAATATCTTGTTGTTCCTGTTAAAACTTTGCACAATTTTATCCACCGATTGTGGATAAGTTCAAAACCTATTGAAAATGCATCTCTCATATTTAACAGTTGCCTGTGGATAACTTTTTTTGTTATTATATATTTATCATTCTGAAAGGCGATCATTAATTGAAATGAAGATAGACAATCTTAAATGGAAAGATGTTCTTTCTGAAGTAAGTAAAGAACTGACAGAAGTAAGTTACAGAACATGGTTTCTTCCTCTCGTTCCTCTGGAGATGGACGATGAAAAGGGAACCATGTCTTTTGCTGCAAAAGATTCTTTTAAGGCAGACATGTTTACAAAGAATCCGCGCTATGTAAATATTCTTGAAAATTCTATTAAAAATGTATTTAAGAAGAATTACAGAATTTTAATTACTCACAAGACCGAAGATGAAATCAATCTCATTCTTTCAGGAAAAAACAAACCATATAAGGCTGCTACTTCAATAGATTCAGATAATCCATATAAAGAAGAATATTATCTTAATCCTAAATACAATTTTTCCAATTTCATCACCGGTCCAAATAATGAATATGCATATGCCATTGCACTGGCAGTAGCTGATAATCCTGCATCCCAGTACAATCCTTTATTCATTTACGGAGGCTCCGGACTTGGAAAAACTCATCTGATGAACGCAATCGGTCATCATATAATGGATAACAATCCATCTCTTAAGGTTCTCTACGTTTCAACTGAAACATTTACATCAGAACTTATACAGTCCCTTCAAGATACTTCAAAGGATAAAAATAAAAAACTGAATTCATTTAAATCAAAATACAGAAGTGTTGATGTTCTTCTCATTGATGATATTCAGTTCATTGAAAACAAACCATCAACACAGATGGAATTTTTCCATACATTTAATACTCTGTTTGGTTTAAATAAACAGATAGTAATATCCAGTGACAGACATCCAAATAAACTGACAGATCTTGATGAAAGACTTACTTCAAGAATCAAATCAAACATGATGGTCGATATCCAGGCTCCTGACTTTGAAACAAGAGTGGCAATATTAAGGCAGAAGGCTCAGGAGGAAGGTCTTGAAATAGATGATGATCTTCTTGAAGTAATAGATATTATTGCTGAAAAAATAAAATTCAACATAAGAGAACTTGAAAGTGCTCTTACGAGAGTAGTAAGCTTTGCAAAATTCAAGAATCAGAAAATAACAGTAAAATTTGCAAAAGATCATCTTACGGACATTTTCTCTGCAAAAGACATTGATATTTCCTGCGAATCAGTTAAAAAAGCTGTATGCAGAAGACATAACATTAAAATTTCAGACATAGAATCAAAAAAGAGAACTCACGACATAGCATATCCAAGACAGATTGCAATGTATCTCTGCAGAGAGCTGACAGATCTTTCACTTCCTAAGATAGGCAATTCATTTGGAAGAGATCACACAACAGTTCTTCATGCATGTGAAAAAATTGCAGAACAGATGAAATATGACCCGGATCTTGCAGAAGAAATAAGAGATTTGAAAGAAGATATTCATTAAATTATTAATTATCAACACCCCTTGTTGATACATCAATACACATTATTAACAGGCAGCGTTTGATAACTTTTGGCTTGTTTTCAACGATTAATAAACTTATTAACAAATTAACAGGCCCTACTATTACTACTACTAAATATAATATATAATAATAAAGAAAATTTTCTGGAGGTTTTTTATGAAATTTACGTGTAATCAGCAGGTTCTTGCAAAAGCACTTAATACTGTTTCAAAAGCAGTATCTAACAGAACAACTCTTCCAATATTAAAGGGAATACTTATCCAGGCTACAGCTGATAATAAAATTATCATGACAGCTTCAGATTTTGAAATCAGTATAAAAAAGGAAATTGAAGCAAATGTTGAAGAAGAAGGATCAGCAGTTGTTGTTTCAAGACTTTTTGGTGACATAATAAGAAAACTTCCAAATGAAGAAATATCAGTATCAAAGGATGAAGATAATTCGGTAATAATTAAAACCAACTTTTCAGAATTCAAGCTGGTAAGCCTTCCGGTTGATGAATTTCCTAATGTTGGAGAAAAAGAAGAAGAAAGTGAAAATTTCGTAATAGACAGAAACATATTTAAGGAAATGGTAAGAAAGACTGCCTTTGCAGCAAGCATAGATGAATCAAAGGGAGTTCTTACGGGAATACTTACTGAAATAGGAGAAGAAGACATAAAGATGGTTTCTCTGGATGGCTTCAGACTCGCACTTGTTAAAGAAGAAATGAAGAGTGCTAAAGAAAAGAAGTTTATAATTTCAGCAAAGGTAATGAATGAAATAAGCAAAATCATTTCCGAGGATGATGAAGATAATGACATAAATGTTTCACTTGGAGAAAAGAAGGCATTATTCAGCGTTGGAAAGACAGAAGTAATTCTGAGAATAATGGAAGGAGAATTCATCAAATACAGAGATATTATTCCTGCAGAAAATACAACAAAGGTAATTGCAGGAAAGGAAATACTTCTGGAAAGCATTGAAAGAGCATCACTCCTTGCAAAGGAAGGAAAAAATAATCTTATAAAGATTTCAATTAAAAATGATCTTATGACAATTACTTCAAGATCAGAAGAAGGTAATGTTAAGGAAGAAATCATAATTGAAAAGACAGGCAATGACATTGAAATAGGATTTAATTCAAAATTTGTCATTGATGTTCTCAAGGCAATTGATGATGAAAAGATTTCCCTCAATTTCAAGACAGGTGTATCACCATGTGTAGTAAAGCCGGCAGAAGGAGATTCATATGAATATCTCATCCTCCCGGTAAGAATTCCTACAATGTAAAATTCGCGTCGGCGGCTTCGACGCAAGGGTATGTATATTAAAGATATTGAACTTCACAATTTCAGAAATTACAGCGATTTAAAAGTATCCTTCAATAAGAAAATTAATCTCTTCCTGGGCGATAACGCCCAGGGAAAGACTAATCTTTTGGAGGGTATTTATTTAAATGCTCTCGGCCGGTCCTTCAAAAGTGTTCGCGATAAGGAGCTTATAAAGTTCGGCGAGGATTACTGCAGAGTAAAATGCTGCTTTGTGGCCGGCGAAGACGAAAGAACGACGGAAATAGTAATCAGCCGCGAAGGAAAAAAGGGAATCAAGGCGGACGGAATAAAAATAAGCAGAACGTCACAACTGCTGGACAGACTTTACATTATTGTATTTTCCCCGGAAGATCTGAAAATTGTCAAAGAGGATCCGGAAAAAAGGAGAAAATTCATTGATACAGAGCTGTGCCAGATAAGGGCAGGATATCTTTCAGACCTGAACGATTACAGAAAGATACTGAAGCAGAGAAATGCTTATCTGAAAGGAGAAAGCATTGACATGGATCTGCTGGCAGTATGGGATGTGCAGCTGGCAAAGGTCGGGACGAGGATAATAGAGAAGAGAAAGACCTTCATAGAGAAGATAGACAAAATAAGCAATGACATTCATCGAAAAATAAGCGGAGGAAAGGAAACCCTGGAGCTGAAATACGAACCGAGTGAGTTTGACCATTCACAGGTGAAGGAGGATATAAGAAACAGAACCACCGGGCACGGTCCTCACAGGGATGATTTCAGAATATCGGCAAACGGAGTGGATCTGAGAAAATTCGGGTCCCAGGGACAGCAGAGAACGGCAGCCCTCTCCCTGAAGCTTTCCGAAATAAAGATAATAGAAGAAGAAAAAGGGGAAAAACCAATACTCCTTCTCGACGACGTTCTGTCAGAGCTGGACAACGACAGACAGGTCTATCTGATGAACTCTCTGGGGGAAAATCAGATGTTTATTACAACCACAGATATAGTGGGTCAGGTGGCTGACAGACTACCCGAAGGAAAAACCATAAAAATAAGGGGTGGGGAGGTAGAAACTGAGATATAAATAATAAGCCAAAAACGCACGATTTGAGCGGATTTTTTCGCACAAGTCGTGTTTTTTGTTAAAATAGGTTCGAAATGTTGTAAAATCGGCCGTTTTATGCTACAATATATCGTGTTTTGTGAACAAAAATAAAAAGGAGAAAATGTGATGGCAAAAAACGAGAAATTACAGCAGTATGATGCCGAGCAAATACAGGTATTAGAGGGATTAGAGGCTGTAAGAAAAAGACCGGGAATGTACATCGGAAGTACCGGATCACCAGGACTTCACCACCTGGTTTACGAGATTGTCGACAACTCTGTCGATGAGGCTCTGGCAGGTTTCTGTACAACCATTAAAGTAATAATCAACAAGGATAATTCAATTACCGTTGAAGATGACGGCAGAGGAATGCCGGTAGACATGCATCCGAAGATGAAAAAACCGGCCGTGGAAGTAATTCATACAGTACTGCATGCGGGCGGTAAATTCGGCGGCGGAGGATACAAGGTTTCCGGAGGTCTCCACGGTGTAGGCGCCTCAGTCGTTAATGCACTTTCAACCAGAATGGAAGTTGAAGTCAGAAGAAACGGTAAAGTCTATACGCAGGCTTACGAGTACGGTAAGACTGTAACTCCACTCGAAGAAATAGGAAACGCGAGAAAGACAGGATCAAAGTCAACATTCTGGCCAGACCCTGAGATTTTTGATGACACCGTTTACGATTACGATACTCTGGCAAGAAGATTCAGAGAAATGGCCTTCCTTAATAAGGGAATAAGAATCAGCATTGAAGACAAGAGAGACGGCAATGCCGATGAATTCTTCTATGAAGGCGGAATCAAGCAGTATGTGGAATACCTTAACGAATCCAGAAATGTCATTCATAAGGACATAATATATTTCGAAGTTCAGGACGAGGGAAAGGAAGTTGAAGTAGCCCTTCAGTATACTGACAGCTACAGCGAGTACATCGCCTCCTATGCCAACAACATCAAGACAACTGAAGGCGGATTCCACCTCCAGGGATTCAAAGCGGCCCTCACAAGAACCTTCAACGATTATGGAAAGAAGAGCAAAATCCTGAAGGATTCAGATGAACCATTCGATGGTGCAGATGTAAGAGAGGGAATCACAGCCATCGTTTCGGTTAAGCTTACTGAACCTCAGTTTGAAGGACAGACAAAGGCCAAGCTGGGCAACTCGGACATGAGAGGCTTCGTGGAAACTGCAACGGCAGATTATCTGGGAGCTTTCCTGGAAGAGAATCCTAAGCAGGCAAAGATCATAATCGAAAAATGTCTCAAGGCGGCACGTGCACGAGAAGCTGCAAGAAAGGCAAGAAACCTGGCCAGAAGAGCAACTGTGCTTGACGGCGGTTCCATGCCGGGAAAACTAGCGGACTGCTCCGAAAAGGATCCGGCCCTTTCAGAAATCTTCCTGGTCGAGGGTGATTCCGCCGGCGGATCCGCAAAGGACGGCAGAGACAGAACAAGACAGGCTATCCTGCCTTTGCGAGGAAAAATCCTGAATGTAGAGAAAGCCCGTCTTGATAAGATCCTCAATTCCGAGGAAATCAAGAACATGATTACCGCTTTCGGATGCGGAATCGGATCGGACTTTGATATTGAAAAACTCCGTTACCACAAGATCATCATCATGACAGATGCGGACGTTGACGGAGCACATATCAGAACACTACTGCTTACATTCTTCTACAGATACATGACGCCGCTTATTGAAAACGGTTATGTTTATGCTGCACAGCCACCGCTGTTCAGAGTGAAGAAGGGCAAAGACATCTATTATACATATTCGGACAAGGAGCAGAATGAACTGCTTGAAAGTCTGAAAGGACAGAAGTATGACATCCAGAGATATAAGGGTCTCGGTGAAATGGACGCTGAACAGCTCTGGGATACAACAATGGATTTCACGAAGAGAACGTTAATTCAGATTACGGTTGAAGATGCAACTGCTGCAGACGAAATCTTTACAACTCTCATGGGTGACAAGGTTCCGCCGAGAAAGAAGTTCATCGAGGACCACGCCGTTTACGCGACGATTGACGTATAAGAAAGGAGGGACTCGAAATGACAAAAGTAAACTTACTTGAAGATCAGAGAATGATACAGCACGAGATTCATGACGAGATGAAGACCTCCTACATCGATTACGCCATGAGCGTAATCGTAGGACGTGCACTTCCTGATGTACGTGACGGACTCAAGCCTGTACACAGAAGAATTCTCTATGGAATGCATGAGCTGGGAATCACCCCGGATAAACCGCACAAGAAGTCGGCGCGTATCGTCGGCGAAGTAATGGGTAAGTATCACCCTCACGGCGACAGCTCCATCTATGAAGCGATGGTAAAGCTGGCACAGCCTTTTGCAACGAGATACATGCTGGTTGACGGACACGGAAACTTCGGATCCATCGACGGCGACGGCGCAGCGGCAATGCGATATACGGAAGCGAGAATGACTCCGTTCGCACTGCAGATGCTCCGCGACATAGACAAGGAAACAGTGGATTTCATTCCTAACTTTGACGAGGAAGAAAAGGAACCAGTTGTTCTGCCATCGAGAGTGCCAAACCTTCTCATCAACGGAAGTAACGGTATTGCCGTAGGCATGGCAACTTCAATTCCTCCGCACAATCTTTCTGAAACAATCGATGCCTGCGTGAAGATGATTGACAAGGAAATCGACCAGGAAGAATGCACTGTTGAAGACATTATCAAAATCATCAAGGGACCTGACTTCCCGACCGGCGCCGTTATCATGGGCAAGAAGGGAATCCAGGAAGCATACAGAACAGGTCAGGGAAAATGCGTTGTAAGGTCGGTCTGCGAAATCGAGGAGACATCCAGAGGCAAGTCGCAGATAATCGTATCGGAAATTCCTTACCAGGTTAACAAGGCGAGAATGCTGGAAAAAATCGGCGAGCTTGTCAGAGACAAGAAGCTTGAAGGTATTTCGGGAATTCGCGATGAGTCAAACCGTAACGGAATCAGAATCGTAATCGATCTTAAGGCAACAGCAAATCCGAGAGTAATGCTTAACAAACTCTACAAGCATACATCTCTTCAGGAAAACGTTTCCATGATCATGCTTGCCATCGTAAACGGCAGACCTAAGGTGCTGAACATCAGAGAAATCCTTGACGAATATCTGAAGCACCAGAAGGATGTAGTAACCAGAAGAACAAAGTTCGATCTGGACAAGGCTGAAGCCAGAGCTCACATTCTGGAAGGTTTGAGAATTGCCCTCGATAACATCGATGAAATAATCAAGGTAATCAGATCAAGCTACAACGATGCCAAAGAAAAGCTGATGAAGAAGTTCGGCCTTTCCGAAGTTCAGGCACAGGCGATACTCGACATGAGACTTGCCCGTCTGCAGGGACTGGAAAGAGAGAAGATTGAAGCCGAGTACGAAGAACTCCAGAAGAAGATTGCCTACTACAAGAGCATTCTGGGAGACGAGAAGCTTCTGCTCGGAGTAATAAAGGAAGAACTTCTTGAAATAAAGAAGAAGTGGGGAGACAAGAGAAAGACTCAGATTATCGGCGATGTGGATGACATGGATGAGGAAGACCTGATTGAAGAAAAGCAGGTTGCAATCACCCTGACTCACAGAGGATATCTGAAGAGAGTTCCTGCCGACACCTACAAGACTCAGAGAAGAGGCGGCAAGGGAATAACGGGCGTCACCACGCGAGATGACGACTTTATCAGAGACCTGATAATGACCTCAACTCATGACTACCTCATGTTCTTTACCAGCATGGGCAAGGCGCACAAGATCAAGGCATACGAAATTCCGGAGGCAAACAGAACGGCCAAGGGAACAAATGCAGCCAACTTCCTGAATCTCATGCAGCGCGAGAGAATATCGGCGGTTATTCCGTTCAGAGATTTCAGAGATGACAAGTATCTGATTGCGGTAACCAAGAACGGCACAATCAAGAAGACGGCCATTTCGGAATTCGATACGAACAGAAAGACGGGACTTATTGCCATAACCCTGAAGGATGGCGACGAACTTGTTGAGATAAAACAGACAAGCGGAACCGACAACGTAATCATCATTACGAAGAACGGCAAGTGCATCAGCTTCAGCGAGCAGGACGTAAGACCTATGGGTCGAGTTGCCGGTGGAGTAAGAGCCATCAAGCTGGAGGATGATGACGAGGTTGTTGCAATGCAGCTCGTTCAGCCGGAAGAGGAACTGCTCGTTGTTACAAGCAAGGGCTACGGCAAGAGAACACCTGTTGAGGAATACAAGGTTCAGGCCAGAGGCGGCAAGGGACTGCTCACATATGACAAGAGCAAGTTCAAGAAGACCGGTCACCTTATCGGGGCAATCGTCGTTGATGACAGCGATGAAGTAATGCTTATCAATTCCAAGGGAACCGTAATAAGAATAGAGGCCAAGGGAATCAACAAGCTCGGACGTGCAACCCAGGGCGTTAAGATAATGAGAACCGGAGAAGATGTGGAAATCATTTCAATGTCGAAGGTGATCAACGAAGAAGAGCGCGCCAGAGATGCGGAGCTCGCCCAGAAACAGAAAGAGCAGAAGAAGGCCGAAGCAAAGAAGGAAGAAGCAAAAGCAGAAAAGGCCGCTAAAAAAGCAGCAGGAAAGAAAGACAAAGAAGAAAAAGAAGACAACGGTTCAGAGCAGACAATGCTGGACATATAGGAGAACAGAATGAAGAGAGTATTTTCAGGCGTACAGCCAACGGGAAACATACACATAGGAAACTATCTGGGAGCGCTTAAGCAGTTTGTGGAACTGCAGGAGGATCACGAATGCATCTACTGCATAGTCGATGAACATGCCATTACAGTTCCGCAGGATCCGAAAGAGCTGAGAGAGCATATCCTGGACGTGGCTGCACTCTACATGGCAATCGGGGTAGACCCTAAGAAGTCAATCATTTTCGTACAGTCACAGGTTCCGGGACATGCCGAACTTGGATGGATCCTCTGTTGCAACTCATATACGGGAGAGCTTTCCAGAATGACTCAGTTCAAGGCGAAGAGCGGAGGAAAGGAATCCGTTGGAACAGGTCTTCTGACCTATCCGGTTCTCATGGCGGCAGATATCCTGCTCTATGACACGGACATCGTTCCGGTAGGAAATGACCAGAAGCAGCACATTGAACTTACAAGAGACATCGCCATAAGAGTGAACAACAAGTACGGAGATACATTCGTTGTTCCGGACGGAAGATTCATGAAGGCCGGAGCAAGAATCATGGCCCTGGATGATCCTACATCCAAGATGAGCAAGTCAGCAGAGAATGAACATTCCAGAATTTCTCTGCTTGATGAGGACAGCAAGATCAAGAAGTCCATTATGAGAGCAACAACTGACTCCGACGGGGAAATCAGATTTGACCCTGAGGCAAAGCCGGGAGTAAGCAATCTGCTCAATATCTACAGCGCCTTCAGCGGAAAAACCGTAGATGAAATCATTGCAAACCAGCAGTGGAGGGGTTACGGAGATCTGAAGAAAGAACTGGTAGCCGTAACACAGGAAGCGCTTGCACCGATAAAGAAGAATTATGAGGAAATCCGCCACTCGGAGGAACTCATCAGGGTACTCAACAATGGTGCCGAAAGAGCAAACGCAATAGCTGAGCCGGTCATGAAGAGAGTAAGAGACAGATTTGGAATGGGTATCTGATCATGCAGACAGAAAAGACTACGCCGGACTTTGAAAGAGAGAAGTTTTATTTCAGACATAATTACATCATTTTGCTTGGGGGTCCGATAATTGTTTTCGGAAGCTCTCTTTTCTGGTGTGTGTCCGACCTGATGTACGATGACATGTTCTGCCTGAGGGCATCCGGTGCAATGGGCATGATAATTGGCCAGATGCTCGCATCAATCGCAATGATTGTAATTCAGGAAAACATTCATTCCAGAGACAAATACGAAAAGAAGGAAATAAGGCTGCTGGAAATCTCCGGCATGCTTTATTTCCTTATTTTACTTGTGGCCGTTGCCATGATAACCGGGGCAAACAACATGCATACCGCCGAGCAGGGAGCTACGGGCGGAATGATTTCCGTTTCTCTGGCGGCACTTCTGCTTATAATTCCGATGATTGCCACCATGCCGAAGATTTCCAACGGAATAATTCTTTTCGCAGCGGCAATAGGAACCCTGTTCATTCCTTTTGCCATGCAGGGCAGCGAAGTGTATTCCTTCGTGGCAGAAATAGTGCTCCGATGCGGACTGGTAATAGGATATGTTGCAATCTGGAGACGCACGGGCAGAGCCTTTGAAATGGAAAGAAACCTGATAAGGCTGAAGAATTCACTGGAAGATTCCAACGACGAGGTAATAGACCTGCTCATAAATGCCGTGGAAATCCGTGATACGGAAAGCGGAGAACACACCAGGAAGGTCAGAGGCCTTACAAGGATTCTTGCAACGGAAATCATGAAAAACTATCCGGAATACGGTCTGACAGAAGAGTCCGTTGAAATGATAACCAGAGCCAGTGGAATGCATGACATAGGAAAAATAATGATTCCGGATGAAATTCTTCTGAAGCCGGGAAAGCTCGACCTGAAGGAATGGGAGATAATGAAGAAGCATTCGGAAAAAGGATACGAGCTTCTTGAGCAGGCGCCTAAGGCATGGGGAGAAGAACTGACCAGACTCAGCAGAGACATCTGCCTTTACCACCATGAAAAGTACGACGGAAGGGGATATCCAATCGGACTTGAGGGAGAAGACATTCCGATATGGGCACAGATAGTTTCCGTTGCAGACTGCTATGAGGCGCTGACCGGAGAAAGAAGTTATAAAAAATCCTTCACCCCGGAAACGGCTTACGAAATGCTCATGATTGGAGAATGCGGAGCATTTTCGGGCAAGATACTGGACTGCCTCACAAAGTGCAAGGATGAATTTGCACAGGAGGTAAAGGGCCGAGAAGACAATTAAAGGAAAAAAATAAGAAGCAGGCCTCAGGCCTGCTCTTTTGATACAATTTCTTCAACTCCTGCTCTGATAATTTCCTCAACCCTGTCAGAAAGGAGCTTTTCTTCTGCACGGCTTATGCCGGCAGTTTCTATTGGCGGATGAACGCTTACATCGATGCGGGCTCCCCGAGCCACACCGGTCTCCTCGAATGTTCTGTAGGTTCCGTTAATGGGAGCGCGAACACTGGGAACTCCCGGCTTTGTTGCCAGCTTCATTGCACCCTTCATGAAAGGACCAACGAACGGCCCCTTGCTTCTGGTGCCCTCGGGACAGATTGCCATGGAGAAGCCGTCGTTAATGTATTCGATTCCCGTGTTAATTGCCTTCAGTGAGGAACGCGGATTGTCATTCTCGATGAAGACGGAACGGATGCGGGGCATCCACGGACCGAGAAACGGAGCCTTGGCAAGATACTGCTTGGCAATGAAGCCGAACTGGAACTTGCGGAAAACTGCCATGAGGGTTGGTATGTCGGCATAGCTCTGGTGGTTGGCAACGATGACAACCGGACCTCTGTCGGGAATGTTCTCCTCGCCGTGCACGTGGAGATCACAACCGAAATCCTTCATGATCATCGGACCGAAGGTGGAGGTTGAATCCAGAATCCATTTGCGCTCCTCTTCAAAGTCGCCGGCTGCCTTTGCATCTTCTATTTTCTTCAGATTTTTATTAAAAGATTTCACCTCCCGGAACAGCTTGACTGCAGCCGGGATATTAGGAATGATTTTCATTTCTGCTCCTTAAAACGCTACGTCCTGATCGCCTCTGTCGAAGAAGACGCTCTTTGATGAAACGGAGAGCGGAATGCCGTAGCAGACCCTGACTTCCTTTCCGAAAAGGCCCATTCTGGCAGCGCCTTTTCCTGCGGAAAAGAGAACTCTGTTATCGATGCGGTTATCTGCCGCAACGGATACTGCCGAACCGACAGCAATGCCTGCATCGGTTATGTTGAATGCGCAAACGGCGCCCGATGCACGGTTGGTTCTGCAGTCCGCGAATCCGCAGAGGCTGCAGTTTGTCAGCTGAAGCGGTTCATCCTTTGCCCAGATAAGGACAACGCAGGCGCTGTTGTCTACATTGCCGGCATCTCTTGCATAGAAATCCTCGCCCGTTTCTTCCGCAATGTCTCTCATGTGTCCTGCGAGAACATCCTTGTCTTCACCGGTCAGTATTACAGCGTCAACATCATCAACGCCGCAGCCCTTAGGTGCTGTAAGTGCTGCCGCCACCATTTTTCTGGCTACTTCAACTGCTGCCTCACGGGCAGCATCGTCTCTTTTCTGAATCATAATTTACCTCCGAATAATATTCTCTGTCTTTCGAGAAGGCCGTCAAAGGCCTTTCGCTTTTCTTCATCCGTTCCGAAGCTCATGAATGCGTGATAGGAATCTGTAAGCTGTCTTGCTGCTGCCCATAGATCGTCCGCGCTCATGTCACCGCCGACGATTACAAGCTTTCCTGCGTCTATGATCTCCCGGGAATCCTCATCGTGGAGAACGCCGTCTCCGCAGGCGACAATCATGGTCTCGTCTGCCTTTGCAAGCTCTGCCAGGTGTTCGTATTCATGGTTTCTGTAGGAATGCTCACCCTCCATCATGACCAGGCGCCTGATTGTGCGGCCGTCACGCTTTTCGATTTCCCTGTCGAGAATTACAAGAGGGCAGTTTTCTTTGTCGGCAAGCTCCTCGGCAACCTTAAGGACCGGGGCTCCGAAATATCCTGTTACTATTGTCAGTTTGTTACTCATAAAAGCATTATACCATTATTAGTGCTTTTTGGAAAAGCATCAGTCGTGCTATAATATCAAAAAACAATTTCAGAGGGAGAGGACTGAATCATGGCAAAACCAACACTGGTAATTATGGCTGCAGGCATGGGGTCAAGATACGGAGGCCTGAAGCAGGTAGATAAGATAACAGAAGCGGGAGAAATCATTCTGGACTTTTCGCTTTACGATGCAATGATGGCGGGATTCGACAGGGCCGTTTTTGTAATTCGCGAAGAGCACAGGGACATTTTCAGGGAAATCGTTGACGAAAGAGCCGGCAGATTCATGGAAATCGAATACGCATATCAGGATCTGGCGGACATTCCTGAAGGCTTTGAGATTCCGGAGGGAAGAGAAAAGCCATGGGGCACTTCCCACGCAATCTATGCGTGTCGCCATCTCATCGACGGGCCGTTTCTCGTAATAAATGCGGACGATTACTACGGACCGGGCGGATTTGTAAGCGTTTACGAATATCTGGCAAATGCAAAGGCAGACGGCGAGGTTTACGATTTCTGCATGGCAGGATACAAGCTGGAAAACACCATAACCGAAAACGGACATGTAACGAGAGGAGTATGCGAGGTTGACGCCGACGGATTCCTTGAAGACATTGTGGAGAGATTCAAAATACAGAGAAAGGATGGGGACATCTGTTATTACGACGAGGCTGACGATGCATGGATTCCTCTTCCTGAAGGAACGCAGGTTTCAATGAACTTCTGGGGCTTTACCCGCGGATTCATAGATGAAACCGAAAAGCGCATCGAGGCATTCTTCAGAAATGAAGTGCCTTCAAACCCGATGAAGGCAGAATTCCTGCTGCCGCGTACAGTTGACGAGCTCATTAAGGAGGGCAAGGCGACCGTCAGGGTGCTGCCGTGCCACGACAAGTGGGTAGGTGTAACCTACAAGGAAGACAAGCAGGGCGTTATGGACGAACTGCAGTCAAAGAAGGACAAGGGTGAGTATCCCGAAAAGTTGTGGAAATAGCAGGCGGGATATTGCATAGGAAATGAACGGAATATTAAACACAATACTGGCATTCATATTGAGCACTCTCATGTCAACGGGACTGGCGGCAGTCATAGAAGACGAGCCGGCGGAAGCCGTAGAGGATTACTTTAACGGGCTCAGCTCCGGGCAGCAGCAGGTCATTGAGGAATACAGGGGCTGCGAGGAGCTTGACGAAATTCAGACTGAAGCTCTGAATAACGTTGAATTCGAGATCGAAGAGGCCCTGGAAAAGGGAGACGTGGCTGTTGCGAAGGTCAAGGTGACGAACCGCGACTTTTCGGGGGTAAAGGAAGCCTACGAAAAGAAGTCCTATAAATATGTCATGGACAATCTCTACTCAAAGGACATTGAAGACAAGGAAAAGCTCGGCAGACAGTGCCTGAAAATCTATGAAAAGCAGGTTGCTGAAGCGGCGGAAAAGGAAGACAGAACTTCTGTGGAAATCTACATGGCCATGGAAGACGACGGGGATAACAGCTGGAGAATGATTCTTAACGACGAGAGCCGCAGGGCACTGCTGGGAGGCCTGCAGCTTTCGGGAAATGGAGAAAAGAAGAAATCCGATGCCGGGAAGGCTGACCTTGCGGACGCCCTGAGACAGGAGACGGTTGACTACGTCCTGGAGCAGGAGGAGATACCTGCATACTCATACGATGAGGTTCAGGTAATGGACATGAGCAAGCCAAGCGGAGTAACCGTGGAGGATCTGAAACTGGTAACGAGATACAAGCTTGTGGGAACCGAGGAGACACTTTATCAGCTGGAGCAGGATTACAACCTGAACTGTCTGCTTCTGCTTGGAATAGCATCACATGAAAGCGCCTACGGAACCATGCAGTTCCACCCGAACAACGTGTGCGGATACGGATACAGCGGGTTCTCATCGGTAAACGAATGTCTGGATACTGTTGGCAGAGTTCTGGCAAAGAACTATCTGGATCCTTCGGGACCTTACTACAAAGGCAATACAATCGATTCTGTAAACAGAACATACGCCGCCGACCCGGCCTGGGACAGCAAGGTTGCGAGGAAAGTTGCCTATTTTTATGAGATAATCAGCGAGAATCACAACAAACAGCTGGAGAAACTGAAATGAGGCAAAAAACCGCTTGATTTAATGGCGGCATGATGTATAATGTATGAGCGTGTGTTTACGCGCAGCGTCTCGGCACGGGGCCGGGATGATTATCCTTGCGACGGGAAGGACCGTCGCCATTTAGTCCATAGGGAGGTGAAACAATGACAAACTATGAGGTAATGTTCATCATCGATCCTACACTGGAAGACGAGAAGAAGGAAGCCACTATCGAAGCTGTTAAGGAAATTATCGCTTCAGAAGGCGAAGTCGGAAATGTAGACGTATGGGGAATGAGAAAGCTCGCATATCCAATTCAGAAGAAGACTGAAGGATATTACGTTGTTATCGAGTTCAAGGCAGCTCCAACTCTGCCAAAGGAACTTGACAGAAGACTCAAGATTTCAGACAACGTAATGAGACACCTGATCGACAACAGAGATCAGAAATAAGAAAAGGGGGAACAAAGATGAACAGTGTAATACTTATTGGGAACCTGACTAGAGATCCGGAACTGAGATATTCAACCGGAGCAAACCAGACAGCAATCTGCAAGTTCAGCATCGCCGTAAACGACGGCTTTGGTGACAACAAGAAGACAAGCTTCATCCCTATTACAGTATTCGGCAAGGCTGCTGAAAACTGTGACAGATTTCTGAAGAAGGGAAGCAAGGTTTGCGTTAACGGAAGAATCCAGACGGGCAGTTACGAGAAAGACGGAAGAACCGTTTACACAACAGATGTAATTGCAAACAATTACGGTGGAGTTGAATTCCTGAGCGGCAGCCAGGGTGGACAGACAGGATTCGGCGGCCAGCAGGGCGGCGGATACCAGGAAGCACCGGCTAAACCGGCAGGCGGCGAGGACATTGATGTTCCCGGCGGCTTCCAGACACTGCAGGATGACGACATTCCATTCTAAAGACATAATCCTAACAGAAAGGAGACCATTTCAATGGCTTATGATAACAGAAGACGTGGCGGCGGTATGAGAAGAAAGAAAGTATGCCAGTTCTGCGCAGACAAGACCAAGGAAATAGATTACAAGGACGTTGAAACTCTGAAGAAGTATGTTACTGAAAGAGGTAAGATCCTTCCTAGAAGAATCACAGGTACTTGCTCTATTCACCAGAGAGAAGTTACTAAGGCAATCAAGAAGGCTAGAATCGTAGCCCTGCTGCCTTACGTTGCTGACTAACAATAATGCAAAAGCAACAGCTCCGAGCGCATCATCCGATGCGCTCTTTTGTTATATACATATTAAGGAAAGAACATTTTGCAATATCAGGGGCTTCTTGGTATAATATACGTTACGATAATATGCCTTATTGCGCGTTTTTTTACAGGAGAAAGAAATGTACGTAGGAAGAATCGAAAAGCTGCTGGCCTACTATTCACCACTGCCCATGTGCATAGTAAATGCCCAGGGCAAGGTAACCAGAGCAAGCAGTAAAATCGCAGAGGTGTTCAAATATGACGGCATTGTGGATTATGACATATTCGCACTGACCGGAATCAAGATGCCGGAGTTCATCAAGGCGGCGGAAGAGGACAAACCTCTGTATATTCAGAGAAACGACAAGAAATTCAGAATCGGCTGCAGCTTCCTCGGAGGAGACCCGGAGGAAAAAGCAGAAAACGAAAACCTGTCGGTTGTCATGATCTTTACCGATGTGACGGCTTACGAGAAACTGAAGGAGCTGTACAACAGTGAAAGAGTTTACATGATGCTCGTTAACGTGGACAATTTTGACGAGCTTTCCGCCAGCACGAGTGATGCCGTTGAAGTGAGAATTGCGGCGACAATCGAAAGATTCATCAGAGACTGGGCCGCCGACATGGGCGCCATGATAGTCAAATACAGAGACAATCTCTATGAGCTTGCAATAACGCACAGAAACTACGAACAGCTGGTAGCCGACAAGTTCTCCGTACTGGACAAAATCAAGGCAATAGAAACAGACGCCGACTTCCCTGTTACCCTGAGCGTGGGAATCGGAATGGGCGCAAAGACACTTGCCGAGTCCGATGACTATGCGCAGGAGGCCCTTGACCTGGCACTGGGTCGCGGCGGAGACCAGGCTGTTGTGAAGAACATAAAGAACTTCCAGTACTACGGCGGCGGAATCACAAGCGTAGAAAAGAGAAACAAAGGCAAATCGAGAATAATCGGACATGCACTGAATACTCTCATGAGCCAGTCCTCACAGATATTCATAATGGGTCACAAGAACCCGGACATGGACTGCTTCGGAGCAGCGCTGGGAATTCACAGACTGGCAAGCCTTTCCGGAAAGGACACATATATTGTTCTCGGAGACAGCAACGAGAGCATGACAGACATCATAGCCGATGCGAAGGAAACCGGAGCCTATGAGTTCATTTCTGAAGAAAAGGCAATTTCCCTTGCGGACAGAAATTCGCTGGTGGTTGTAGTAGACGCTCACAGACCGATGCTTGTAGAGTCCCTGAGACTAGTTGAAATGGTTGAAAAGCTGGCGGTAATCGACCACCACAGAAAGGCAGAGGACTGCCTTCCGAACCAGACCCTTTCATACATGGAATCATATGCATCATCTGCGTCGGAGCTGGTTACGGAAATTCTCCAGTACATCATTGACAGAAAGAACCTGTCGACAATGGAAGCAAACGGACTTCTTGCAGGCATCATGCTGGATACAAACAGATTCGCAGTAAAGGCAGGAGTAAGAACATTTGAAGCGGCATCCTGGCTCAAGAGAGCAGGCGCCGATCTGCAGCATGTACGAAAGTACTTCCAGGACAACGCGGAAAACTTCAGAGCAAGAGCAGAGGGAATCGCAAACGCCAGAATCATTGACGGCAAAATTGCAATGTCCATCTGCGACGGACATACGATTAATACACAGATAACAAACTCCCAGGTGGCAGATGAGCTGCTGACCATCAAAGGCATTGAAGCCAGCTTCGTTGCAGGCAGAAATGAAAAGGGCCAGACGGTAGTCAGCGCAAGATCTCTGGGAACCATAAATGTTCAATACGTCATGGAACATTTCGGAGGCGGCGGGCACATGAATACGGCTGGTGTCAGAACGGACACACCACCGGAAGAAATTCTCGCCGACATTGAAGACTATCTGCACAAAAGCAACACAATAGGAGGATAAAATAATGATTGTAATCCTTACAAAAGATGTAAAGGGAACAGGTAAGGCAGGAGACGTTGTAAAGGTTAACGACGGATATGCACGCAACATGCTCATTCCGAAGGGCCTTGCCAAGGAAGCCACACAGGGCAATGTGAGAAATCTGGAAAAGCAGAAGGCCATTGCCGAGGAAAAGAGAGCCGAAGAAAAAGCGGCAGCCCAGAAGAAAGCTGACGAGCTCGAAAAGATCACGCTCATAGTAAAATCAAAGGGCGGCGAAAACGGAAAGCTTTTCGGTTCGGTAACATCGATGGACATTGCAAAAGCTCTCAAGGAGCAGGAAGGCATCGATGTGGACAAGAAGAAGATTGAAATGGCGGGACCAATCAAGCAGGCAGGAGAAACACAGGTAACAGTAAAGTTGTTCCCGGAAGTTGCAGCAAATATTAAAGTAAAGGTAACAGTGTAATGGAAGAGAGAATCCCTCCCCACAATTTAGAAGCGGAGAAGTCCGTTCTGGGTGCAGCACTTCTTTCGAAGGACGCCCTCAATGAGGTTGTTGAGCTAGTAAGAGCCGACGATTTCTACGATCCGAACAACAAAGAGATTTTCAGCGCCGTCTTTGATCTTGCGGCAATAAACGCACCTGTTGATGCACTTACTGTTTCGGAAGAACTGGACAAGAGAGGAAGCCTGAACATGGTTGGCGGCAGAGCCTACGTTTCAGGTCTTTCATCTGCGACTCCAACGACTGCTAACGCGGCTGAATACGCGAAGATCGTATCAGAGAAGGCAGCTACCAGAAGACTGATAAAAACGGCAGACGACATCGTGGCGAAAGGCTATGACAGGAGCATGGATGCCGGACAGCTTCTGGACTACGCGGAAAACGGAATATTTGAAATATCACAGTCAAGGCAGAAGGGCAGGTATGTACCTCTTCAGGAAGTACTTGTTAAAAACATTGAAGCGATAGACAAGGCGTCCAAGCTTGAGGGAGGTCTTACAGGCGTAACAACCGGCTTCAAGGATCTTGACAGAATGACTTCCGGACTTCAGAAGTCAGAGCTTATCGTTCTGGCGGCAAGACCGGCAATGGGTAAGACTGCCTTTGCATTATCCCTGGCCCTCAATGCGGCAACAAAGGGAAAGGCATCGGTAATGATATTCAGTCTGGAAATGTCAAGAGAATCTCTGGGTCAGCGACTTCTGGCCATGGAGTCAAAGGTTGAGATGCAGAAAATGAAGACCGGCAGACTTGAAAGACGTGACTGGGACGATGTGCACATGGCCCTGGATGCTCTTTCGGGCGCACAGATCAACATCGACGATACGCCGGGAACAAGCATTGTTGAAATGAAGAGCAAATGCAGAAGACTGAAGGCCGAGTCCGGACTGGACCTTGTAATAATCGACTATCTGCAGCTGATGAATCCGGAAGGAAGAGCGGACTCGAGAACCCAGGAGGTTTCGGTTATCACAAGGAATCTGAAACTGCTGGCAAGAGAGCTGGACTGTCCGGTCATCGTTCTTTCACAGCTCTCCAGAAATCCGGAACAGAGAACGGATCACAGACCGATGCTGGCAGACCTGAGAGAATCGGGATCAATTGAGCAGGATGCGGATATTGTGGTATTCCTGTACAGAGACGACTATTACAACGAAAACTCGGAAGCACCGGGTGAGTGTGAAGTCATCGTGGCCAAGCAGAGAAGCGGTCCTACGGGAACGGTCAAGGTTGCATGGCTGGATAAGATAACCAAGTTTGTAGACAGTGCCGGAAGCGGCAACATCGGCGGGTTTTAAGATATGAGTTTCAAAAGGGAAAAGACAAAGGACTATTTTCTGCTGGATACGAATGTGGAAAACATGTTCATAAATGAATATATGGTGTCCGCCCCGGAAGGATATGTCAAGGTGTATCTCTTCGCTCTCATGTACACAAATCTGGGAGTTGAATTTGATAACGGAGACATTGCTAAGCAGCTCATGATGGAAGAAGAGGATGTGCTCAAGGCATGGACCTACTGGGAGAAGATGGGCGTAATCAGGAAGATCAGAAAGGCTTCCGATAACAGCCTGGATTATGACGTTGAATTCGTGCTGCTTAAGAACATGCTGTACGGAACTCACGAAGAAACCCAGCAGTTCTCATCGGAGCAGGGCATCAATGCGCAGATGGCAAACCAGGAATACAAGGACATGTTCGCCCGCATCGAGAAGGCCCTTGGACGGGTAATCAGCGGATCCGAAATGGGAGAGGTTCTTTCGTGGATAAACGATTTCGGAACCGATCCGGAGGTCGTTGGTTTTGCATTTGAATACTGCGCCAAGAGAAACAAGAAGGCAGTAAGATATGTGGGAGCCGTTATCAGAAACTGGATCACGGATGGCCTCAGAACAATGGAAGAGGTAAGCGCACATCTGGAACAGGTTGAAGGCCGAAATGTGGATTACAAGAGAGTCTTCCAGGCGCTGGGCTTCAAGAGAAATCCGACCGAGGAAGAAACGCGAATCATGGATACGTGGTTTGATGGAATGGGCTTCAGGATGGAGACTGTTCTCGATGCATGCGCCAAGACATCGGGAATTTCAAGTCCCAGTATAAACTACGTAAACAGGATTCTTGAAAACTGGTATGCCGAAAACGGTAGCAATGCAAAGGCAGACGGAATCACAAACAGCGACAGGATGAAGTATTACGACTACCTGAGAGAACGTGAGGAACGGGAAGCCGGGGAAAGAAAAGAGGAAGTATACAGCAAGGTGCCGAGAATCAGGGAAATCGACGAAGAAGAACAGAGGCTGGCAAGCTCTCTTTCCAGAATTGCTGTTTCTAACAGAGTAGATAAAAGGGAAGCGACAGAGGAGATAAAAGAGAAGATAGACAGAATAAGCACGGAGAAAGCTTTCCTGCTTACAGATAACGGGTTTGAGCTTGATTACATGGACATGAAATACCAGTGCCCGCTGTGCAGAGATACGGGAATGCTTGATACAGGAGAAAGGTGCCAATGTTTCAGAGAGATAACGGAAGAGAAGATCAGTCTGATAACAAAAGCGTAAATCAGGAACGGGATGAAGCCCTGGCCGGTCAGGGAGAAAACGTCCAGAAGGTTTTTGATGACGTACAGGATCTGAAGGAGAAAATCGAAAGACTGAAAGCGCAGACAGAAAAGCTGGCAGATACCCCGGTTAAGGAAATAGCAAGCGGGGAGTTTTCGGTTGCAGAAAAACCGACGGAAACGAAACTTGACGAGGAAGCGGTTCTCGCAGCGGAACGCGCAGTAATCGAGCACGCAAGATGGGATGCAGAGAGTGAATTCGCTGACATCCATAAAAAAGAGGCGGACAAGGAATTAAAGATAAAGGAAGCCAAGATTCGCGAAATGGAGGCAAGGGAACGTCTCCTTCAGAAGCAAAGGGAAGCGGAAGAAAAGAGAAAGGCGCTTAAGGAAGCCGAAAAGATTGCCGCTGAATCCAGAATCAGAAGACAGGAGATAGAAAAGAAGTCGGAAGCAAATCAGAACATTCTTCAGGAAGAGCACAGAAAAGCTGTTGAGAAGCAGGAAACAGAAGCACGCAAGCTCAAGGATATTCAGAAGAAAATAGAAAAGGAAAAACTGGAAGCCGAAAGAAGGGCTGCCATAGAACTCAGGAGAGAGAGGGAAAGGCTTGCCCGCCTGGAAGCGGAAAAGCAGAGAAGGATAGCAAGAGAACAGGCGGCAGAGGAGAAGAGACAGGCGGAGGCCGAGAAAAAAAGGCAGGCCGAAGAGAAGAGAAAAGCGAAAGAAGCAGAACGCCTTGCGGCAATAGAGAGAAAGAATGAAGCGGCAAGAAAAAAGCTGGAGGAACAGAAAGAAGCCCAGAGGAAAAAGTACGAGAGAGCTCGCCTGATTGCCGAACAGCGTGAAATACAGAGGAAAAAGCGCGAGGCGGAAAAGGCCGAGCAGCGCAGACTCAAGAAGATACAGGAAGACAGAAAGAACGAAGACAGAAGACTCCGAAAGGAAGCTGTCAAGAAGAAGAGAGCTGAAAGAAAAGAGATAAAGAGGCAGCAGAGAGTAGCCGAAGCCCTGGCAAAAAAGGGCGGCGGAATTGTAAGCGTTCACGGACAGACTGTCCAGACGGAAATTCAGCCGGTACCCGCTTTTTCACTCAGGGACCTGCTGGGAACATCCAAGAGAAGAGAAATCCGAGCAACAACCTCCGAAGAGGAAAAGCTGCGTCTTCAGGCGGAAAGCGAAAGAATAAGAAACGAAGCGACAAGAACGGCGGAAGCTCTCGCAGCGGCGAGAATCGAAAGACGGAAGACAAATCCTGTAGTTGCAAAGGCCTGCAATTTCCTGAATTTCTGCGACGAAAAGAAGAAACCGCTGCTGATTGCATTTACAATTATTCTTGTCTTTGCAGTAGGAACGGCGGCAGCATTTAACTACTGCACCGCATACGAATATTCGTATAACGGAAATCAGCTGGGATATGTCAAGAACAAGGATGACGTTCTTCAGATTACGGAGATGGTGCAGGGAGCACTTTCGGAAGAGAAGAACGTTGACGTGGTAATTGACGCCCGTGACGACATTCAGTTCAGGAGAGTTTACACTCTTAACAAGGACATAATGATTGACTCATCAGACGACGTGCTGAAGAGACTGACCTATCTTAACGAGATCAATGTCAAGGCATATGGAATTTTCCTTGACGGACAGAAGATCGGAGCAGTCAAGGACAAGGATACTGCAGCAAAAGTCTTCGAGGACATCAAGGACAGGTACGCCAGCAATAAAAAAGGCGCGAAAATCATAGAGGCAGTAGTCATCGAGAAGGTTGATGCCAGAAAGAGCAATACGCCGCTGGGAGACGTGCTGAGCGAAAAGCAGATGGTGGACAGACTGTGCACAGACAGCGTGAAGGAGACAGTTGTTACCGTCGAGAGAGGACAGACGCTTAAGGAAATTGCCAAGGTTCACAGCGTAAAGGAAAAGGACATCATTAAAGACAATCCGGGAATCAACCCTGAGAAGCTGGTTGTAGGAAGCACTCTCATAATTCACGAAACCGCACCGCTCATGACGGTACAGATTACCGAAGAGAGAACATATGTTGAGAAGACTCCGTACGAGACCATCAAGAAAAAGGATAAGGATCTCTACGAGGGATACACTGAAGTGGACCAGAAGGGCCACAAGGGATTGAGCCAGATCACCGACAGGACGGTTTCAATCAACGGCAGCGTTGTCGAAACAGAGAACCTGAAGAACAAAGTTGAACAGAAGCCTGTTGAAAAAATCGTAAGAGTGGGAACAAAGGAAAGACCGCCGACAGTCGGTTCGGGAACATATATCTGGCCGGCAAATCCGGGAACATATACAGTTACTTCAGAGTTCAAGTGGCGTTGGGGCAGACAGCATCAGGGCATTGACATGGGCTGTGCAACAGGTAACGACGTTCTGGCAGCAGATGGCGGCACAGTTGTTCACGCCGGGTGGATGGGCGGATACGGAAACCTGGTAATAATAGACCACCAGAACGGAATCCAGACATACTACGCCCATAACAGCCAGCTGCTGGTAAGCGTGGGAGACAAGGTCTTCCAGGGCCAGCACATTGCAGAAGCAGGTAACACGGGAAACAGTTTCGGATCCCACATTCACTTCGGTGTAATGGATCACGGTGAATTCAAGAATCCTAGAAATTATCTACCATAATGGCAAGAAAGAAACGAAGAAGCAGACAATTCAAGAAGACCAGTCGCGTCATCGACATGGATGAAGCGAGGATGCAAAGGCAGGAAAGGAGACAGGCTGCCCAGCAGGAAGAGGAACGCGAGAAGACCGCAAGCGATGAGAGAAGAATCCGAAGGAAGAGAGCTCTCAGGAAAAAGCGCAGTCGCAGACGTCTTCTGATCGCTGTAATAGTCATTGTTCTCCTGGTTCTGCTCGGCGCCTCCATCGCCAATATTGTCATGCTCAAACAGGAACAGAAGGAAGCCCAGGAAAAGCAGGACCAGCTTAAGGCGCAGCAGGAACAGCTGAAGGAAGACCTTAAGGACGTCAATGATGAAGAGAACATTGAGGACCAGGCCAGAGAAAAACTGAAGCTGGTCAAGCCGGGAGAGACGATTTACATTCCTGATGAAGATTAAAGAAACGATAGTCGTAGAAGGCAGAGATGATACTGCCGCAATAAAGAGGAGCATTGACGCCCTGACCATTGAGACCCACGGATACGGCATCAGACCCGCAACCTGGGACCTTATTGCAAAGGCAGACGAGACCACAGGCATAATCGTATTCACTGATCCGGACCACGCGGGGGAACAGATAAGAAAGCGAATTCTGGAGAAATTCCCCGGTGCGCGGGAAGCCTTTCTCGACAGGGAAGATGCCGAAAAAGACGGGGATATAGGAATAGAAAATGCCAGTCCCGAAAGCATAAGAAAAGCCCTTGAAAAAGCCAGGGCGGGAGAAGCCGCTGCAGCAGAAAGCTATTCACCTGATGACATGTTCAGATGGGGACTTGCGGGAACTGACGATGCGGCAAAGAGGAGAACCGAGCTGGGCAAGAGGCTCGGTCTTGGTTTTGCAAACAGCAAGACCTTTCTCCAGAGACTGAACAGATTTGGAATATCCAGAGAAGAAATAGAGGAAGCTCTCAGAGATTTATAATGGATTTAACATCACCATCGACAATTCAAGAGATAAGAGACAGACACAATTTCCAGCTGTCGAAAAGTCTGGGACAGAACTTCATCACCGACAGGCATGTTCTGGAACAGATAATTGAAGGGGCGGAAATCGGCGAAGATGATCTGGTCATTGAAATCGGACCGGGAATAGGAGTGCTGACAGCTGAAGCTGCAGAAACGGCGGCAAAGGTTATCGCTATCGAAATCGACGCCAGACTGATTCCCGTGCTGGAAGAGACTCTGTCTTCTTTTGATAACGTGGAGGTAATTAACCGGGACATTCTGAAAACGGATCTGAAGGAGATCATTTCAGAGGAACGGGAAAAGGGAAGCTTTGGCGGAGCGGTCCGCGTAATAGGAAATCTTCCTTACTATATTACAACACCGATAATAATGAAGCTTCTTGAGGAGGGGGTGCCGGCGGACAGCATCACAGTCATGATGCAGAAGGAAGTGGCCGACAGAATCCGTTCCGGACCGGGAGGCAAGGTTTACGGCGCCATTTCGGTAGCGGTGCAGTATTACTGTGACGTGGAAAAAGTGGCATCGGTACCGAAAGAGGTTTTCGTGCCAAGACCGAAGGTCGATTCAACGGTGCTGACACTGAAACCATTAAAAGAGAAGAAACTGCAGCTTGCGGACGAGAAGGAATTTTTCTCCTGCGTGAAGGCTGCTTTTGCACAGAGAAGAAAGACTCTCCTGAACTCGCTGTCATCGGCAGGAGGAATGGAGAAGGAAGATGTACGACGAGTTCTGGAGACGCTGGGTATCGACCCGGGCAGAAGAGCTGAGACCCTGAGCATTGAGGAATTTGGACAGCTGGCTAACGAGGTAGCGAATGAAAAAGCTGAAAGAAATACTTAAAAAAATAAATAACAATCACATACTAATGCTGTTCATCATGGCGGTGGTAATTGACCTTATCATCGAGTCCCTGGGCAGACTTTCGTCTGTGGCGGCCCTGGTGTTCATGGTTCAGCATCCGCTGGTATTCTTCTGTAACACCATGCTTATCATGGCGACAATATCCCTGTCGCTGCTTTTCAGGAGAAGGATATTTGCCGCATGCATGCTGTCCTTCGTCTGGCTTGCAATAGGCATTACAAACGGCGTAATACTCACGAACAGAATGACGCCGTTTAACGTTAAGGACCTGGCCACGCTGAGCGAAGCCCAGTCAATAATGACCAATTACTTTTCGGTCAAGAGCCTGATAATGATCGGCGTTGGCGCTGCGATATTTGTTCTGGCAATTGTCCTGCTCTTCAGGAAAACGCCGAAGCTTGCGGAAAGGGTAAACTTCAGGAAATCCGCAATATCCATCATTCTTATTATCGGAATCGCGCTGGGTTCAATAACGGGCGGAATGAAGCTGGGAATTCTGGACACATTCTTCCCGAACCTGGCCTATGCATACAGAGATAACGGAGTGGCATATTCCTTCATGATTACCTGGGTAAAAACAGGAATTGACAAGCCGAAGGGATATTCCGAGGAAATGATACAGGACATCTTTACCGGAGGAGAGCTGGGCAAGGACAACATCTATACACCGGGAAAAGATGACGAAAGCAATGTGGAGAAAAAACCGAACATCATCTTCCTTCAGCTTGAGTCCTTCGTTGACCCGACAGTGGTAAACGATATTGAGTACTCTAAGGATCCGATTCCGAATTTCAGGAAGATGCTGAAGGAATGCTCATCGGGATATCTGACGGTACCTGCAGTGGGAGCCGGAACGGCCAACGTTGAGTTTGAGGCCATGACGGGAATCAGTGCCAGATTCTTCGGACCGGGAGAATATCCGTACAAGAGCATTCTTACGGAGAAGACATGCGAAAGCGTTCCTTACGATCTGAAGGAGATGGGTTATTCGTCCCATGCAATTCACAATCACAGAGGCGCATTCTACAACAGAAACAGGGTGTTCAGAAATCTGGGCTTTGACACATTCACCTGTCTTGAATACATGAACAATGTAGTGAAAACCCCGAAAAACTGGGCAAAGGACGCTCTCCTGACGGAGAATATTCTGGATGCTCTCAACAGCACGAAGGGTCCTGATTACATTTACACCATTTCAGTGCAGGGGCACGGCAAGTACCCTACGGAACAGGTAATTACCGATCCGGCAATTGAAGTAACCAAGGCTCCAAGCGATGAAAAGAAATGGGGATATGAATACTACGCAAATCAGATTTATGAAATGGACATTTTCGTAAAAGAACTTACCGAGGTTCTTGAGAACTACGACGAAGATATCGTTCTCGTAATGTATGGCGACCACCTGCCGGCACTGGACATGACAGAGGATGAGCTGAAGACAGGCGATCTGTACAAGACCCAGTATGTAGTATGGAGCAACTTCGGAATGCAAAAGCAGGACGAGGACGTTGCCGCATATGAAATATCCGCACATCTTCTCAAGAGGCTCGGAATATCTGCGGGAATGATGACCAAGTATCACCAGAATTACGAAAACAGCGCTTCATACAAGGAGAATCTGGAAGCCCTTTCATATGACATGCTGTACGGCAAGTATTATATCTACGGAGGAAAGAATCCGTATGAACCGACAGACATGAGAATGGGCGTGAAGGAGATGAAGATAGACAGCATCGTCAAGATCGGTGAAAAGTACTATATCAAGGGAGAGAACTTTACCGAGTACAGCAAGATTTCCCTGGATGGCGAAGTGCTGAAGACAGTATACCTGGGACCGACAATTCTGGCGCTCAATGAAGAGGTTGACCCTAAGGATGTTTCAAAGATGAAGGTAAGCCAGGTGGAAAAGAACAAGGAAATTCTCAGCACAACCGAGTAAAGGAAACGGACATGGGAAAAAAGGTTAGCGTTCCGACGCTGGAAACTGACAGATTAATATTGAGGCAGTGGTCAAAGAAGGATGCTGAAGCTCTCTATGATTATGCAAAGGATCCGGACGTGGGACCACATGCGGGATGGAAACCCCATGCCAATGTAGCCGAATCCCGCTTTATCATCAAAGAGCTGTTCAGACAGAACATGACCTGGGCAATTGTCGAAAAGGAAACGGGAACCGTAATCGGAAGCATCGGGCTGGAACCTGACAAGTTCAGACCGGATGTAGAAAGCAGGGAAATGGGATACTCTCTTGCCAAAAGCAGATGGAAGAGAGGATACATGACTGAAGCGGCGAAGCGTATTATCAGATACGCCTTCGATGAACTCAATCTGACAGTGCTGATGATAAGAACCAGCGAAACAAACTTCAGAAGTCAGAGGGTAATAGAGAAGTGCGGATTCACATATGAGGGGACACTTCGAAGAGCGTACAGACTGTATGACAGATCGATAAGAGAGGTAAGATGTTACTCAATGCTCAGAGAAGAGTATGAAGAACTGTGGGAAAAAGAGGTTTAAGCTTTTTCTTGCTAGCCCCCTGAAAATATGGTAACATTGTAAAGCGTATGAAAAAATACATGGAAGAGGCTCTCAGAGAGGCCAGACTGGCGGCAGCAGCCGGGGAAGTTCCGGTGGGTGCCGTGATAGTGCGTGAAGGGCAGATCATCGCCAGGGCACATAACCTGGTGGAGACACTGAAGGACCCTACCGCGCATGCGGAAATTCTTGCAATACGGCAGGCGGCAAAGGCACTTGGAGGCTGGAGGCTCATCGGATGTCAGATGTATGTGACGACCGAACCCTGCAGCATGTGTGCCGGAGCAATTGTCTGGGCAAGAATAGAGAAACTGTTTATAGGAACGATGGATCCGAAGGCAGGGGCATGCGGCAGCGTGTTCAACATTGTCCAGGAGGAGAGGCTGAACCACTTTGTAGAGATAGAAACAGGTCTCATGCAGGAGGAATGCTCCGAAGAAATGAAGACCTTCTTCAGAAAAATAAGAGACAGTAAATTGGAGGAAAATCAGTAATGAAAAGAATTGGCGCAATCGTTTGCGTAATGATGATGGCAGTAGCAATGCTCGCACCTGCATGCCTTGCAGCAGACAATGAAGGCACAGATGCGGTAAACAAGACAGGCTTCACAATCCTGACATCTTCACCTGAAGACGGAACAGAAGGTGTTGCAGTAGACAACCTTTCGGTAAAGATTACCTTCAGCAAAGAGATGCAGCCAAAGAACAAGAAGGTAAGAAACGAGAATGCGAAGCAGTTCAAGCTGAAGGACTCCAAGGGAAACAAAATACCGGTACAGGTATACTACAGTGACGAAGAGGAAGGACTCGTTCTGGTTGCGGCTGACACATTCAGCTCAAAGAACAAGAACAAGAGAATCAAGGGCGATGAACAGTATGTCCTTACAATAGGAAGAAACCTTCAGGCAACTGACGGAACCACTCTTGGTGAACAGCAGACAATCGCAATGAAGACTCTGAATCAGGGAAGATCAACAGCAATCTACATGATTCTCATGTTCCTGATGATGGGCGGAATGATCTTCTTCACAGTCAGAGGATCCAAGAAGGACGAAAAGAAGAAGAAGGAAGAAAGACAGTTCAAGGAAGGCGTAAATCCTTACAAGGAAGCCAAGAGGTCCGGCAAGTCCGTTCAGGAAGTCGTAGAGAAGGAAAGCAGGAAAAAGAGAAAGAAAGAAGAAGCAATCCGCAGACAGCAGGAAGCTGAAGCGGCAATAGAAGCAGAGATTATCGAAAAGATCAGAAAAGAATCCAACAAGAGGGTATCTGCACCGAAGTCAATTGCCGATGCGGGAAGCAAGTACAAGCTCAAGGTTGTAACGGATTCAGGCAAGAAGGTTGAAGAACCTAAGGCTGCGGCCGCTAAAACAAACAAGGGAACAACAAACCCTAAGAACCAGAAGGGCAAGAACAAGAACAAGAAAAAAGGCGGAAAGAAAAAATAAGCAGAATTGAGTCGCGGGGACCTTCCCCGCGACTCATTTTATTTATGGTATAATGAGTTTCGGGACAGGTTCCCAAAACTCTTTTTTTAGGTGAAAGACATGAATGAAATTGAACTCAGATCATATGCCAAGATAAACCTGACGCTGGATGTTAAAGGTGTGCTGGATAACGGCATGCATATTGTCGAGATGGTAATGCAGCAGATTCTGCTCTGTGATGACGTGTCAATGAGGTGGGAGCCGGCAGAGACGTCGGAGGAACTCAGAATTATCCTGACGACAAACAGGAAATATCTGCCGACCGACGAGAGGAATCTGGCATACAAGGCGGCGCTCCTGATGAACGAAAAGTACGGACCGTTCGGGGGAACGCTCAGAATACACATAAAAAAACGGATTCCTGTAGCGGCCGGACTGGCCGGAGGAAGCAGCAACGGAGCTACGGTTCTGCACGGGCTGAACCTTCTGTGGAACCTTGGTCTGGACGTTGCCGGCCTTTGCGAGACGGGCGGGAAGCTCGGCTCGGACGTCCCGTTCTGCATAATGGGGCAGGCTGCGGAAAACATCAATCTGAAGGAGCGCTTCGCGGATGACCCTCTTGCGACACACTGCGCCCTGGCCGGCGGAACTGGTACTGATTTAAGGCCCGTTGCCGGACTGAAGAGTCATCTGGTATTGTCAAAACCGGCGGTCAGCGTGTCAACAGCCAGCGTGTATAAGGGCATTGATCAGGTAGATATTCCGGAGAGACCGGACAACGAGGCAATGATAGCCGCTTTAAAAACAAAAGACCTGTCTCAAATTGAAGAAAACATGGTCAATGTACTTGAAAACTATACATTAAAGGAGTATCCTACTGTTGTGTATACAAAGAACAAGATGCAGAAACTGTGTGAACCGAGAGCCGTTCTCATGAGCGGAAGCGGTCCAACGGTGTTCGGTCTTTGCGACAGCATTGAGCAGTCGAAACGTATATGCGAAGAGATGATAGAAGTTAATAGAGAAAGTTACTGGACGAGGACAACATGTTAAATTTTGATATCCAAAACCATAAACCGCTGAGAGAAATGGTTTATGAAGAACTGAAGATGCAGATTCTTACAGGAACCATCATTCCGGGGACAAGAATGATGGAAGTTGAACTGGCTGAGGAAATGGGAGTAAGCAGAACCCCTATCCGCGAGGCTATCAGAAAGCTGGAAAAGGAAGGCCTTGTAACAATTGAGCCGAGAAGGGGAGCTTATGCTTCAATGATTTCAACAGAGGACATGGTTGAAATCCTGGAAGTGCGTCAGGACCTGGAAGGTCTGGCAGCGTTTTTCGCGGCAGAGAGAATGCAGCCTGCACAGCTGGATGAACTCAATGAGGTTTCATCAAATTATAATGAAGCTGTTACACGGGGAAGCATGGAGGACATGATCAAGTATGACACCAGATTCCACAGGATTATCGTTGATTCATGTCACAACAAGATTCTCGTTCAGATGATTGAGCAACTCCAGGAGCTGGTTCTCAGATTCAGATACATATATTACGATAACTTCAAGAGGGCAGAAAATATGCCTGAAGAACACGAGGCAATTCTCAAGGCGATAGAGAGCAAGGATGCGAATCTGGCAAGGGAAGCCGCAGATGTTCACATTGACAGACTTAAGACAATGGTAATCGAGGAAGGCGTACAGCAGAAACATGTTTAAAAAGTATTCAAAGCTGCAGAACGGCAGCGACATAAGAGGCGTATCATTAACAGGGGTTCCGGGAGAACCCCTTTCTTTAAGAGAAGATGAAGCCAGAGAAATCGCAATCGGCTTCGTAATCTGGCTTTCCGAAAAGCTTGGAAAGAAACCGGAAGAGCTGGTTCTGGCAATCGGCAGAGATCCAAGGACCTCAGGGCCAAGACTTCTGGACGGACTGATGGACGGTTTTGGCCTATATGACTGCAGAGTCTATGACTTCGGCCTGGCCAGCACGCCGGCAATGTTCATGGCAACCGTATTCCCTGAATTTCAGTGTGACGGAACGGTAATGATTACAGCAAGCCATCTGCCATACAACAGAAACGGGTTCAAATTCTTTACGGTCGAAGGCGGACTCAACAAGAAGGACATCACCCAGATCCTGAAATATGCATCAGACAAGGACCTTCAGATTGAGAAGATCGGTCAGCCGCCAATGGAGGGAAAGCAGACTCACAGGCTGGGCAAGCTTGTCTTCGAAGCGGAGCCGGCGGACATTATGACACCATACTGTGAACACCTTAAGCAGCTGATTGTTGAAGGTGCCGGCATGGGCGAACAGCCTCTCAGGGGAATGAAGATAACGGTCGATGCAGGAAACGGCGGCGGAGGTTTTTATGCAACAAGAGTGTTGAAACCGCTGGGAGCGGATATAAGCTCCAGCCAGTTCCTTGAACCGGACGGCATGTTTGAAAACCATGCACCGAATCCCGAGGACAGGGAGGCGATGAACTCAATCTCGCTGAAGGTCGTGGGTAGCGGTTCGGATCTGGGAATCATTTTCGATACGGACGTTGACAGGTCGGCGGCAGTGGATTCAAGGGGCAGAGAAATTGCACGAAACGGAATCGTTGCCATGGCAGCAGCTCTTGTAGCCGAGGATCATCCGGGAACGACGGTTGTAACGGACAGCATTACAAGCAGACAGCTGACAGAATTCCTGGAAAAGGAACTGGGGCTCAGGCACCTCAGATTCAAGAGGGGCTACAGAAATGTAATCAACAAAGCCATTGAACTCAACGAGGAAGGAACAGATTCCCAGCTGGCGATTGAAACATCGGGACATGCGGCCCTGAAGGAAAACTATTTCCTGGACGACGGAGCATATCTGGCAACGAAGATAGTGATAAAGGCCGCGAAGCTCTTTGCCGAAGGCAGGAAAATCGACAGCGTAATAGATAAGCTGGAAAATCCGGCAGACGAGAAGGAACTCAGGATCCCGGTTCTCGCCGAAGACTTCAGCGCATATGGAGACAGGGTTCTCGAAGACCTTAAGGCTTATGCAAAGGCAACAGAAGGCATGTCACTGGAAGAACCCAACTATGAAGGCGTGCGCATCAACTTTACGGGTGATGCCAGCGGTTGGTGCCTGCTCAGAAAATCACTGCATGATCCCCTTCTGCCGATGAACATTGCGGCAGATGAAAAGGGCGGATGTGCGGCAATCCAGAAGAAGATGATGGATTTCCTGAATCAGTATGAGGAGCTTGGAGATGCTTGATAACAAACTGAAGAAACTAGAAGAGATAATCAAAGGCTACGGGCAGATGCTCGTAGCCCTTTCTGGCGGTGTGGACAGCAGCTTCCTTCTTGCCTTTGCATGTAAAGTGTTCGACGAGGAGGGAAGACCGGATGCCGTTGCAGCGCTGACAGCTTCGGGACCGCAGTTTGCGGGAGATGAACAGGCCTATGCGGAGAAGCTCTGCGACAGGCTGGGAATTGCCCACAAGAAAGTGGACGTGGGCCATGTTGTGGGAATGATAAAAAGAAATCCGATCGACAGATGCTATCACTGCAAGAGGGAGATGTTTGGCATTCTGAAGGAGAGAGCCGACATGGTCGGAAGCGTTCTCTGTGATGGAACCAATGCGGATGACATGGCGGATTATCGTCCGGGGAACAGGGCCATTGAGGAGCTGGGCATTGCCAGCCCGCTTAAGGAGGCGGGTCTTACCAAGGACGAGATTCGCCAGGCGCTTGCAGGACTCGATGTGGGCGGAGTAAAGGAAATGGCAGAAAAGCCTGCCTTTGCATGTCTGGCCACAAGGATTCCTTACGGGGAAACGATTACGGAGCAGAAGATGAAGGCCATCGATGAGGCGGAGAATTTCCTTAAGAGTGAGGGCTTCAGTCAGGTGAGAGTGCGCTGTCACGAGATTGCCGGAAAGGTCAGCGGAAACGATACCCGTTTCATGGCCAGGATAGAATGTCTCCCGGGCGAAATGGGCAGAATGATGGAGATGGCAAAGGGGACAGAGGAAAAGCTTCAGAGTCTGGGCTTTGAATTCGTAACGCTGGATCTTGGCGGATATGAGAAGGGAAAGATGAATTCCATGATTGAAGGCATGGAGGAGCCGGATCGGATCAAGGTGAGCGAAACCGTCGTACGCGGAAACGCAGCCAACGTTGAAACGGCAGATGTCATGGCGGAGATAGACAGGTTTCTTAAAGAGACAAGAGAGCAGGACTATTCCTTCAGCGATTTTGTGGATATTATCGAGAAGCTTCGCCAGCCTGACGGCTGCCCGTGGGACAGGGAGCAGACACACGAAAGCCTGAAGAAGCACATGGTTGAGGAGGCAAACGAAGCTCTTGACGCCATTGACGAAAAGGACTGGGATCACCTCTGCGAGGAGCTGGGTGACGTGCTTCTGCAGATTGTTCTCCATTCGCAGATTGCGGCAGAGGCCGGGGAATTCACCATAGATGACGTGGTTCAGTGCGTCAGCGAGAAGATGATAAGGAGACACCCTCACGTGTTCGGAAACATCGATGTATCCAGCGTGGATGAGGGCCTCGATTTGTGGGAAGAAATAAAGAAGAGAGAAAAAACTGCTACCAAATAAACAGGGCATATGCTATAATAATGCCGTAGTGGTAAGGGTTTCAGATAGTGTACGGTTAGTGTACAGAACGAAATTATATACTACAATCTGAGGGTTGAGTGGTAGAAGGCTCTCGCTAAAAAAGTCTATAAATCTATTGAAACAAATGGAGGAAAAAAGAATGAATAAAACAGAATTAATCGAAGCAGTAGCAAAGAGCGCAGGACTGTCAAAGAAGGACGCTGGCAATGCAGTAGCAGCAGTATTTGATGAAATGACAAATGCTCTGAAGAAGGGCGACAAGGTTCAGATGATCGGATTTGGTACTTTCGAAGTTAGAAAGAGAGCTGCGAGAACAGCAAGAAACCCTCAGACCGGAGAAGAAATCAAGATTAACGCAACTAAGGTTCCTGCTTTCAAGGCTGGAAAGGCTCTGAAGGACGCTGTAAAATAAGCGATAACAGAAATATGCATTCAAAACGGACTCAGTAATTGAGTCCGTTTTTTCGTACACTCATATTTCTATACTGAACTCAAGAGGAGACGGGAAAAGACAAAGGAGGATAAAGAGATGATGAGTCAGATTGAAATATGGGACATGCAGGAATACTGCAGCAGAAAGAACGAGGAACGAAAGCAGGGGAGGAGAAGTGCATTCAGTGCGATAAGCCTCATGCTGATAATAGGGGGCATGATTCTGGCGGTGCTGGCGGGCTGCCTCATTGCCTACGTTCTGAAAATGACGCTGGAAATGACAGGGGTTTATTATCTGGCCATGGGCATAGGCGGTGCGGCCGCAGGCCTGGGCATGACAATTCTGGGATTAATAAAAAAGGAAGTGTACTAGGGTTACACTTCCTTTTAGATTGCTTTTGCATTAAGCAGTTATCCGATCAGTGATTTAAACCAGGATATGATTCTGTTAATGAAGCCTTCAGCCTTTTCTGGATCAACTACCTGTTTCAGATCTTCGATAATGGATGACGACTGTTCCTTGATGTTGCTCCAGTCAATGTCAAGGCCCTGCAGGTTCTGCAGCATGTCCTTGATCTTCTGCAGAGTAGAATCGGAAAGCTCGATGCCTGCATCTTCAGCGGCCTCTCTTATTGATTCCTCCAGTTCGGAATCCGACATGTTCGGATTGTCTGCCAGGTCTTCCTTTACTTCGGCGATTATCTGTTCCGCAGCATCCGTATCACCTATTTCCTCACCGACTTCACCGGTTGTGGTGATTTCGTCTACACTGCCTTCGATTACTTCGTCGCCAACATTTTCGCCGGTCATCTGTTCATAGGCCTTGATGGTGCCGACAAGGGCAGCAGTTCCGGAAATCTCAAAAGGACCGGCAACTGTTACATCCGCACCGGAAAGGCCGGCTGTAGCAAGGGCATTTCTGTACATGTCTTCAGTACAGTAACCGATGTTGTGAGTTTCAACGTTGATTTCGCTGCCGCCGTTTTCTTTGATCAGGACCGATGACAGCGCTCTGGAACCTATCTGGTCGCTGCTGACATACTTGTCGAGATACTGATGCTCCTCGGCGTTGGTCACGTAGATAATATTGTAATCGTCTGTATCGGCTACATTGAGCAGGTCAAGAACGGTTGTCTTCTCCTCATCGGAAAGATTTGAGCCCAGAGCGAGATAGGCGTCGCCGTCTGCCGCAAAGGCAGTTCCTGTAACGGACACACTCATTGCCATGACGAGAGCCAGGATTACTGCCAGTTTCTTGTTCAGATTGTTTTTCATTTTTTACCCTTTCCTTGATTGCATTTTCTAACATATTATTTATAACATAAAGTCCGATGTCTATGTGACAGAATGGTGATTATTCAATTAAAATACGTTAAGGAAGCAGAACGAAAAACTGTTGACTTGGAGGCGGTTGTTTAGTACAATTACCAAAACGTTAAAACTGAATATGTTAGTAAAAAGGCAAACTCGGGAAATCCGATGACGCAAAGCCATGTGTCGAAACATACGCAGAAGAGCACTATGCTCCGAACAAGACTGGCGCCAGAAAAGGACTCACTCAAGCTCGCAATGAAAGTTTTAGTATGACTGACCGGCTACACAAGTTGTTTTTTGTGCGGCCTTTTTATTTACATGAACTGCAAAGAAAAGGAGAAGGTTATGTCAGGAAAAGACTGGACTGTTGCGGGACTGTCAACTGTAGTGATTGTTGCAGCGACCGTAGCTGTAGGATTTCTGATGAGGCTTGCGCTGGGATTCTAGCAATAGAGCACGGTAAAGCAATTCATCTCAAAATAAAAGCTGCAAATGTTGTTTTCAATGTTTGCGGCTTTTTTATGTTATAATCTATCCATGCAGAAAATACTATTTGTCTGCCACGGCAACATCTGCCGTTCACCAATGGCGGAGTTCATGCTAAGGCAGATGACAGATGGACAATTTCATATTGAATCGGCAGCCACAAGCAGGGAAGAAATAGGCAACGACATTTATCCTCCCGCAAAGGCAATAATGCGTGAAAAGGGCATAGCCTTCGAGAAACGAAGAGCCCGTCAGATGAGGCCGGAGGATTACGAAAATTACGATTATCTCATCGGCATGGACGATGCCAATGTGCGCAACATGACACGCATATGCGGGGGCGACCCGGAGCACAGGATTTACAAGATCCTTGATTTTGCGGGAATAGACAGAAGTGTTGCGGATCCGTGGTACACGGGGGATTTCGAAGCGACTTATCAGGATCTTGAGACGGGCCTTGCGGCATTTCTGAAGTTCCTGGAAAGCGGCGGGAAAAAGATCATTTCCGTGCAGACAATGCGGGACAGCGACGCTCATACCATAGCAAACATCACCCCGTCAAAGGAGCTCATGTACAGGGCCGGCAAAAGCATTTTCGAGAAGGTATGCTGGCGTGCACCTGTAGCCATAGTGGCGGGCAAAGGCAATAATGCCGGTGACGGTTATGTTGTGGCAAAACTGCTTAAGGATAGCGGTGTAGACTGCAGAATCTATCTAATTGACGAGAACAGATTTTCCGAAGATGGTGAATACTATTTCGAAGTGTGCAGAGATGCGGGAATTCCTTACGAGCAGTTTACTGAAGAGACGGATCTGACCGCATATGGAAGCATTCTCGACTGTCTACTGGGAACCGGGTTTGCGGGAGATGTGAGAGGCATTACCAAAACAGCTATTGAAGAGATAAACAGATGTGGTAAAATGGGCTCGTTCATAGTGGCTGCAGACATCAACAGCGGCCTGAACGGCGATACGGGAGAAGGGACCACCTTTGTGAAGTCCGATCTGACGGTATCAATTGGCGACTACAAATACGGTCATTTCATCGGAAGGGCCGGAGAAGCCATGAAGAATAAAGTAAATTGTGATATAGGTATAGAAATAATATGAAAGGGACAGAAAAATGAAAAAGACCAGGAAATTATTCATGACAGTTATGGCACTTGTGCTGGCAGTAAGCATGATACTCTGCTTCTGCTCCTGCGGCAGCGAGGAGCCGGCAGAAGAGGAAGCGGGAATGCCTAATCCGGTTCACGAATGCGAAAGCGCAGATGACCTTACACAGGCAACAGGAATTTCTCTTGATGCACCAGAGGGAGCAACAGATGTTTCATACGCATACCTTGATCCGGCAGAAGAGGGCGGACAGCAGATTGCACAGGTTCAGTTTACTCTTGACGGACAGGAGTACTGTTACCGCTGCCAGATGACTGATGAAGTAAGTATTTACGGCAATAAAGACGTGGAGACCAATCCTGAAGCACTCATGACAGAGCTGAACGAACAGACTAACACAGGAGCACAGCTTGCAGGATTATACTGTGAATGGTCATGCTCAGCCACAACAACAGTTTCATACTGTGATGCCATTTGTGCCTTCAACGAAGGCAAGGAAGGCTTTGTTGCATGGCTTGATGTGGTTCCGGGTGCTCTTTACAGTCTGAGCGTTGACAATGGTGCAGATCAGTCGAAGCTGGAGGAAGTTGCAAAGAAGTGCTTCGCTCCGATGCAGGGTGATTCTGATGCAGACGATGAATAGACGAGGGAAATAACATGAAAAAATTTCTTGCTATTTTAATAGCGCTTATTATTGCCTTTGCAGGAGGATTTGTTGTTTCACACTTTGTTGGAGCAGAGGAAGAGTATTCCATTGACCCGGAAATACTGTCACAGGAAGTGAAGGAAATTTCCGAGATGGCCACCAATCAGGACACCTACACGATGACGGTACCGTATGACGGCGGCAGGAAGTCCTTCCCGATTTTCAACAAGTACAAGATTCCATTCTCGGAAAAGAGCATGGTAGTCAAGTTCAGCGGAGTCATTAAAATGGGTCCGGACATGAAGGATTTCTCAGAAAAGAATTTCGATATCGACAGAAAGGCCAAGACCATGAAGGTTACCATTCCGCACAGCAAGATTCTGAGCCATGAGATACTGGAAGATAGCTGGGAAATTGGTGACCAGAAGAACGGGCTCTTCAATCCGCTGAAGCCTGAAGACGACAGCAATCTGAGAAAGCTGGCGAAGAAGCAGGCTCTGGAGGAGCAGGACGTGGATGCTCTGCTTGCGAAAGCCGATGAGAAGGCCGCCGAGCAGATAAAATCATTCCTTCAGATTGCATGTCCTAAGATGGATATTGAAATCGAATTCAAATGATTAAAATAATCGCCAACATGTTCGGGGTTTTATCGACCCTGAGTTTCATAGTATCGTTTCAGATAAAATCGAACAAGGCGCTGTATCTGGTCCAGTCTCTGGCGGATGTGTTCTACTGCATTCAGTTCTATCTGCTGGGTGCGACAGGAGGGCTCTTTAACATGGGCCTGCAGATTCTCAGAAATCTTCTGCTCATAAAGATAGAGACATGGACCTGGCTGAAATGGAAGGGATGGGGAATACTGTTCTGTGTGCCGAGCCTGATTTACATGATTGTAACGTGGACAGGACCGCTGGATATTCTGCCATTCGTGGCTTATTCGGTCAGCACACTGGCGTTCTTCACCAATAGCGCCAAGTGGATAAGGCTTTCGGAGTTGGGCTGCGTTTCACCGGCATGGCTCATATATGACCTTATCACAGGAGCCTATGGGGGCATACTGACAGAGTGCGTAATTCTGGGTTCGGTAATAGTATCGATAGTCCGATTCGGGTGGAAGGGTCTTGATGATCCTGAATTCAAGCAATAAAAAAAGCTGACAGAAGCAGCAAAAATCTGTCAGCTATTTAAGTTTTAAATTCTGCCCTGCTTTCGCGCCATTACGAACAGTATTACGGCAAGTGCAAGATTTACGGTGAAGCCTAGAGGCGTGCCCTCTACACCGAAGCCGGTATTGTAGAACAGGCTGTCGTGCACAGTCGTGGCATCCAGCTTGAAGATGGAGATCGGCATTACCAGACCGCTGTTCGGAAGACCGAAAATCATGTTCTGAGTAAAGTTCCACGCACAGTGTACGGAGGCGGCAATCCAGAAATTGTCCGTAACAAGAATCAGCAGGGAGAAGGCAATTCCGGTAACGAATATGTCCAGTATCGGGAGCCAGCCCACACCCGGGTTGCCCAGATGTATCGCTGCGAAGAGAACGGAGTTT
The DNA here is from genome assembly GCA_024403185.1 of Clostridia bacterium. Lineage (GTDB taxonomy): Bacteria > Bacillota > Clostridia > Peptostreptococcales > Anaerovoracaceae > Lentihominibacter. Next base: position 41,174 of record JAKSSG010000003.1, read on the forward strand.
ACCAGAATGGCAACCCAGATATTCTTATATCCTCTCTCCAGCTTTCTGTAGAGGAAGAATCTCATTACGAGTTCCTCGGCGCCGCTCTGAATGTATACCGCAACGAAAACGGCCAGATAAACAAGAGGGCGGAAGTCATCAAAGTAAATATAGATGTCGCCATGAAGCAGTGCAGCCAGCACACATATTCCGTTCATGATAAAGCCGATGGCAAGACCCTGAAAGAACTTTTTCGTACCATTGCCGCCGTGATTCCACGCCAGGTTTTTAAGCAGAGGTCTTTCCCATCTGAAAATCAGCATGCATGCCAGCACAATTATCCAGATGAAAATGAAGTCCGCATAACTCCAGAGGGTATATGCAACAGGCATTGTCTCGCCCTGGTCGTCCAGTATGAATCTGAACACGAAAAGGACAGGTACTTCAGAAAAAAAGATGATAGCTGCAGCGAAAATGGCTGCCAGTATGAAATTGTCGGATCGATAACGTTTCCTTTCTTTAGCCATGTTAATCTCCTTCTTGTAATATAAATATATTATAACGTACAATCGTACACTTTCCGTAGTAAAAAAACATGTGGTATAATATATCCTGACGAAATAGTAGATAAAACCAAGGAGTAAAGGGATGATAAGAAGAGCCGAGAAAAAAGATCTGGCAAGGGTGAACGCCCTTCTCGAACAGGTGCTTACTGTTCATGCTGAAGGTCGCCCGGACATCTTCATTCCGGGCACAAAAAAGTATACGGATGAAGAACTGCTCTCCATCTTTGCGGATGAGCAGAGCCCGGTGTTTGTCTTTGCAGATGAAGAGGATGTGACGCGGGGATATGCCTTCTGTGCCTTTGAAGAGATTAGGAACAGCAACAACATGAGGGACATGAAGACCCTGTATATTGACGATATTTGCGTGGACGAAAACTGTCGCGGACAGCACATTGCAACCAGACTTTACGAATACGTGAAGGAGTATGCAAAGGCAACCGGCTGCGACAGAATCACTCTGAATGTATGGGAGGTGAATCCGACGGCCAGGGCGTTCTATGACGCCATGGGAATGAAGCCTCTCAAGACTGTAATGGAGGAGAAGTTATGAAGAAGTCGGAAATTATCAGTCAGTGCTCCCGAAAGGGAGAGAAGGTGTTCTGGGCGGATGCCGACGGAATGGAGGCAATTGCCTATCGCAAGAGTCTGATCTACCTCATGGAGGAAGGAACCGCAGCGGAAATTGCGAAGAACACAGAGGGCGAGATTGAGGAAAACGAAAAGCTCGTCAAATATTTCGATGTAATCGAGGATATCGAAAGCGTTCACGGGAAGGCGGAGGCTTTTCTTTCATCGAGAGAAAAAACGCCGGGAGGCATTGATGCCTTTGAGCTTGAAACCATGGACGGTCAGGTAAGATGGATTGACAAAACGCTACTGGAGAATTTCCAGATTACCAGGAAGTATTATCTGGACGCCAAAGGCAAGTGGCCGGACATGGTGTTCATTGAGGAGGACGGACAGATTGTCGGCCTCGTCATGGCACTGAAACGCGAAATATATGCAGATGAAGAGGGGAGGAAGAAGAAATGAGTTTTTTTGATTTGTTTAATCGCAAGAGCATGTTTGAGGAAGTTAAGGAGTGCCTTAACACACCGGGCGGCGTGCTGCTGGATGTGAGATCACCGGGAGAATACAGAACGGGACACATTCCGGGAAGCATTAACGTACCGCTGAAGAGCATCCACGAGGCTGATAAAATAATAAAGAGCAAGGATGCGCTGGTCTGCGTTTACTGCCAGAGCGGTGTAAGAGCGACCAATGCGGTTACGGCACTTAAGGGAAGAGGATATACTAACGTTAAAAATCTTGGCGGAATCAAGAAGTATCACGGCAAAATTGACAGGTAATCTGAAGGAGGAAATGAAGATGAAAATCGGTGAAATGTTCAGAGCAAATATATTCACACTGGCCGGAAAGGCAAAGCAGAAAAAGGAAAAATACCAGCCGATGGTTGAGGAGGAAATGAAGCTTCTGGCCGACAGAGTAGTCGACGTTGCAGACAAGGCTGTTGATGCTGCCGACAGGGCAAAGCATACTGCAATGGAGCGAGGGGAAATAGTTAAGCAGGATCTGGAAGATGACTTCGTAGTGCTGAGCAAAAAGGCCCTTAAGAAAATGGAAAAGCTGGACAGAAAGGCAATGGCTCTCGAAAAGAAGCTGAGAAGAATCGAGAAAAAGAGAGAAAGACACATGAAAAAATACGGGCTGTAAGCCCGCACCGGAGAAGGTGAAAGAATGAACATAGAACTGCTGAAGAAACACCTGCAGAAAAATGTAGAAGAAACCACAACAGAATTTCAGAAGAGAGAGGATATCGTCTGCAGATTTGAGAAGCCGATGATGGCATACATCAACGCTGAAGACGAGCTCTTTGATGCCTTTTTCGCACGGGGCCTGAACGATCATCCCAAGAAGATCTACAGACCCGGCAAGTGCATAATCCTGCACTATACACCTTATGCGGAAGAAATTGTTACACGCAACGAGGCGGCAAAAGAACCCACTGAGGAGTGGGTAAGGGCATACATGGAATCGCTGTGGCTTGCCATGGAACTGAACAGAACCATAGTGAGGACACTGCAGTCACAGGGAAGACTCACATCCTATCTGAACAACATGATGGAATGGGATCAGAAGACCTGCAGGGGAAGCTGGTCACACAGCCTGACCGCTGCAATTGGCGGCCTTGGGAAAATAGGGCCTGCAGGGTCGCTTATCGTTAATGGACGATATGGCGGCAGAGCGGGAGGAATCATCACGGACGGCCTTTATGCGGAACCTCCGAAGGAGCCGCTGCAGGGAGAACCGGAAGAAGTTGTAAGAGAAATACTCCGCGCGTGGGAAAAGCCGGGCTGCAGTCCGGAAATGATCGCGTGCTGTCCTGCGGGAGCCATCTCAGAAGAAGGTATTGATAAATTCAGATGCCAGAAATACTGCCTTAAACTGAACGAGCACATTCCGTCTTCGGATGTTTGCGGCAAATGCTTTAAATACGGAATATGAAGACTGAAGAACTGATAAAGATAACTGAACAGATAAAGCCTGCCTGCCGGGAGACCATGGAAATGGCAAAGGCAAGACAGGAAAGCCTGGCAAAACCTCCGGGATCCCTTGGCGGCCTGGAGGATATTTCTGTGCGCATTGCCGGAATGACCGGGAAGGTAATAAACAGCGTTGACCGAAGTTGCGTGGCGGTTTTCTGCGCAGATAACGGAGTATGTGCTGAAGGGGTCGCCTCGGCTCCACAGTCGGTAACCATGGCACAGACCGTAAACTTCACGCGAAGACTTACGGGGGTAGGGGCACTGGCAGAGAGCTTCGGAAGTGAGCTGCTTATCGTTGACATGGGCATTAAGGACAGGATTCCAGAAAGCCTCTACGACGATATTCCACTGAGAGATACGCATAAAATTGTAAACAGGAGAATAAGGCCTGAAACGGGAGAGACAGACAACATTGCAGAAGGCCCGGCAATGACAGTTGAAGAAGCTCTCAGAGCAATGAAAACGGGCATTGAAATGGCAGATGCAATTTCCGCTGCAGGCTATGAGATCATGGGCATCGGTGAGATGGGCATAGGAAACACATCTACCAGTGCGGCGCTTCTTTCCTCCATAACGGGAAGACCGGCAGATGAAACTGTCGGACGAGGCGGCGGCGTAAACGATGCCGGTTTTGCACGAAAGAAAGAGATAGTGGATAAGGCCAGCAGACCGTGGCGTGAAGCGGGCGGCATAAAGACGGCCGAAGAGATGACGGAAGCTCTCGCACAGATGGGCGGCTTTGACATCTGCGCAATGACAGGTGCATATCTGGGTGCTGCGAAGAACAGGATGCCCGTCGTAATCGATGGCTACATTTCCGTTGTCGCCGCACTGGCGGCATATGTGATCTGCCCGGATGCGGGAGATTACATGATCGCATCTCACAAGTCCTTTGAACGGGGATATGTCATGGCGGTGGAAATGCTTGGACTGAAGCCTTTCATGGCGCTTGACATGAGGCTTGGAGAAGGAAGCGGCTGCCCGGTTGCCTTCAAGATAATCAAAGGTGCGTGCGACGTAATGGCCAACATGGCAACCTTCGAAGAGGCGGCAATCGATGATGGCTATCTGGAGGAAATCCGAAGCGAGGACAGATTCAGAAAATGAACACATTCATAAGCGGTGGCTGCAAGAACGGCAAATCATTCTACGCGCAGAGACTTGCGCGGGATACGGCAGTCAGAGAAGGCAGACCACTTTACTACATTGCGACCATGATTCCTAGAGACGAGGAGGATCAGGCGAGAATAAGAAGACACCTTGCGGAGCGCGAGGGATGGGGATTCGAAACCATAGAGCAGGGCATCGATATTACAGCCATTCTCAGACGTGCAAAGGCAGGAGAAAACATCGATACAGGCGGCGTCTTTCTCCTGGACAGCGTAACGGCAATTACAGAAAACGAGATGTTCCCCAGATCGCTGAAGGGCGGCGCAGCCGAAGAGATAGGCACAGATGCGGCCGCACCGGAGAGAGTCAGGAGGGACATGCTTGCCTTTGGGAGAGCGGTTCGTGAAGCGGGAGGATCCGTGGTGTTTGTTTCTGACGGAATATACGGAGACGGCGGAGAGTATTCCGACTCCACCGAAGAATACAGAAAGGCCCTTGCCTCGGTGGACATTGCTCTGGCAGAGGACTGTGAGAGAGTTGTTGAAATAGCATACGGAACAGAGGAAATCTGGAAAGAGGAAGATAGATGAAATACCTTAGAGGCTTCATGATGGCATGGGGAATGTTCTGCTGGATACCATGCCCATATACAAAGTGGAATGAAGAGGACAGGCTTGCGCAGCTGGCAATGCTGCCTCTCGTCGGTGCGTGCATAGGAGCAATATGCTGCCTGATATGGTGGCCCCTTGCCAACACATCCTGCGTGCCGACCATAATGGGAGCGCTGCTTACGGGAATTTACTTCCTGTTAACGGGCTTCATTCATCTGGATGGCTTCATGGACTGCAGTGATGCCGTCATGCCGAGACATCCGGACATGGAAGAGAGAAGAAGAATTCTGAAGGACTCCCACGTGGGAGCCTTTGCAACCATATGTCTGGTGCTCATGCTGCTGCTCTTCGCAGCGGCATGGATATCCGCAGCCTGGGAATTCGACCTGGCAACGGCGGCGACGGTCGTAATGATTTTCACCCTGTCCAGAATGAGCAGCGTTGTGACTCTCATGACGAGCAAACCGATGTCGACGAGCCAGTACGCTGAAGCGGGTGCGGAAACCGATAACGCCGTGCCGATTACAGTGGCTATTCTCATGGGAGTGGCGATTACGGTGGCGGCAATGATACTGGCAAGAGAAGGCATTAGCGTCAGACCAATGGCGGGACCGCTGACAGTTGCAATAATCGCTGTGGTTACAGTTGGGATAGGACTGCTGGTCGGACTCTTTGACAGGAAGAAGCTGGGCGGAATGAACGGCGACATCTCGGGACACATGATTACAACATCAGAAATGTGCGGAATGATAAGCCTGGCACTGTTCATGTAGGAGGCATCATGATATTAATTTTCGGAGGCGCATACCAGGGCAAACTGGATTATGCAAAGGCAAACTTCAACCTGAATAAAATATGCGATCTGTCTGAAGCGGCGGAGCCTGACATCAGTGCAGACTGCTTTTGCAATACAGAAAGCTATGTGATGAACTGCGTTAAAAAGGGCGTGGAAGCGAAGACCTGGTTTGAGGAAAATGAGGAGCTTCTCAGGGACAGAATCATTATAGTGACAGACGTGTCACAGGGCGTTGTGCCCATTGATAAAGACGTGCGGGCATTCAGGGAAATGAACGGAAGGCTCATGGTTTATCTGGCCGGAAAGGCTGACAGAGTAATCAGGGTCTTCTGCGGAATAGGAAAGGACATCAAATGAGATCGAAGATAGTGCTGATAAGGCATGGAATAACGACGGGTAACGAGCAGGGGCTCTACTACGGAGCTACGGATGTGCCTCTTGCCGAGAGGGGCATAGAAATGACAAAGCTTCTGGCGTCCCAGAATTTCTACCCGGACAGCGAAAATGCGGAATATTATACAAGTGGAATGCTGAGAGCGGAACAGACCTTCGGGATTGTTTACGGAGACAGGGAGCATGAGGTGATTGAGAAGTTCAGGGAGCTGAATTTCGGAGATTACGAAATGAAATCCTACGAGGAGCTGAACAGCAATCCGGAATACAGGGAATGGTGCAACACCTTCGCAGACGGCACACCGCCGCCAAACGGAGAGAGCATCAGAGATTTTAATGCGAGAGTAAGGCAGGGCTTTGAAGAACTGAAGGTTAAACACGAGCTGCTCATGCTTAAGCTGAGGAATCAGCGCAGGGAGGCCATGAGCATATGCGTCATCCACGGGGGCGTCATATGTTCCATAATGAACAGCCTCTGGCCGGAAAAGTACGAAAGCAATTTTTATCAGTGGATTCCTGACCCGGGACACGGATATGTAATTACAATGGAAGACGGAAAGGTAACAGATTACGAGAAATTCTAGGTGAACAATGAAAATATACAACACGATTACTGAAATCATAGGCGGAACACCGCTCATGAGACTTAACAAAATTGAAAAGGCGGCCGGAACGGACGCGAAAATAATAGCAAAGCTGGAAAGGTCAAACCCGGGCGGCAGCGCCAAGGACCGCGTAGGCTACAACATGATTTTTGAAGCGGAGAAGGCGGGAAGGCTTAAACCGGGTGGCACCATTATCGAGCCGACAAGCGGCAATACGGGTGTGGGAATCGCAATGGTTGCGGCAGCAAGAGGCTACAGAGCAATAATGGTAATGCCCGAGAGCATGAGCGTTGAGCGTCGAACCCTTCTCAAAGCGTACGGGGCAGAGCTTGTGCTTACGCCGGCATCCGAAGGAATGGCAGGCAGCGTTGCGAAGGCGGAAGAGCTGCTGAAAGAAATACCGGGCAGCATCATGGCGGGACAGTTCGACAATCCGGACAACCCTGAAGCTCATTACCGCACAACGGGCCCTGAAATCTGGCAGGATACGGATGGACAGGTGGACATCTTCATCGCCACCTTCGGAACGGGCGGAACCGTTTCCGGAGTGGGCAGATATCTGAAGGAAAAGAACCCGGACATCAGAATAATAGCTATTGAGCCGGCATCATCGCCGCTGTTTACAGAAGGCACAGCCGGACCTCACAAGATACAGGGAATAGGAGCCAATTTCATACCGGAAAACTTCAATGCGGAGATTGTAGATCAGGTCATTACGGTGACCGATGATGAGGCTCTGGAAATGATGAAAAAGCTGGCCGAAACAGAAGGTCTTCTCTGCGGAATATCCTCGGGAGCAGCGGTATGCGGAGCCCTGCAGACAGGGGCTCTTCCGGAGAATAAGGGAAAAAACATAGTGGTTCTGCTTCCGGATACGGGAGAAAGGTATCTGAGCATATTCTAGAAAGGCTCAAAGCGTTGAAAACACTCGTGTTTTCGGCGCTTTTGTTTTGTTAAAATCTGTTAATATTAGGCTATTTTGCTTTTGCAGATGATATAATGCAGATTAAGAAAATGCATATAATGGAAAGGAATTGTCATGTCAGAGGTAAACAAGGATAAAAAGGTTATAACCATAAGCCGTGAATACGGCAGCGGCGGAAGAATAATCGGCAAGAAGCTGGCCGAGAAGCTGGGTGTTCCATATTACGACAGAGACACCATTAACGACAGGATTTCGGAAGAATCCGGTTTTGCCAAGGAAATGTTCTCCGGAGCAGAGCAGAAGGCAAAGAACAGCTTCCTCTACAGCCTGGCATCAGCCATGGGATCCGGCGAAGCGGGTCCGGAATCTCTCAGCCTTAACGAGAGACTTTTCCTGGCGCAGTTTGATGCAATACGCAAGATTGCCGAAGAAGGCTCATGCGTCATCGTCGGACGATGTGCCGACTACATCCTCAGAGGCCTCCCATATGCGACGAACATCTTCATCTACGCTGAAGAAGAGGACAAGATCAGAAGAGCCGTTGAGGTGTACGGGGATTCCGAGGATCAGGTGAGAAAGATCATGCGTGCGGCTGACAAATCAAGAGCAAACTACTACGCATACCACACGGGGCGCAAGTGGGGAGAACACGTGAACTTCAACCTCTGCATCGACAGCGGGTATCTGGAAGTGGATGACATCGTTGACCTTATCATTGAATATACAAACAGACAGATCTGGAGAAAGACAACAATAGACGAAGAGTAGACATGAAGACAATTAGAGGAATGTTCTTCAGCGGAACAGGAACCACAGAGAAAACAGTAAAACTGATAGCGGAAGAAATGGCAGCGGCACTGCCGGAGACTGCTTTTGCAAAAGCAGACGACATCGATTTCACACCGCCCGAAGCCAGAAAAGAGATTTACGCATTTGGCGAAGATGACATTGTGGTATTCGGGACACCTGTTATTGCGGGACGTGTGCCTAACGTACTGCTGAAGTTTCTGAACACCCTGGAGGGCGGAGAAGCGCTGGCAGTTCCCGTGGTTCTTTACGGAAACAGAAACTATGACGACGCGCTCATCGAACTGAGAAACATACTGGAAGACAGAGGCTTTCACATAGTGGCTGCAGCTGCTTTTATCGGAGAGCATTCATTCTCGAAGGTGCTGGCGGCAGGAAGACCGGACGCAGAAGACATGGCCTGCGCAACGGAATTTGCAAAGGCAGTCGCAGCTCGAATAGAATCGCTGGACGGGAATATCCCGGAACCGATAGAGGTCAGGGGCGAAACACCTGTCAGAGATTACTACAAGCCGCGCGACAGACATGGCGAACACATCAATATTCTCAAGGTAAAGCCAAAGCTCGACGAGAGCAGATGCACGGGCTGCGGCAAATGCGTAAGCGCATGCCCGATGGGATCAATAAAGGAATCGGCACCGGGAGTGGTTGACGGCATATGCATCAAGTGCTGCGGCTGCGAAAAGAAATGCCCTGAAGGGGCGTTGTACTTCGATGACCCGGGGTACCTTTATCACAAGGAAGAACTGGAGTATCTGTATGCGGGAACGCGCAGAGAACCGGAGGTATTTATTTGAAGAAGAAATTACTCAGCATAGCATTATCGATAATGGTTGCGGCAAGCTTCATGCCGATGGCAGCGGAAGTCTCCTTTGCGGAAGATGATATTGAAGGCACAGGAGATGAACCTGTCGTTGAGGAGCCTGAAGAACCTGTTGCTCCTGCTCCGAAATTCAACCCTGAGGAACAGGTGACCGGCGTCAAGGTAAAGAGCTTCACCTACAAGAGCGTAAAGCTCACATGGAAGGGCGTCAGCGAGGCCGACGGTTACAAAATCTACAGAGCAGCCTCAAAGACCGGAAGCTACAAGCTGATAAAGACACAGAAAAGCACAACGTTCAACGATACGGGAAACAATTCACTCAGCAAATACAAATATTACAAGATCAGGGCCTATGGCACTGTGAACGGCAAGACGAAGGACGGTAAATGCAGCAATGTCTTCAGGGCAAGAGCGGCATTGCCCGCACCGTCAGGAGTTGCAACTGAAGGAAAAACCAAGAAGATAAAAATCACCTGGAAAAAGGTAAGCGGAGCAAAGAAATATCGCGTTTACAGGGCGACAAGCAAAACAGGCAAGTACAGCAGACTGGTGACCACCACAAAGTGTTCATACACCAGCGAGGCGACCAGCGGCCAGAGATATTATTTCAAGATAATGGCTGTACGTGACAGCTTCAAGAGTCAGACCAGCAAAAGGATTGAAGGGCTCGCAATTCTTTCGGCCCCTAAAGAATTCAAAAGGGTCCAGAAGGATGACGGAATTGCGCTTTCATGGTCAAAGGTATCACAGGCTTATTGCTATAGAATATACCGTGCCGATACAAGTACCGGCACATGCAGATATCTGGCAGAGGTAAAGAACACAAGCTACCTGGATACGAACGGGCTTGTGAACCGCAAAACCTATTACTACAGAGTCAGAGCAATGGCGATGGTAAACGGTGAGCTGCAGGCCGGAAAATATTATGCCGACAAGTGGACCAGAGAGGGTGTAATTGCTCTGGCAAAATCATATTACGGCATCCGTGAGAACAGCTCAAAGCACAGAGATATTGTCAATACATTCAACAGTGCGCGCAAAGGTGCAATAGGATACTGGGACCCGTGGTGCGCGGCATTTGTTTCGGCAATTGAAATCAAGGCAGGCAATTCCTCACTGATTCCGCTGGGCTCATACTGCCCGACAATGCTTTCCAAATTCAAGAAGAAAACCTACAGCAAGACATACAGGCCTAAGACGGCGGACGTGATCTTCTTTGACTGGAACTGGAACAGGGTGCCTGACCACGTGGGCTTTGTTGACAATTACAATTCCACAACAGACAAGATAACAACCATCGAAGGAAACTGCAGCGATACCGTTAAATGCAGAACATTCAAGCGAGGACAGTACAGCTTCCTTCTGGCATACGGACTTCCGGCATATTCCGGACCGACAGGAGTAAATTACAAGGAGCCAAAAAAACCTGAACCACAACCTGAAGAACAGATTGAAAAAGCAGACAATGCAGTCAGCGAGACTGAAGTTCAGGATGCAGTTTCAGAAGCGCAGGGACAGGACGATTACGACAGGGTAGTGGCACTGGCCGACTACGTACAGGAAGAAGAACCGGCAGAGGATACGTCGGTTGACGAAAGCACATATGACGCATTTCTGATGCAGGAAGCCTGCGAGGACATGGGCATTGAATCATGCGTCATCACAAACATCGATGCAAACGGCAATCTGAGTTCATATAATGAAATCGTGATTGACGGGCAGTTATACATTCTGGACGCTTCAGAGGGAAGCACTCCTGAGGCATTCGTTCCGGAAGAATTATATTAATTTCACAGCCGCTGTTCCATTCGCAGCGGAGAAAGGACAAGAAAATGGCAGACAAAGGAACTTATTACATCAGCACACCAATCTATTACCCAAGCTCGAACCTTCATATAGGTCACACTTACTGCACTGTTATGGCAGACGCCATGGCACGCTTTAAGAGACTTCAGGGTTATGATGTCATGTTCCTGACAGGAACCGATGAACACGGACAGAAGATTCAGCTTCTGGCAGAAGAGAAGGGAGTAAGCCCTCAGGCTTACGTTGATGAAGTTGTAGCAGGAATCAAGGATCTGTGGAAGACCATGGAGATATCCTATGATGACTTCATCAGAACAACAGAACCGAGACACATCAAGAGAGTGCAGGCCCTCTTCATGAAGATGTACGAAAAAGGCGACATCTACAAGGGAGAATACGAAGGCTGGTACTGCACACCTTGCGAATCATTCTGGACAGAAAATCAGCTGGGAGAAGGCAACACATGTCCTGACTGCGGCAGACCTGTAACAAAGGCGAAGGAAGAAGCGTACTTCTTCAAAATCAGCAAATACGCACCTGAGCTCCTGAGAATCTTCAAGGAAGAACCTGAATTCCTGGAGCCTGAATCAAGAAGAAATGAAATGATCGCATTCATCGAACAGGGAATGGAAGACCTGTGCATTTCCAGATCATCATTTGACTGGGGCATTCCGGTTCCAATCGATGAAAAGCATGTCATATACGTATGGCTCGATGCACTTTCGAACTACATCACAGCCCTGGGATGGCCGGATGAGCCTGAAAAGTATGACAAGTACTGGCCGGCAAACGTTCATCTCGTAGGAAAGGAAATCGTAAGATTCCACTCCATTATCTGGCCGGCAATGCTCATGTCGGCAGACCTGCCGCTTCCAAAGCAGGTAAGAGGACACGGATGGCTCCTTCTGGGAGGAGAGAAGGTTTCCAAGTCAAAGGCTGCAAAGGGCCAGGACGTAATCGATCCTGTAGTGCTCATTGACAGATACGGCATCGACGCACTCAAGTACTTCCTGCTCCGCGAATACACCTTCGGACAGGATGGAATGTTCACTAACGAAGTAATGCTGAAGAGACTGAACTATGACCTGGCAAACGACCTGGGCAATCTGGTTTCAAGAACAGTCAGCATGATTGAGAAATACAACGGCGGATTTGTGCCTGACCTGACTGAAGCGGGCAGGTGCACAGACGAAGTTGACTATGACGCACAGCTTAAGGAAATCGCAATCGGCGCAGCGGACAAGGTTGGTGCCCAGATGGATGAATTCAAGTTCAACATGGCACTTGAAGAAATCTGGATTCTGGTAAGACGTGCCAACAAGTACATCGACGAGACCATGCCTTGGGCACTGGCCAAGGATGAGGCAATGAAGCCTCGTCTGGACAACGTGCTCCACAATCTGGCAGAAGCGATCAGAATCATTTCAGTTCTGATTCACCCGTTCATGCACACTACATCAGACGCCATCAGAAAGCAGATGGGCCTCTGGTATGCGGACGTTGCATGGGAAGATGCATACACATTCGAAGCAATGTGCGGCGAGCAGGTTAAGAAGGGCGATGCAATATTCCCTAGACTTGACATAGAAAAAGAACTTGAAGAGCTCTATGCGCTTGGTGCAAAGGCAGCCGAGGCCAAGGGCGAAGCAAACATTCCTCTCGAGCTGAAGGATGAAATTGAATATGACGATTTCGATAAGCTCGACCTGAGAATGGGTACAATTCTTTCTGCAGAAAAGCATCCTAAGGCTGACAAGCTGCTGGTATTCCAGGTAAAGATGGGTACCGAAAAGCGTCAGATAGTATCGGGTGTTGCAGAATACTTCAAGCCGGAAGAGTGTGTAGGACAGAAGGTTGTAGTTGTTGCAAACCTGAAGCCTAGAAAGCTCAGAGGCCTTGAATCAAAGGGCATGATCCTATTTGCTGACAACGTTGTTGACGGCAAGGAAAGAGTGGAATTCGTTACTTCAGTTGCTGATGACGGCAACCCGGTAACGTAAGGCATTAGAGAAGAAAGGTAATGTTTTCATGAAAAACAGCAGGAAGAAAAACTTAAAAGCAGTTCTTGCCTTTGCATTAACTCTTGCAATAGGCGTGGCTTTCATGCCTGTAAATACAGGCGTGGTTCATGCGGCAACCTTCAGCACCGGCGGAGCGGTATCCGGTTTCAAGGTTACAGCCTATGACGAGCACTCCGTAACTTTCGGATGGGATTCATACGCGGGAGCAACGGGCTATCACATCTTCAAGGCTACCAGCAAGAGCGGTACTTACACCAAGGTTGGCAGAACCCTGAAAAACAAGTGGAAGAGAACCGGACTTACGACTAACAAGACCTGTTATTACAAGGTAAGGGCATTCCATACTGATTCAAACGGCAAGGTTACCTACAGCAAATTCAGCAGCGTAATTGCCGGAACACCGTACGGCTTCAGCACGTCCAAGGCGGTTGAGGGCTTCAAGGTAACTGCCACAAGCAGCAGCTCGGTATCCTTCGCATGGAGCAGGTATCCGTCTGCAAGCGGTTACCAGATATACAAGGCAAGCAGCAAGAGCGGTTCATATACCAGAGTGGGAACTGTGCAGACAAACAGCTGGAAGAGAACGGGACTTACAACAAACAAGACCTGCTACTATAAGGTAAGGGCATATCATACGGATTCAAACGGCAAAAACACCTACAGCAAATGCAGCAGCGTGATTGCCGGAACACCTTACGGTTTCAGCACATCCAAGGCGGTTGAAGGGTTCAAGGTATCATCAACAAGCAGCAGTTCGGTATCATTCGCCTGGGATGAATTCGGGTTTGCAAGCGGATATCAGATATACAAGGCCAGTAGCAAGGACGGTTCATTCGCCAAGGTGGGAAGCACTCAGACGAACAGCTGGAAGAGAACGGGACTTACGGCAAACAAGACCTGCTACTATAAGGTCAGAGCATATCATACGGATTCGAACGGCAAGGTGACCCACAGCCAGTTCAGCAGCGTAATCGCCGGAACACCTTATGGATTCAGCACCTCCGGCAAGCCGGCAGGCTTCAAGGTTGCCAGCACGTCATACAGCTCCATCAAGCTGACATGGTCAGAATATAATTACGCAAGCGGATATCAGGTTTATAAATCCACAAGCAAGGACGGAGACTACACAAAGATTTACTCAACAAGCGACAGGTATTTCAAGAGAACACAGCTGACGACAAACAAGACATGTTATTACAAGCTGCGTGCCTACAGGACCGAAAACGGCAAGACAAAATACTCTCAGTTTACAGGTCCTGTTGCAGGAACACCTAGACTGACGACTCCTGAGGTTTCGGTTATCGGGAAGACTGACAGGATTATCATTTCATGGCCTGCAGTCAAGGGCGCAAGCAAATATGAAGTTTACAGAGCCACAAGCAAGGACGGAAGCTACACGAGGGTAAAGACCACAACGTCCAAGAGCTTTACAAACACGGCCATTACCCAGAAAAAATACTATTACTACAAGGTTCGCGCCTGCAGAACTCTGAATGGAAACAATCTTTACAGCAAAAGCAGTGAAGTGCGTGCAGGAGTAACGGGACCCGGACGTGTGGGAAGAGTAAGCGCTGTATCTGAATCAAGTGACATCAAACTTTCATGGGGGGCCGTATCAGGAGCCTCCGGATATCAGATTCAGAGATCCACCGATGGAAAGAACTATACGGTTGTCGGCACTACAGAAAGCACAAGCTTCAAGGACGTAAACGTTGCAAGCAAGGTAACATACTACTACAGAGTCAGAGCCTATACAAAGCTCAGCGGCGGAAAGAGCTACGGCGCATTCAACAAGAGCGGATACAGCAGGTCCACTGTTGTAAAGACAGCTGTTGCATGGCTTGGATGCAAGGAGTCCAACAGATCCAACCAGCCGATCATTGACATCTACAACAAGAACATGGGAACCAACTTCTCATACACGACTGCATGGTGTGCAATGTTCGTTTCAGCCGTGGCAATCAAGTCCGGAACAACGGATATTATCGTCAGAGGCAGCTACTGTCCTTCAGTGATAAGCACGTACAAGAACAGCAAGACTTCAAATTACAGCTATGCGGGAGGATCCAGATATGTTCCGAAGGCGGGAGATGTAATATTCTTTGACTGGAACAGGAATGGC
The DNA here is from genome assembly GCA_024403185.1 of Clostridia bacterium. GTDB lineage: Bacteria > Bacillota > Clostridia > Peptostreptococcales > Anaerovoracaceae > Lentihominibacter. Next base: position 56,284 of record JAKSSG010000003.1, read on the forward strand.
GTTCCTGATCATACAGGCCTGGTTGCATCTGTCAGTGGGAATACGATCAAGACAATCGAAGGGAACTACAGCGATGCTGTAGGATACAGAACATTCTCTGCAGGATATTCCATGGTTCAGGGATATGGTCTTCCTAATTACGACAACGCCAACGGCATTGTATTTACGGGAAAGAGCAAGTCATCCGTAGGATGCGGAGAACTGAACGCGCTGGGAATCGGACAGGAGCCGGAAGGATATGAGGATCTGGGTGAAGAATACGATTTCGTTGAGCAGAAGGTTGAAGACAACATTGGCTGTGATGAAGAGATCTCCGATTATGAGAAGATGGCATACATGGTCAAGAAGGTCAGAACCAATGCGGAAACTGACAGCATTGACTGCTCAGAAACCCAGTACTACGCAGCATTCATATTTGAACTCTGCAAGGAGGCTGACATTGAAGCTTCAATAATGACAGCTGAAGATGCGGACGGAAACATTCACGCATGGATTGAAACAGTACTGGACGGAAACTGGTACACAGTTGACGCCTCCAAGGAAAGCAATCAGATTGAACGCTTTGAACACGAGGCAACAGACATAGAGGAGTAAGAATGTTATTCGATTCACACTCACATTTTAACAATGAAGATTTAACGAGCCTGGAACGCCAGACTCTCTTCAATATGATAGACTCGGCGGTAAGGGATGGAAGAATGTCCTACGCCATGGATATCGGCTTTGACCCGGACAGCTCTGTCATGGCAGCGAATCATGCAGAGGAATGGCCCTGGTGCTATGCGGCAGTAGGCTGTCACCCTCATGATACCAAAGACATGAACGATGAGAAGCTGGCGGAAATACGCGAGCTGGCAGGCAGGGAAAAGGTTGTAGCCATCGGAGAAATCGGGCTTGATTTTCATTATGACCTGAGCGACAGAGACGTTCAGAGAGAATGGTTCAGGAAGCAGATAAGGCTTGCCAATGAGCTGAAGATGCCAATTGCAATTCATGCCCGCGAAGCCGATCAGGAGGTCATGGACATTCTGAAGGAGGAAGGCGCTTTTTCCGACGAAAGAAAGAGCTGGTTCCCTTCAAGGCCGGACGGAACACCGGATGCCAGAGTTCTGCTTCACTGCTTTTCCGGTTCCGCGGAGATGGGAAGGCAGTATGTCAAAATGGGAGCAACGCTGAGCGTGGCAGGACCTGTGACGTACAAGAACAACAGGAAAACGGTCGAGATGGTTGAAGCGGTTCCTCTGGAATATCTTCTGGTTGAAACGGATTCTCCTTATCTGACGCCGGTTCCTTTCAGAGGTAAACGAAACACTCCTCTTATGGTAGAATATACAGCAAGAAAAGTTGCGGAAATAAAAGGCGTGACTTTTGAAGAAGTTGCGGAGATTACAAAGAACAATGCCATGAGATTCTATGGCATAAGAGATTAACATGCAGAACAGAAAACAGCCAACAGTTGCACTGGTCAAGTGCAGTTCATACAGAAGGCAGGAAGTGGAGGAAGCTGTTTCGAAAGCAATAGAGCTTCTGGGAGGCTTCGAAGAAATATTCGGCCAGGATGAAGGCGTGAGTGAAATCAGGCCTGAGTCCGAGCTGGTGCTTAAGCCGAACCTGCTTGCCAAGGCCAATCCGGAGAAGGCGGTAACGACTCATCCGGAAGTTTTTCGTGCTGTCGGCAAGGCACTTAAGGACGCCGGATACAGCAACCTGAAATATGGCGACTCACCGGGCAATCCGATGCTGAGTGTTGAGCGAACAGCGGAAGGCTGCGGAATAAAGACTGTGGCAGATGAGCTGGGAATTCTGCCGGGCGACTTTGAACACGGGCGCGAGGTGGAGTATTCCGAGGGAATGGCTACAAAGAAGTTTGTACTGTGCAATGAAATAGCGGATCTGGTCGAAAGCGGTGAAGGCGGAATAATCAACATCTGCAAGATGAAGACCCATCAGCTGGAGAGAATAACGGGAGCTGTCAAGAACAGCTTTGGCTGCGTGTACGGAATCAACAAGACGGCTTCTCACGCAATATATGAAACTCCGGAGCATTTCGCACGCATGCTGGCTGACCTGAACAATCTGGTAAGACCGCGCCTTCACATCATGGACGGAATAGTGGCCATGGAGGGAAACGGTCCGGGATCGGGAGATCCGACACACATGGATGTGATTCTGGCATCCACGGATCCGATTGCACTGGACACCGTATTCTGCCATCTGATTTATCTGGATGCGGACTATGTGCCTACCAACAGAGCGGCGATGGACAGCGGGGCTGCCTTTGCATCAGAAGATGACATACGCGTTGTCGTGGGGAACATGCCTATGCATAGAGACGGTGAAACGGTTGACCTGGACGACATGGCGGTAAAGTGCGGAGACAGGAACTTCAACGTGCAGAGGGCCAGGGAATATCGGGGAAACTTCAGAATCATGAAGCTCGTCGGTAGATTCGTAGAGAAAAAGCCTGTTGTCCTTGAGGACAAATGCATTGGCTGCGGAATCTGCGAAGAGACCTGCCCGGTTGAGGGCAAGGCGATAAAAATCAAGCCGAGAATCACCAAGGCCATGGGCGAGTCATCAATGGGAACGGGAGCTGTTCCGAATCTGATGAAGACGGAAGGAACGCCGAAACAGAAGGTGGCGATGTACAATTATGACATGTGCATCAAGTGCTACTGCTGCCAGGAAATGTGTCCTGAAAAGGCCATTACAGTTCAGAAATCTTTACTTGCAAAAATCATTGACCGACGCTGGAAAATGTGATATATTAAACGGGCTTGCGGACCGGTTCTTATCATCAGCAGGACCGACGTAGTATTAGAATTGAAAGGAGTGAACAGCATGAAAAAAGGAATCCATCCTGAATATAAGGAATGTAAAGTAACTTGCGCATGCGGCAATACGTTCATGACAAAGTCAACTGAAGACGAAATCAGAACTGACATTTGTTCAGCTTGCCACCCGTTCTTTACAGGACAGCAGAAGTCAGCTCGTCAGGGCGGCAGAGTTGAAAAGTTCAAGAATAAGTACAACCTCGACTAATTCAACGAAACAGAACCACCTTCACAGAGGGTGGTTTTTTTATAGCCATGGACCGGCAATTAGCATATAATAGAAACATGAAATACATGGAACAAAGAAAACAGGAAAACAGAAATAAAGTACTGGCAATACTGCTCTCCATAACCATGGTGTTTGCAGCAATACCGGCGATTGCTTTTGCGCAGGATGACGAGGAGGCCACCTGCGATCAGATGCCGGCCACGGAGGAACAGCTGGAACAGGGGCAGGATGAGACAGTTGCCGTCGACCAGACTTCTGCTACGGAGGAACAGCTGGAGCAGCCGGAAACGACCGTAAGCAATCAGACTCCGGCAACTGAAGAACAGCAGGAGCAGCAAATACAGCTGCAGAGCGAGAAGCTTACACCGGTCAATACCGGTATCGGCAAGTACCGGCTTAACACGACGGCCATGAAGAGTGCGGTGAAAAAATACGAGAAAAAGCGACCGTCCATAAAGAACAAGACCGGCAGAACCTTTAAGATGATTTCGCCAATTACCAAGCCGAGATACAGGCTGTATTCTGATGGAATTTATCACAGCGGATCCGTTGAGAGAGACGGTGTGGCCACCATCATGTTTACAGGGGACAACATGTGCATTGCCGCACAGCAGAGAAAGGCAATGAAGCGCCACGGCAAATACAATTTCAGAGAATCCTACAAATATGCCAAGAGGCAGTTCAGGAATGCGGATTTCGTGGTAGGAAATCTGGAAACCAACCTGGCAGACGACATGGCACTCATCAGTGAGCAGTCAAAGACGGACGAGCATACAAACTGTAATGCGCCATCCACATTTCTTGACGCTCTTCGTTATGCAGGCTATGATTTGCTGGTTAATTCAAACAATCACAATGTGGACACAGGGGTAAAAGGTATTTTCGAAACCAACGCCAGACTGGACCAGTACGGGCTGATACATACCGGGCTGTTCACCTCGGCGAAGGAGCAGCGCTTTGTCATTGCCAAGATTGACGGAATCAAGGTGGCGTTTCTGTCGTATTCCAGATTCTTTAATTATCGCGACAAGAATCTTACCTCTGAAGGCAAGAAAGTTCTGCTTAATAAATACAGTGCGGCAGCAGTCACAAGAGACGTTACGGCGGCCAAAGCTGCCGGGGCGGAATATGTCATAGCATGCATGCACTGGGGCGTTGAAGGTGAACATGACATTACCGAGGGACAGCAGACACAGGCCCAGGAAGTGGCCGATGCAGGAGTGGACTACATAATAGGTTCGCACCCCCACGTAATTCAGCCTTACAAGGTGGTTACAGCGTCCGACGGAAGGCTTGTTCCGGTAGTTTTCTCCATGGGAAACTTTGTGTCCAGCTTCGGATTTACCAGGTTCAAGGGAACCCGTGATTCAATGATTCTGAAAATCCGCCTGAAAAAGAACAAGGCAGGAAAAGTGGTTTTACTGGACGATTCTTATGTGCCGGTATATGTGTTTAACAAATACCAGGACTGCATCTATTGCGCAGCACCACTGACTAAAGGAAACCTGCAGCCGGACTACAAAGAGACATTCTACAAGAAGTACGCTTTTATCAAAAAATGCGTGGGAAGCAATCTGAAGATATACAGTCCGCTACAATGATGCTTCCTATGCTTTAATAATTGTAACAGAGTGTTATAATACTAATATGTTCAGATTCATCAGAAGATTAATATCATTAATAATAATACTTGCAGTTGTTGTTATGGGAATTAACGTTTATGTCGTAGCAACAACTGCTTCTCATATTGAGAAGGACATAGACATTTCAATCGGTTCACTGGACTTCGGCGCGGTTGCGCTTAACTCGGCGAAAAAAATCAATCCGCAGTGCATAATGGTTCTGGGTGCAGCGGTTAACCCTGACGGAACGCCCAGTCCGATGCTGAAGGAAAGACTCGACATGGGCATTCAGCTCTATGCGGCCGGAGTGGCACCTAAAATTCTGCTAAGCGGAGATAACGGGCAGGTGGAATACGATGAGCTTTCGGCAATGAAGACATATGTACTGGACCAGGGTGTAGCAGAGGAAGATGTATTCATGGACCATGCGGGCTTCTGTACCTATGATTCGGTTTACCGTGCCCAGTACATCTTCGGTGTGGAGAGAATGGTGGTCGTTACCCAGAAATATCATCTCTTCAGAGCGCTGTACGGATGCAATAAGATGGGAATTGAAGCCATGGGTGTTGCCTGCAATGTTGAGAAATATCAGGGCGACAAGTACCGTGAGTTCAGGGAAGTCCTGGCAAGGGCCAAGGACTTCGTGAAATGGATTATCAAACCGGAGCCGAAGTTTCTGGGACACAAGATTCCGATTGAAGGCGACGGGCAACTGACAAACGAGGGGATGTAAATGACAGTTAAATTCTGTTCTTTCGCCAGCGGAAGCAGTGGAAACTGCTATCTGATCAAGGACGAGGAAACGGCAATATTAATAGATGCGGGAATATCGGGAAAGAGAATTTTCGAAGGGCTCAGGCAGACTGATACACCGATGGACATGGTGCAGGCAATTCTGGTGACACATGAGCACAGCGATCACGTAATGAGTCTGCCCATACTTACCAGGAAAATACCGGGCGCACGGGTTTATGCCAATGAGGCAACGTGGAATTCCATTGAAAGACCTGTTGCCGAAGAGCAGCAGAGCGTTTTCGTTACCGGAGAGGATTTCTACATCGGTGATTTCATAATCAGACCCTTCAGGATTTCTCACGATGCTGCCGAGCCGGTAGGCTTCTCTGTTTTTCATGATGAAATACAGATAAGCATTTGCACCGATTCGGGATATATCAGCGAGGAGATATTCGAGGAAATCAGCCGGGCTGACCTGCTTTTGCTTGAGGCCAATCACGAGAAGGAGATGCTGCTCTACGGCAGATACCCTTATCCGCTCAAGCAGAGAATTCTCGGCGATGAGGGGCACCTGTCGAATATCAGCTGCGGAGAGTGCCTCTGCCGAATGGTGGCGGAACACCCGAAGGAAAGATGCGTTCTGCTGGGACATCTGAGCCATGAGAACAACACGCCGGATGTTGCCATGCAGGCAATAAGAAATACGCTGGAGGAGCAGCAGATTTTCATAGGGGGAGATCTGAGGATTGAGGTTGCATTAAGAGACAGCATGAGCAAGATCTTTGAGATAGGATAATGAATATCAGAATAATAGCAATCGGAAAACTGAAGGAAAAATACTGGCAGGATGCGGTGAAGGAGTATTCAAAACGACTGGGCGCATACTGCAGTCTTGAGATTGTCGAGCTTAAGGAGAGCATGCTGAGAGCCAACGCTTCGGCCGCAGATGAAGAGGCGGTTAAGAAGGCGGAAGGCGAAGAGATTCTCGGGCGCATAAAGAAGAGCGATTACGTAATCACGCTGGAGATCAGGGGCAAGGCTCTTACTTCGGAACAGCTGGCAGAAAAGATTAATGCCCTCGGGCTGGAAGGAAGAAGCGACATAGCCTTTGTTATAGGCGGTTCCCTGGGGCTGTCACAGGAAGTCAGCAAACGGGCTGATTTCAAGCTGAGCTTTTCGGCAATGACATTTCCTCACCAGATGATGAGAGTGATTCTGCTGGAACAGATTTATCGCAGCTTCAAGATTAACAGAAACGAGACATATCACAAATAAAAGAGCGGGACAATATCTGACATTGTCCCGCCTGTCTTTTATTTTACTGTAAACCTGTATCCCAGGCCTCTGACCGTCTGGATGTATTTCGGCTCCGAAGGATCATCCTCGATTTTCTGGCGAAGCCTGTTGACGTAAACCATGATGGCGTTTTCGTCAATGATTGTCTCGCCCCAGATCAGGGAATAAATCATGTCTTTGGAGAAAATGCTGTCTTCATTGTCAATGAAGAGCTTTATCATGGCGTTCTCTTTGGCAGAGAGAGGGATTTCCACGCCGTCCTTATAGAATCTCAGAGTCTGAGTGTCGTATGAGAACGGACCGACATTAATTGTGCTGCTGTCACCGCCTACGGAGCTTCGGCTCCTTCTGACAAGGGCTTTTGCCTTTGCACCCAGAGTAACAGGATTAAAAGGCTTTGTGATGTATTCGTCAGCGCCTATGTCAAGGCCATAGAGTGTGTCGTAGTCGGCTTTTCGGCCGCTTACTACCATGATGGGAACATTTTTCCCCTGGCCGCGTATTTCGTTTATAACCTCGAAGCCATCCATGCCGTGCATGTTGATGTCCAGCAGGATGAGGTCAAAGTCCTGCTGTTCGACAGCCTTCAGTGCGTCTTCGCCACTCTCCGCCTGGACAACATCGAAATCGTTGATGCCCATGATCTTGCAGAGCATGGTTCGAACGGCCTGGTCATCGTCCACAACGAGAACAAGATCTTTACCCATATCCAATCTCCTGTATTACCGATAGAACTTTTTAATATATTTTAGTATAATAAAAATGTAGTTTTTTTTCAATAAAGAGGTGACTGACTTTGCAAAAATTAATCCAGAACACAAAAAGCAAAGACGTTGCGGGCCTTCTGATTGCCCTGGTGCTCATAGTTTTCGGCATCATCATGGTTGTTGTTTCCATCAACCAGTTCAGTGCTGCCGTTGAGCGGGAGCAGGACGAGCAGCTCGAAGGCACGGTGTCCTCTGTTGACTATAACATCAATGACACAGTTGAGCGTTTCAGCACGCAGCTGGGTGCACTGACGGAAACCGACCGTTTCATAAGCGCTGTTGACCAGTGGAAAGATGGCGGTGACGGCGAGGAAATAGAGAGTCTGGCAGACAATTCGTCCATAGGGAACATGGCTGCCTACGAGTCAATGTTTATCGCAGATAAGGGCGGCATTGCATTTTCCACAATCGGCGGCAAGACCTACAGCACAGGAGAAGAAATCCGCGATGGCATCTATCAGTGCAGCGACTCTTCGGGAAATGAATACCTCGCCGTGCAGAGCCGGCTTGACGACGGGCTGACATGCTACGGAGTTATCGATATCAGGGGGCTGTATTACACCACGACCAAGCAGATCAACGCCACGCCGGGAAGCATTACGCTCCTTGAAGCAAAGACAGGAAGGCTCTTCAGAGAGGATTCTGTTGAAAAGAACGATAAAGAAGCCCTGTTCCTGTCCGAGGTGGAAAAAGGCGGCGCTGCGGATTCCCAGTCCTATGAGAAACCGGTTAAGAAAGACAAGCTGACAACCCGGATACTGGCGGTTCCGTCAGGGGAAGCGGAGAACGGCATCTTTGCCATATCGGCCTCTTCGGATTATGACATTATCGACTCTCTGATCGGTTCGACGGTTACCAGACTGATAATCTGCTTTATCATCATTTCCATCGGACTTTTCCTGGTACTCATGATTCTGCTGAGAAGCAGGCGTGAAAGACAGCAGGTTGACGTAGAACTGCAGCAGCTTAGAGAAAAGAACAAACAGATGGAAGAACTGAACCAGAAGACGCAGGAACTGGCGCACCACCAGAGACTGGAGACAATAGGTACTCTGACATCGAGCATAGCACATGAATTCAATAATCTGCTTACGCCTATCATGGGATACAGCATGATGACTCTGGAGAAGCTGCCACAGGACGATGAGGAAATATACGACGATGTTCTCGAGATATACAACGCATCGATAAAGGCCAAGGACATCATATCCAGACTTTCCGAGCTCTCAAGGAAGAACACGGAAATGGTGTTCAAGAGAATTGTTCCTGATGACCTGGTTAACAAGGTGCTTCACGTTACCGCACCGGCTCTTCCGAAAAACGTGGACATTTACCGCGACCTGAACTGCAGGGGCAGAAATGTGGAAGGCAATGAAACGCAGCTGTCACAGCTGCTTCTCAACCTTATCATAAATGCATTCCAGGCCATGGGAGAAGAGGGCGGAGAAATAACGGTCTCCACACATGTGGAAGGGGACTCTGTGGTATTTGCCGTAAGCGACAACGGTCCGGGAATCAGCGATGAAATAAAGGAGAAGATATTCGACCCGTTCTTTACGACCAAGGAATCCGGTGAGGGGACCGGCCTGGGTCTGGCAATAGCCCAGCAGGCGGCGGAGGATCACAAGGGCCACATGGAAGTAGAGTCTGAAGAGGGCGTCGGCACAACATTCAAGGTGTTTATTCCAAAGGCAGACACGGGGCTTCCTGAAGGCTATGAGGACTTCGTAATGGAAACCAGCGGTGCCGAAATCGTTGACAGCGAAGACATTAAAAAAAGGATATAGGGAAGAGAAGATAAAGGTGAGAAAATGAGAAACGATAAAGTGGTAAGAATATATACTGACGGCGGATGCGCCGGAAACCAGAGCGACGAGAATCTCGGCGGCTGGGGAGCAGTTCTGGAATTCGGACCGGGCGGAGGTGCGGCGACAAAAGAGCTATACGGAAACGAGGCCAACACAACCAACAACCGCATGGAAATGACAGCGCTCCTGGAAGCATTTCGGGCGATTACCAGAGACGGGCAGACGATTCAGGTTTTCTCGGACAGCAGCTATCTCATGGATTGCTTCCGAAAGAAATGGTACGTGAACTGGCAGCAGAACGGCTGGAAGAACGCACAGAAAAAACCTGTTGAGAACCAGGATCTCTGGAAAGAACTGATTCCTTATCTGGACAGACACAGCATAGAGTTTTTCAGAGTCAAGGGGCACGTTAACCTGAACAGCAGGGTAACGGACTTTGAGAAGCTGTACGACAGGTTCAGGGAATGGAACGGAAATGAGTTTACATTTGAGGAGTTCAAATATATAACCGAAAAGAACAACAGGGCCGATGAGCTGGTAAACATGGGCATTGACGAGATAAGATAAGAAAAAAGCTGACAGAAGCAATTCTGTCAGCTTTTGGTTTACATGTTCTCAAACTTTCTGGTTGCATCCAGATAGTTCTGCAGCGTTCCCAGATGAACATAATAGTATGAGAAGCGGTCCTTCTTAAGCACCTGCAGAAGGTCGGCATCTATCAGCTTCTTTACGTGCTGGGAAATTGTTGCCTGCGCATATCCGAACTCCTCAACAAGGTCCTTGTTGCAGACCTGCTTGCGCTGCTTGTTGCACTGCATTATGTAGCGGAATATCTTGATTCGTGCCGGATGGGCAAGGGCATCTGAAATCTGCGCTACAAGCAGGATGTCCTTTTCCTGCATTTCGTCAAGTTCTTTTCTAAGTCTCATCTATCTTTTGCCTCCTCAAGAAAATCAATTATCTGTCTGGCTATGAAAATCTGTCCGTCCGGCATGGGATGTATTCCATCCAGATAGGCCAGGTCGACATCACCGACGGATTCAACGAACTCCGGAAAGCCTGCAGTCAGGTCCACATATGGCCTGCCGCTTTCCCGAATCAGCTGCGCCAGCCTGTCAATGTCGCGGTTGACAGCCGCATAGGAGATTCCCATTCCGGCCATCCACATGAACTCGGCCTTGCCTGCATCTACGGGAACCGGAGTGATGTAGACTGCCTTTGCACCTGCATCGTCCAGCATTTTAGCCATCAGCTCCAGGTTGGCGAAGGCGTCTTCGGGAGAGGCCTCCCTGTAAATGAAATCGTTGGTGCCCGTCATGAAAAAGACGATGTCAGGCTCCTGCCTGAGAACATCTTCCGTGAAGCGCTGCAGAATGCCTCTGGTGGTGTCGCCGTTAACACCCTTGTTAACGATGTCAAAGCCTGTATTTTTCGCAAAGGCAGGCTGAGGGATTTCGGGGAGCTCGCCCTTTAGTGCCCTGCGGACAAGGCTCGGAAAACTCTTACCCTTGTTCCACGGATAGCCCGCAACAATGCTGTTTCCTATGAATACCGTTTTAATTCTCATATCAACCTCATATCGCCTATCGGCAATACTGATTTTAGCATAGAAGAGGATGCAAAAGCAATACGCACGCTGTTTACAAGAGGGAAGTTTTAAGGGATAATATACAGGTATTAATTGCGGATATAGACGGAGGCTGACATGGCTATCAAAACACCGGTAAAGGATTTTCTGCTGGAGCATGCAGGCACAAGGCCTGTCTCTTTTCACATGCCCGGACACAAGGGCTCCGATTTGTACAGAAGGTGCGGACACGGAGACTTTCTCGAAAACATATTTGATTGTGATGTTACCGAGATTCAGGGTGCGGACAATCTGTTCCAGACCGAGGGCATACTGAAGGAGGCGCAGGAGCGCTATGCGGAGCTCTATGAGGTAAAGAAATCCTATCTTCAGATAAACGGAAGCAGCGGGGCAAACATCGCGTCCATGCTGGCAAGCGTTCCTAAGGGGAAAAAGATAATAATGGCAAGAAACTGCCACAAGTCATGCTTTAACGGTCTTGTGCTTGGAGGCATACAGCCGGTTTATGCATATCCGGAAATGCTGGAAGAGTACGGCATATCCGGAGCGATTCCGCCCGAGGAGATAGAGAGGCTGCTCGATGAGAATCCCGAGGCTGAAGCGGTAATTCTGCCCAGCCCGAATTACTACGGAATCTGCTCGGACATCAGGCGAATTGCCGATATCGTTCACGAGAGAAACAAGGTGCTCATAGTGGATCAGGCTCATGGAGCCCACCTGAAATTCTTCAGCAGATTCGGCATCAAAGGAATGCCCATGTCGGCAGAAGAGGCGGGAGCGGATCTGATAGTCAACAGCATCCACAAGACCCTGGCGTCTCTTACTGAGAGCGCACTTCTTAATGTAAATTCGGACCGTGTTGACCTTGACCTGCTTGAAGACCGGCTTCAGCAGATGGAGAGCACCAGTCCCTCATACATACTCATGGCATCACTGGATATCAATGCGTCCATAATTCAGGAATACGGACAGCAGCTCTTCAGCGAGTGGGCTGAAGCGCTGGACATTTTCTACAGAGAGGCAGGACACATTGACGGACTGCGACACATATCGAAGATACCGGGGCTGGACTGGACGAAGATGAACTTCAGCTTCCTGGGAAAGGGTCTCATGGGTGATGAGGCAGAGCAGCTCCTGATGGAGAAGGGCATATTCATCGAACTGTTCACAGGGGATCTGGTAATGTGCATGTCGGGGATAGGAACGACAGCGGGAGATGTAAGAAGACTCGTCGAAGTCCTGAAGGAAATATCGGAAGACCGCGGTAATCCCGGGTTTGCAATAGGAGAGAGTGAACTGAAACAGCCGGTACTGCGCGCAGAACTGTGCGAAATTCCGGAAACAAAGAGGAAGGTAAAGCTTGATGAGGCGGAAGGCCTTGTCTGTGCTTCGTCGGTAATCCCTTATCCGCCGGGAATCCCGTTCATATGTCCCGGCGAAAAAATCAGCCGGGAAGCCATAGATTACATAAAGGCACTAAGGGAAAGAGGAGAGAAGGTCATCGGATTGAACGAAGATGGCTGCATCATGGTCGGACAGTAATGACGACAACAGGAGGTAGGATGAAACAGAAATTATTATCAATAGTGACAGCTGCAATAATATGCTTTACAGGCTTTGCATTCATAAGCCCCGAGGCCGCCTTTGCAGAAGACAGCAGTCAGGGTTTCATGATTACGGATTTTGATGTGGATGCCAGAGTGCACGAGAACAACAGCATTGACATCAGGGAAACCATCAAGGTAAATTTCAGCAAGAGAAAGCACGGCATCTACAGAAACATCCCGAGCTGGCTTCGCGTTAACGCATCGATTTTCGAGGGATCGAACAGTATTTATGAATACGCCTGCAAGGTAGATAATGAGAATGTCAAGGGACATCAGTGGAAGTTCGGTGACTGCGATCAGTACAACACCGTGCTGGTGATCGGCGATCCGGATGTAAAGGTGAAGGGAAAGCAGACCTACGTCATTTCCTATACCTACATTTATCCGGACGACAGAATCGACGACTTTGATTTCATCTACCATAACCTGCTGGGAGATCAGTGGCAGGTGCCGATCAGGCATTTCTCATTCAAAATGAAATTCGACAAGGATCTGCCGGAGGATGCGGTTAAGGATCTTCAGATATTCAGCGGAGCCAGAGGAACAGCATCGAACGCCCTGGGAGTTGATTTCAAGGCAAGCAAAAGCAGTCTGACGGGTTCGGTATCGGACATTGAACCCGGTGAAGCGGTAACGGTCATGGCCAAACTGCCTGAAGGCTATTACAGAGGGGAGAGAAGCACTTCGCCTGTGCCTTCTCTGCTGGGGCTGATGATTGCTCTTGCCGGAGTTGTCCTCGTGCTGCTGGCCAGACTGCGAACACGCAGGAACAAGCCGGTCGCCACAGTAGAATTCCATGCGCCTGATGACATTTCACCTGCAGAAGTCGGAACGATAATAGATGAGGTGGCAGACGACAAGGATCTTCTGAGTCTGATTCCGTGGTTTGCGGACAGAGGATATCTGACCGTACGGATAGTTGAAAAGGAACGAAAGGTTCTCAGGGACAAGGAACTTGTTGAACTGACAAAGGTAAAGGATCTGCCCGAAGATGCACCGCAATATCAGAAATCATTCTTCAACCTGCTCTTTGAGGATGGGGATGTGCGCCTCATGGATAATCTGGGAGAGTCTTTCGGCAAGGCGTTTCTGGAGGCGAAGGAAGAGCTTTCCGCAGAATTCAGAGGTGACAGAAAGCTGTCCACGGGAACGCTGAAAGCATGCGTCCTGTCCGGAATAATAACCATAGGAGCAGCAATGTTCTACGGATTTTCCAGCTGCGTCGCCCTGATGGAGAATTTTGTCCCGGGAGTAATGGCAGCAATGTTTTTCGGTACCACGGTTATTGTCTGCGGAATGGTAAAGGGCGGCAGAAGAAAAGTGCTGAGCAGTATTATCATCGGCATCATGCTGGCGCTTGAACTGGTAAACATTCGCCTGTTCTGCGATGAGGAGAACAGCCTGATGCCGCCGATAGTTTATCTCATTGCATTTGTGGTATTCGGTGCGGCGAGCATACTGGCAGGATATCTGATTAAGCCGACTGACTACAAGCTGGCAGTTCTGGGAAAGCTCCTGGGTCTGAAAGAATTCATCAAAGTTGCGGAGATGGACAAGCTGAAAGCACTCGTCAGCGAGAACCCAAACTATTTCTTTGACATTCTGCCTTTCGCCATGGCCTTCGGTCTGACTGAAAAGTGGTCAAAGCATTTTGAAAAAATCGACATACAGAACCCGGCATGGTACCGTGGCGGACATACCGGTGATACATTTACAGCTCTTGCCATCGGCAACATGATAAACACCAGTGCCGGCAGTTCAATATCAGGCGCTGTTTCCTCGGCAAGCTCGTCAGGCGGCGGCTCGTCAGGAGGTGGCGGAGGCGGCGGAGGCGGCGGAAGCTGGTAAAACAAAGCCTTTCGGGGTATGTGCAAAAATATTTGCATATACCCTTTTTTTATGCTATTCTTAACGCATGAACGCCAAGGAATATCAGGCAATACTGCAGATGGCCGCCGAGGTGCTCGGAGGAGCCATGCATGTAGTAAATGCTGAAGGAATCACAATTCTATACAACGAGGAAATGGCAAAGCTGGAAAAGATAAACGTCAGCGACGTTCTCGGCAAGCCTTTCAGAGAAACATTCTCCTTCATACCGGAGGAAGAGAGTACGCTCTACCAGGCACTGAAGCGTCGCAAGTCAATCATCCAGCAGCAGCAGACCTACCTGAATGTTTACGGCAAGGAAATTACAACCATAAACTCCACCGTGCCGATTATTGTCGACGACAAAGTGGTGGCTGCCATGGAAGTCGCCCGGGACATCACGGACATCAAGAACATGAGCGACACCATTCTCGATCTGCAGGACAGTGTTAATGCAAAGGCAGACGGAAAGGCCAACAAGGGAATCAGCAGATACAGGTTCAGTGATCTCATAGGCGAGAGCAGAGTCTTTGAAGAGGTTGTTGCCCGTGCCATGAAGGCATCGAGAAACGATGTATCCGTTCTGATATACGGAGAAACAGGAGTGGGCAAGGAGCTCTTCGCACAGAGCATCCACTACGACGGCCTCAGAAAGGACAAACCTTTCCTCGCACAGAACTGTGCGGCCATCCCGGAAAGCCTCCTTGAAGGCATGCTCTTCGGCACCGCAAAGGGCGGATTTACAGGGGCTGAGGACAGGGCAGGCCTCTTCGAACAGGCAAACGGAGGGACACTGCTTCTCGACGAGGTAAGCGCAATGCCGATTGGTCTTCAGGGCAAGCTGCTCCGCGTTCTGCAGGAAGAATATATCCGCAGAGTCGGCGGAACAAAGGATATCCCTGTCGATGTGCGAATAATAGCGACCATAAACGAACCGGCCGAAAAGCTTGTTGAGGAAGGCCGCCTCAGGAAGGACCTTTACTTCAGACTGGGCATAGTGAACATGACCATTCCGCCGCTGCGCGACAGGAAGGAAGACATCCCCGTTCTGGTCAGTGAATTCCTCAAGAAATACAATGACAGGTTCGGTAAGGAGATCTGGATGGTTTCCGATGCGGCGAGAGAAAAGCTGGACAACTACGATTACCCGGGCAATGTGAGAGAGCTGGAGAACATAATCATGGCAGCCGTTTCCATGGCGGACGATGAGCACGTTCTCAATGCGGAAGACATTGAAATGGGAAGCGAATACAAAGGCAAGACATCCAGCTTCGGAGATTTTGCAACAAACAGCAATACTCTTTCGGAATACCTTGAAGGAATAGAGGAAACCGTCATCAGACAGCACCTTCTGGCTAATGACGGGAACGTTTCCAAGACGGCGAAAGAGCTGGGAATGCTGCGCCAGAACCTGCAGCACAAAATAAAGAAATACGGAATATAGCAAAAATATTTGCACAATATGTGCAAATATTTTTGCGTTAATTGGAAGCATATAGAAACAACACAGTCATGCTTTAACGCGTTATTGCTTTTGCGGTAACCTGAAACGCCGAAGGTGCAAGGCTTTGCGGGAAAACAGAATAAGTACCGAAGATGGGAGCAAGTTGGCACGGGACTTGCACTTATACTATGTTATCAAAAAGTTTAAGTTATTATAATAATAAAGGTGCGGTAGCTTGCAGCCAAATCATAGATTTGGGCAAGCCTCGCATCGGACCTACCATCAATTTGCTTCACAAATTGGGTTAGGTCCAGAAAAGGAGAACTAAAAATGAAGAACGTAAAAGTAATCATCTGGGGACTCGGCGCTATGGGCGGCGGAATTGCAAACATGCTTCTGACAAAGAAGGGCGTTGACATCGTTGGCGCAGTAGAAATCGGCGACAGAGTTGGCAAGTCAATGTTTGACCTTCCAATTATCGAACACGAAAGAGGCGACAGAGAAGACGTTATCATGGGCACTGCTGAAGACGTAATCAAGCCGGGCGCTGCTGACGTTGTAATCGTTTGCACAGACTCATTCACAAAGGAAGTATTCCCTAAGCTCAAGCTGGTTATGGAAAACGGAATGAACGTAATCACATCAGCTGAACAGATGGCTTACCCTGCAGCTCAGGAACCTGAACTGGCTAAGCAGCTGGACGAAATCGCTAAGGCTAACGACGTATCAGTTATGGGTACAGGAATCAACCCTGGACACATCATGGACCTGCTCGTACTGGTTATGACAGGCTGCATGGTTGACGTTGAACATATCCTCTCAAAGAGAGTTAACTCACTTTCACCGTTCGGACCTACAGTAATGGAAGAACAGGGAATCGGCATCAGCAAGGAAGAATTCGAAGCTCGCAAGGCTGACGGTTCAATGGCAGGACACGTTGGATTCGCAGAATCAGTTGGCATGATGGCTGACGGTCTGGGACTGACAGTTGAAGAATTCGCACAGGACATGGATCCTATCCTCACTGACGTAGACAGAAAGTCACCTTACGGCTTCGCAGCTGCAGGTTCATGCGCAGGCGTTGCTATGGTAGCTGACGCTAAGCTGTCAAACGGCATGGAAATCAGAATGGAACACCCACAGCAGATCGAGCCTGAACAGGTTGGAATCAACACCGGTGACTATGTAATCATCGAAGGAACTCCGGCAATCAACATGGTTAACAGCCCTGAGGTTGAAGGTGGTCTGGGAACAATCGCTATGATCGCTAACAGCATTCCTAACATCATCAACGCAGAACCTGGTCTGCAGACAATGATCACTATGCCTATTCCATGCGCTATCATGGGCGACATGAGAAATAAGGTTAGAGAAGACAAGAAGATTGTAAAATAATTAATCGGATTTAATAAGGAGATATAACAATGGCAAAAAAAGGCGATTGGGTTCGCATTCACAGCGTTGTACTGAAGGCAGAAGAGCGTACAGCTAAGCTTCCTGAAGACACACAGGCATGCGACCTTGAACAGTGGACAAAGGGCTTCCTTCTCGCTGACGCTAAGCTGGGCGACGAAGTTGAAGTTGAAACAGCAGTTGGCAGAATCGAAAAGGGTACACTTATCGACGAAGCTCCTTACTATGACCACAGCTACGGCAAGTTCGTTCCTGAACTGATTGCAATCGACAAGCAGCTCAGAGAAGAAATGGCTGAAATAGGAGGTGACAAATAATGGCACTGGCAAAAGACTATGCATCAGTAATGGGCAGATCAAATGACATCCAGAAGGACGCACTGGGTCTTGACTATGCTGAATTTGAAACTTCCCCAATAGCATTTGACTATGAAAAACTCATGACTTCAACAGGATACACTCTTGAAGAAGTTAACAGAATCCAGAGCCAGTACGGTGTTGGTAACACTCCGCTTCTCGAAGCAAGAAACATCACCAAGCTCGCTCGTAAATATGCAAAGCCTGGATACGGCGCTCGCATCTTCATCAAGGACGAAGCAGCAAACGCATCAGGCTCATTCAAAGACAGACGTGCTGCATGTGCTGTATACCACGCAAAGAAGCTGGGATACAAGGGCGTTATGGCAGCAACATCCGGAAACTACGGTGCTGCAGTAGCATCCCAGGCTGCAATCCAGGGACTGAAGTGCATCATCGTTCAGGAATGCTATGACTCAAAGGGCGTTGGACAGCCTGAAATCGTAGAGAAGGCACGTAAGTGCGAAGCTCTGGGAGCAGAAGTTGTTCAGCTGACAGTAGGACCTGAACTGTTCTACTCATTCCTGTCAATTCTGGAAGACACAGGCTACTTCAATGCATCACTGTACTCACCGTTCGGTATCGCAGGCATCGATACTCTGGGATACGAAATCGTACAGCAGTGCAGAGAAAAGCTGGGCAAGGATCCTGACATGGTAGTCTGCACAACTGCAGGCGGCGGCATGGTAACAGGAACCGCTCGTGGAGTAAGAAAAGCAGGTTGCGATGCACAGGTTGTATCAGCATCAATCGACCTCTCAGGACTCTCAATGGCATCAGACGTTGACTTCAACAAGAAGTCATGTACAACAGGCCATACAGGATTCGGCGTTCCTTACGCAACAGATCCTGACCATTCAGACGTACCAAGATCAGCAGCAAGACCTTTAAGATACATGGACAGATACGTAACAATCACTCAGGGTGAAGTTATGTACATGACTGAAATGCTTGCACAGCTGGAAGGTATCGAAAGAGGACCTGCAGGACAGACTGCTCTGGCTGCAGCATTCTCACTGGCACAGGAACTGCCGGAAGACAACATTCTCGTAGTATCAGAAACTGAATACACAGGCGCCGGAAAGCACGTACAGCCACAGCTTGACTTCGCTAAGCAGAACGGCATCGACGTAAGAATCGGCGACCCTAAGGAAGAAGTTCCTGGAAAGAGCGTTGTACTTCCTGCAAGCCCTGCACTCTTCAAGTACAAGGAAGCTGACGTAGACCACTTCAGAGCATCCCTCATCAAGAAGGCTGTTAAGAAGGCCGGCGTTAAGCCGACAGAATCCGACCTTGAATTCCTGGCAGAGGAAACAAAGAAGGACGTAGACTTTGTAAAGAGCGTTCTTGAAAAAGAAGGCTTACTGTAAGAAAAAATAAAGGAGAAACAAGATGAAAAGAGCAGACGATTTTGAACAGCGCAGACAGCACATCGCTAATCTGACTGACGAAGAACTGTATGACAGATTCTGGGAACTGACAGCACAGGTTGTTGATCCGCTCCTCGAACTGGGAAGAAAGAACACAACTCCTTCAGTAGAAAGAGCCGTTCTCCTGAGAATGGGCGTTT
>JAKSSG010000030.1 GCA_024403185.1 Clostridia bacterium
ACAGAGAGGGTGGTGAAGCATAATGGAATTAAAGAAAATCAGAGAAATGTCAGAAGCGGAACTTAACGCTGAACTGAACAAGATGAAGAAAGACCTCTTTAATCTCAGATTCCAGCACGTAACTGGACAGCTTGAAAACCCAATCCTGCTGAGAGACACAAAGAGAGATATCGCAAGAGTTAAAACAATCATGAGAGAAAAAGAACTTGAAAAGGTTCAGGGCTAATAGAAAGGAGGATGAATTATGGCAGTTGACAGAAACAGCAGAAAGACATTAGTCGGCATGGTAACAAGCGACAAGATGGACAAGACAATCGTTGTAACAGTAGAAGACTTCGTAAGACATTCCCTTTATGGCAAGGCTGTTAAGAGAACCAAGAAGGTTAAGGCTCACGATGAAAACAACGAATGTGAAATCGGCGATAAAGTTAGAATTATGGAAACAAGACCTCTGTCAAAGGACAAGAGATGGAGACTTGTGAACATTATAGAAAAGGTTAAGTAAAGGAGGCACCTGAAAATGATTCAGACTGAAACAAGATTAAAGGTTGCTGACAACTCCGGAGCTAAGGAACTTTTAGTAATCCGTATTCTCGGCGGAACTTCCCGTCAGTATGCGAACATCGGTGATGTAGTAGTTTGCGCAGTAAAGGATGCAACACCGGGTGGCGTAGTTAAGAAGAGTGAGGTTGTCAGAGCTGTTGTGGTTAGAACAAAGACCGGTGCCAGAAGAGCAGACGGCAGCTACGTAAAGTTTGACCAGAACGCAGCAGTTATTATCAAGGACGACATGCAGCCGGTAGGAACTCGTATCTTTGGACCAGTAGCCAGAGAACTGAGAGAAAAAGGCTTCATGAAAATCGTATCCCTCGCACCGGAAGTATTATAGGAGGTATCAAATGAAAATTAAGAAAGATGATACAGTAATCGTACTTGCCGGCAAGGATAAGGGAAAGACTGGCAAAGTATTAAAGGCAATGCCTAAGGAAAACAGAGTTATCGTAGAAGGCGTTAACGTTCAGACAAAGCATCAGAAGCAGACTCAGAAGGCTGCAGCTGAAATCAAGCACCAGGAAGGTCCGATCGATGCTTCAAACGTTATGTACTATGATACAAAGGCAAAGAAAGCTACAAGAATCGGCTACAAGGTTGAAGACGGCAAGAAGATCAGAATTGCCAAGGCAACAGGTAGCGAAATAGACTAAGAAAGGAGGAGACGGTTTTGACAGCAAGATTAAGAGAAATGTACAAAAGCGAAGTGTTCCCTGCACTTAAGGAACAGTTCAACTATGCAAACGTTATGCAGGTTCCAAAGCTCGAAAAGGTTACCCTGAACATGGGCCTCGGCGAAGCTAAGGAAAACGCAAAGATCCTGGAAAGCGCAGTAAGCGAAATCGCACTGATTACCGGACAGAGACCGGTAGTTACAAAGGCAAGAAAGTCAATCGCTAACTTCAAGGTTAGACAGGGCATGCCTGTTGGAGCAAAGGTTACTCTCAGAGGCGACAACATGTATGAATTCATTGACAAGCTTTTCAATATCGCTCTTCCAAGAGTAAGAGACTTTAAGGGCGTAAGCAAGAACTCATTCGACGGTAGAGGAAACTACTCAATGGGTATCAAGGAACAGCTCATTTTCCCTGAAATCAACTATGATAAGGTTGAAACAATCAAGGGTATGAACATTGTATTCACAACAACGGCTAATACAGACGAAGAAGCAAAGGCTCTTCTGGAAAAACTGGGAATGCCGTTTGAGAAGTAATATAGGAGGGAAAAAATGGCTAAAACATCTCTTAAAGTAAAGCAGCAGAGAAAACCTAAGTATTCAACGCGTGCTTATACAAGATGCAGAATCTGTGGAAGACCTCATTCAGTACTGAAGAAGTACGGCATCTGCAGAATCTGCTTCAGAGAGCTGGCTTACAAGGGAGAAATTCCTGGCGTAAGAAAAGCATCTTGGTAAAAATATATATTTAATATATATAAATGAAGTTAACACTATCTATTCGTTAAGTTGTAAATCACCCGCGTGCGAGTGAAAACAATACTGGCGAAGGAAGGAGAAACAAGAAATGACAATGACAGATCCAATTGCGGATATGCTGACAAGAATCAGAAATGCAAATACCGCAGGACATCCGACAGTTGAAATTCCTGCTTCAAAGATGAAGAAGTCAATCGCAGGAATCCTGAAGGAAGAGGGTTACATCGAAGATTTCGAAGTAATCGAAGACAACAAGCAGGGCATCATCAAGGTTACTATGAAGTATGGTGCTGAAAAGGAAAGAGTTATCAGCGGAATCAAGAAGATTTCAAAGCCTGGTCTCAAGACTTATGCAAAGGCAAACGATATTCCTAAGGTTCTCGGCGGACTGGGAATCGCTATCATCTCCACTTCAAAGGGAGTTATCAGCGACAAGGAAGCAAGAAAGCTGGGAATCGGCGGCGAAGTAATTTGTTACGTATGGTAGGAGGTAATAATAATGTCAAGAATAGGATTTAAGACTATTGATATTCCTGCCGGCGTAGAAATAAAGGTTGATGGAAACGTAGTTTCCGTTAAGGGCCCTAAGGGCGAGCTGCAGGAAAAGATCAGCGACTTACTGGAAGTCGAAATCAAGGACGGCGTTCTCGAAGTAAAGAGAAGCTGTGACGAAGCAGAAGACAGATCACAGCATGGTCTGGCTAGAACACTCATCAACAACATGGTTGTTGGAGTAACAGAAGGATATCAGAAGAAGCTCCAGCTGGTTGGCGTTGGCTACAAGGCTGAAAAGAAGGGCAAGACTCTGGTAATGAATCTTGGATATTCACATCCAATCGAACTTCCTGATCCGGAAGGAATCGAAACAGAATGTCCGGATGCAACCACAGTTATAGTTAAGGGAATCAACAAGGCACTGGTTGGAAACTATGCTGCTAATGTAAGAGCCTGGAGAAAGCCTGAACCTTACAAGGGCAAGGGAATCAAGTACGAAGGCGAATACATCCGCAGAAAAGAAGGTAAGACCGGCGTTGCTGGTGCATAAAGAAAGGAGTAAAGCAAAATGGCAAGAGAAAGCAGAAATGATAAGCGTGTTGCCAGACATGCAAGAATCAGAAAAAACCTTAGCGGCACTCCTGAAATGCCTAGACTGTGTGTTTTCAGAAGCAACAAGAACATCTTCGCTCAGATTATTGACGACGTGAACGGTGTAACACTTGCTTCCGCATCAACAATAGACAAGGAATTAAAGGCTGACGTTAAGTACGGCGGCAATAAGGAAGCTGCAAAGGCAGTTGGAGAAGCTATCGCAAAGAGAGCACTGGCAAAGGGTATCGAAAACGTATGCTTTGACAGAGGCGGATTCCTCTATCACGGAAGAGTAAAGGAACTGGCTGACGGTGCTCGTGAAGCAGGATTGAAATTTTAACGGGAGGTAACAACAAGATGAGAAAAGCTTTAGACACATCAAAGCTGGAATTAACTGAAACTATAGTTAATATCAGACGTGTTGCTAAGACCGTTAAGGGCGGTAGAAACATGAGATTCTCCGTAACAGTAGTTGTTGGCGACGGCGAAGGTCACGTTGGCGTTGGTCTCGGCAAGGCTCTGGAAATTCCTGAAGCAGTTAGAAAAGCAACAGAAGATGCTAAGAAAAATGTAATTACAGTTCCTACAGTAGGAACAACTATTCCTCACAGACAGCTTGGCGTATTCGGCGCAGGTAGAGTTCTCCTGATGCCGGCTGCTCCTGGTACAGGCGTAATCGCAGGTTCATCAGTTCGTACAGTTCTGGAAGCTGCAGGCGTTAAGGATATCAGAGCTAAGTCAATCGGTTCAAACAATACCGGAAATATGGCATATGCTACCATGGAAGGTCTGAAGAGCCTGATGACTGTTGAAGAAGTAGCCAGAAAAAGAGGAAAGACTAAGGAAGAAATCTTAGGATAAGGAGGAAGTAATAATGGCAAAGATGATTAAAGTCACATTAACAAAAAGTGTTATTGGCGCTTCCCCTAAGCAGAAAAAAGTAGTAGAAGCGTTAGGACTTAAGAAGATGCACCAGTCAGTTGAACTGGTTGATTCTCCGGTAACAAGAGGAGCTATCAACAAGGTTCCGCATCTCTTAACTGTAGAAGAGTTATAAGATAGGAGGTGCACAGGAAAATGAAACTGCATGAATTAAAAGCGGTTGACGGCGCAACCAGAGCCCCTAAGAGAAAGGGCCGCGGAACAGGCACCGGAAACGGCACAACAGCTGGAAGAGGCATGAACGGACAGAAGTCCAGATCAGGCGGCGGCGTAAGACTCGGTTTCGAAGGTGGCCAGATGCCTCTTTACAGAAGAATTCCAAAGAGAGGATTCACAAACATCTGGGGAACAGAATACACTGTTCTGAATGTTAGCGACTTAAACAAATTCGAAGCTGGCAGCACAGTTACTCCTGAGGCAATCAAGGATGCTGGTCTTGCCAAGCAGGTAAAAGACGGCATTAAGATTCTCGGTGGTGGCAACCTGGAAAAGGGACTGACAGTTCAGGCTAACAAGTTCAGCAAGACTGCTATCGAAAAAATTGAAGCTGCCGGAGGAAAGGCAGAGGTGATCTAATGGAAATGCTTAGAACAGTTTCAAAGGCCTGGAAGATTCCGGACATAAGAAAGAAAATCATATTCACGCTTTGCATGCTTCTGATTTTCAGAATCGGTGCACAGATACCGGTTCCCGGAATGAACAGAGACATACTGTCTCAGACCTTTGACAGCGATACAGGACTGTTTGCCCTGTTTGATCTGTTCTCGGGAGGTTCATTCAGTAACTTTACGATATTTGCACTGAGCATTACACCATACATCACAGCATCAATCATTCTCCAGCTCCTGACAATCGCCATTCCTGCACTGGAAAGGCTGTCAAGAGAAGGACAAGAGGGAAGAAAAAAGATTGCACAGTACACCAGATATCTGACTGTTGCACTGGCAGTTGTACAGGCAATAGGTGTTACAATCGGTCTCTTCAGAAAGGCACTTGTAAGCACAGATGCGTTCTCGATTATTGTAATCGTTATGGTTCTTACCGCAGGTACCGCATTCCTCATGTGGCTCGGTGAGCAGATTAACGAAAACGGAATCGGCAATGGTATTTCACTGATAATCTTCGCTGGAATCATTGCAAGACTTCCGTCCGCTTGCGAGGAAATCATCAGCAAGCTGAGAGAAGGAACAATGAGCATCGTTACACTGATCGTATTCCTGCTCTTCTGCGCAGCAGTAATCGTAGGAATCATCCTGATCCAGCAGGGTCAGAGAAGAATCCCTGTACAGTATGCCAAGAGAGTTGTCGGCAGAAAGATGTACGGCGGACAGGCTACACACATTCCACTCAAGGTAAACCAGGCAGGAGTTATTCCGGTAATTTTCGCAATGGCATTCCTGCAGTTCCCGCTGACCATTACATACTTCATGAATGCTCACGGAGATGCTGCACAGTGGATCGAAAAGTGGCTTGCACCGACAGGTTCACCTGGCGTATGGGTATATGCGGCATTTAACGCAGTACTGATTATATTCTTCACTTACTTCTATACTTCAGTAACATTCAATCCGATTGAAGTTGCTTCAAATCTGAAGGCCAACGGCGGAT
Organism: Clostridia bacterium; assembly: GCA_024403185.1. Classification (GTDB taxonomy): domain Bacteria; phylum Bacillota; class Clostridia; order Peptostreptococcales; family Anaerovoracaceae; genus Lentihominibacter. The sequence goes on from JAKSSG010000030.1 coordinate 5,627, forward strand.
TTATCCCTGGCATCAGACCTGGCAAGACAACGGTTGAATATCTGAACAGAGTAATGACAAGAATAACATTTGTAGGTGCAATATTCCTTGCTCTCGTAGCAATTCTGCCTACAATTGTAAGCCAGCTGGGAGGATTATCCTTCCACTTCGGAGGAACATCACTGCTGATTGCAGTCGGCGTTGCTCTCGACACAATGAAACAGCTTGAGAATCAGATGGTAATGAGAAACTACTCAGGATTCCTGAAGTAGGAAAGCCATCGCAGTATGAGTCAGTGATGATCTTTTGACTGACTCATTAAAGGAGGTAAAAGATGAACTTGATATTATTAGGCCCTCCGGGAGCAGGTAAAGGCACCCAGGCTGCAAAGATTATTGAGAAATACAATATTCCTCATATCTCAACAGGCGACATTTTCAGAGAAAACATCAAGAACGGAACAGAGCTTGGCAAGAAGGCTCAGGAATACATGAATGCCGGCAAGCTGGTTCCGGACGAACTGGTAGTAGAAATCGCAACAGACAGACTTAACAAGGATGACTGCAAGGATGGTTTCCTTCTCGACGGATTTCCTAGAACAGTTTTCCAGGCCGAAGAACTGGACAAGTTCCTGGCCGCAAAGGGAAGCAGAATTGATAACGTTCTGGATATCGACGTTAACAGAGAAGAACTGATGATCAGACTTACAGGCAGAAGAGTCTGCTCAAAGTGCGGAGCATCATATCACGTTGTAAACATTCCGCCTAAGCAGGAAGGAATCTGCGATGTCTGCGGAGCAGAACTGATTCAGAGAAAAGATGACAACGAAGAAACAGCTGCTAACAGAATCGAAGTTTACAACAATGAAACTAAACCTCTCATCGACTACTATGAGAAGGCCGGAAATATTTCACATATTGACGGAACAACAGGTTTAGAAAACGTATTTAACACAATAGTTGGCATATTAGGTGAATAGGCATGATCATTATTAAATCAGATTCGGAAATCGATTTAATGAGAGAATCGGGCAAGGTGACAGGCTTCATTCTCAAAGAACTGGAGAACTTCATCAGGCCCGGCCTATCAACGGCCGATGTGGACAGATTTGTTGAAAAGACTATACGCGGTGCCGGAATGATTCCGACCTTCAAGGGCTACGGAGGATTCCCGGCAAGCGCATGTGTCTCGATCAACGAAGAAGTCGTCCATGGGATTCCCAGCAAGAAAAGAATTCTGAGAGAAGGCGACATTGTCAGCGTTGATGTTGGAGCCACTTACAAGGGTTACGTCAGCGACGCTGCCAGAACCTATCCGGTTGGAGAGGTTTCGGACGTAGCAAAGCATCTTATGCAGGCCACAAAGGACAGCTTTTTTGCAGGACTTGAATACTGCAAAGTCGGCTGCAGGCTGTCAGACATATCCCATGCTATCCAGGTTTCTGCCGAGAGCGAAGGATTCAGCGTAATACGCGATTTCGTAGGTCACGGCGTGGGACAGGAAATGCATGAAGATCCTCAGATTCCTAATTTCGGCAAGGCCGGAAGAGGACCGAGACTGGCAAAGGGCATGGTTTTCGCAATCGAGCCCATGATATGTGAAGGCACATATGATGTGCAGACATTATCCAACGAGTGGACAGTTGTTACCCTTGACGGTAAGCTGTCAGCCCATTATGAAAATACTGTAGTTATAACCGATGGTGAGCCAGAACTGCTCACCCTGGGCGAATAGCCCCGAAGATAGCGAGGTGTAGAATTATGGCAAAGAAAGACGTCATAGAAGCTGAAGGCATAGTTGTAGAAGCACAGCCTAATGCAATGTTCATAGTAGAGCTTGAAACCGGACACAAGGTGCTCGCACACGTTTCCGGCAAGATAAGAACAAACTATATCAGAATCATTCCGGGAGACAAGGTAAAGGTTGAACTTTCACCTTATGACCTGACTCGCGGCAGAATCACATGGAGAGGCAAAGCATAAACCGATTTATTGGTTTTCGCGCTTCGCCCGACGCGTGCATGAAACAAAGGAGGAACAAAATGAAAGTAAGAGCTTCCGTAAAGCCTATGTGCGAAAAATGCAAGGTAATCAAGAGAAAAGGAAAAGTAATGGTTATCTGCGAAAATCCTAAGCATAAGCAGAAGCAAGGTTAATCACAAACGTTACAACTAAACACGAAATGAATTTACTCCGGCATCTGTCTTCGCTGTGCACAGCAGACGCATTCTATGTGCACTTGCTGTGGAGGCTGCCTTTGCAAATGCATTTCGCGTTTATGCAAGTTAATTTTTAACAGAACATCCCGTTTATATTACGTTTTCGCAATAAGGTAAGAGCGAAGAATGTGACGGAAGATGGGAACAGGAGGAAAATATGGCTCGTATAGCCGGTGTAGACTTACCAAATGAAAAAAGAATTGAAGCTGGCCTTACCTACATTTATGGTATCGGCTGGCCGACTTCCAGAGAAATCCTGGAAAAGACCGGAATTGACCCTTCAACAAGAGTTAAGGATCTGACTGAAGAAGAAGCCGGTAAAATCAGAAAGGTTATCGAAAGCGATTACATGGTAGAAGGTGATCTGAGAAGAGACACTTCCATGAACATCAAGAGACTCATGGAAATTGGCTGCTACAGAGGAATCAGACACAGAAGAGGTCTGCCTGTAAGAGGACAGAAAACCAAGACAAACGCTAGAACTCGCAAGGGTCCTAAAAAGACCGTTGGTAGAAAGAAGAAAGACTAAAGGAGGTAGTGAGATATGGCTAAAGCTGCTAAGAAAGCTGTCAGAAAAAAGAGAAAAGAACGTAAGAACGTTGAAAAAGGTCAGGCTCATATCCAGGCTACCTTTAACAATACATTAGTTACCCTGACTGACATGGCTGGTAACGCACTTTCATGGTCATCCGCAGGCTCACTGGGCTTCAGAGGATCAAGAAAGTCAACACCGTTTGCTGCACAGTCTGCTGCAGAAGAAGCTGCAAAGGGCGCAATGGAGCACGGTCTTAAAACAGTTGAAGTTTACGTAAAGGGTCCGGGATCCGGCAGAGAAGCTGCTATCAGAGCTCTTCAGTCTGCAGGTCTTGAAATCACCATGATTAAGGATATCACACCGATTCCTCACAATGGTTGCAGACCGCCGAAGCGTAGAAGAGTCTAATAGAAGGGAGGATACTAAATGGCAAGATATACAGACGCTAACTGCAGACTTTGCAGAAGAGAAGGACAGAAGCTCTTCCTTAAGGGCGACAGATGTTACAGCACAAAGTGTGCCATGGAAAGAAGAGGATATGCTCCCGGACAGCACGGACAGGGCAGATCAAAGGCTTCAGACTATGCACTCCAGCTGAGAGAAAAGCAGAAGACAAAGAGATTCTATGGACTCCAGGAAACTCAGTTCAGAAACCTGTTTGACAAGGCTGACAGAAAGCAGGGAATCACTGGTGAAAACCTGCTGATCATGCTTGAAACAAGACTTGACAATGTAGTATTCAGACTTGGATTTGCTTCATCAAGAAAGGAAGCAAGACAGCTGGTTACACACGGACACTTCACAGTAAATGGCAAGAAAGTTAACATTCCGTCATATACAGTAAAGCCTGGCGATGTTATCAAGGTTAAGGAAAAGAGCACCAACTCTCCTAAGTTCAAGGAAGTAAAGGAAATGACTATCACAGTTCCTGAATGGGTATCAGTTGACGTTGAGAAGCTGGAAGGAAAGGTTCTTTCAGCTCCAACAAGAGAACAGATTGACACACCTGTTGCAGAACACCTTATCGTCGAACTGTACTCCAAGTAATTTTTTATCAGGTGTCGCGTAGTATTTGCTTCGCAGATCTCCACGCTCATGCACCTGACAGAAAATTGGTGCAGGTGTAAACAGGTTTACACCTGCACCCGATCATTCGAACAGTATGACCGAGTGTCAACACACGAGGTCTAAAAAAGAGGGAGGGTTTAAACGTGATAGAAATTGAAAAACCAACAATCGAATGTATATATTCAAACGATGATCCGAACTACGGAAAGTTTGTTGTAGAACCCCTCGAAAGCGGATACGGTACAACTCTGGGAAACAGCCTGAGAAGAATCCTTCTCAGCTCACTTCCGGGCGTAGCCGTAACATCAGTAAAAATCGACGGTATTCTTCATGAGTTTTCAACTATTCCGGGAGTTAAGGAAGATGTTACTGAAATCATCCTTAACCTGAAGAAGCTGGCAGTAAGACTGTCAGGTGAAAACGAGAAGAGAGTCCTCATCAACGAAGTTGGTCCTAAGGAAGTTACAGCTGCAGACATCCTCGCAGATGCTGACATTGAGATTTTCAATCCTGAACTTCACATCGCAACTCTTGATGAGAACACAACACTCGTCATGGAAATCAACCTTGCAAGAGGCAGAGGATATGTCCCTGCTGACATGAACAAGGATGAAAACACTCCTATTTCCGTTATCCCTACAGATTCAATCTATACGCCTGTAAGAAAGTGCAACTTCACTGTTGAAAACACAAGAGTTGGACAGGTTACAGACTATGACAAGCTGATTCTGGAAATCTGGACTGACGGTTCAGTAACACCTAGCGAAGGCGTTTCAATCGGCGCCAAGATCATGCAGGAACACCTTAACCTGTTCATCGAGCTGGATGATTCAGCTGAGGGAATGGAAATTCTGGTACCGAAGGAAGAAAACATTAAGGAAAAGGCTCTCGAAATGACTATCGAGGAACTGGAACTTTCAGTTAGATCCTTCAACTGCCTGAAGAGAGCAGCTATCAACACAGTTGAAGAGCTGACTCAGAAGAGTGAAGAAGACATGATGAAGGTTAGAAACCTTGGTAAGAAGTCACTTGACGAAGTTAAGAACAAGCTCGAAGAGCTGGGACTTGGCCTCAGAGCAAGCGACGAATAAGCAAAAAGCGTGCGGCGCACGCATGAGAAATTTACAGGAGGAAAGCAGAAATGCCAGGATATAGAAAATTAGGCAGAGATTCAGCTCACAGAAAAGCCATGCTGAGAAATCTGGTTACTGACCTGCTTAGAGAAGGCAGAATCCAGACAACTGAGCACAGAGCCAAGGAAGCAAGAAGACAGGCTGAAAAGATGATCACACTTGGTAAGCGCGGAGATCTTCACGCAAGAAGACAGGCTATGGCTTATATCTTTGATGAATCAGTAGTAAACAAGTTATTTGAGGAAATCGCACCTAAGTACGCTGACCGCCAGGGCGGTTACACAAGAATTCTGAAGCTGGGCCCTCGTCAGGGAGACGCAGCAGAAGTAGTATTCCTCGAACTGGTTTAATAAAGACCAAACAAAAGACCCGGAATTCCGGGTCTTTTTTAATCTATATTTTTAATCTTTATTTATAATTTTTTTTATCAGCCAAGGAGATTTTCTTCAATGAACTGAAAGAGTTTCTTGTTTATTTTCTTAACCGGTGCATTTGACAGGTTAGAAAGAACAACAGTTACAAGTTCCAGTTCAGGACATATCCAGAAGCTGGCACGGAAACCGTCATCAGTGCCTTCGTGACCATATAACGTATATTGACGATCCAATCCATTATTGCCGGATGCTGCCTTCTGCTTACGCATGAACCAGCCCAGTCCCATCTTTTCACCGTTATTTGGAACAGTAGCATAGTCTCTCCAGACAGAATCGTAGGTTTCTTTCTGCAGGATCATTTCGTCCTGTCCGGAAGCAGACATCATAACGGCACGACCCCATTTAAGCAGATCCGAAACATTTGATGTCAGTGTGGAACTTGGAGCGTGCATTCTGTTATAAGGATAGTACTTCGCAGATTTAATTGACCTGTCAGAGTCCTTAATATGAGGAAGCGCTATGGAACCGGTACAGCTTCTCAAAACAGAAACATCTGAGGCCCAGCCATCCCGCTCAAAAGTTTTCATTGTAGAATTTTCCATTCCGGCTGGCTCAAGAAGATATCTGGCCACAAAATCTTCATAAGAAATGCTGCCCGATGCAACGGGCATGCGGTCCGAGTATTCTGCAACGATCTGTCCCAGTATTTCATAAGCAACGTTGCTGTATCTGAAGAGGTTTTCCTCATCAGGTACTCCATAAAATTCAGGACCTGTCTGAGGACACCAGAGCATTGGCTGTCCGATACTGTCATAAGATCCATATACATATCTGGAAAGAGCTCCATCATCAGTCAGAGCAGAAGCCCATTCATAATCGCTGCAATCACCAAGCCCGGAAGTGTGAGTCAGCATATTCCATAGCCTTATCTCATCAAATCGCCAATCGGCAATGCACGGAACAGCGCTGCTATCAGCGGAGGTGCCGCAGACATCTGTATTTCCGTCCTTTAAATGCGGCAGAATATTGCAAAGCCTGTCATACAGACTGAAGGCACCTGCCTCTACCAGCTTCATTATGGCAGAAGATGTAAACAGTTTGGAAACAGATGCACAGTGGAATATATCATCAGCTTTTAAGGGTGTCCTGTTTTCATAGTCGCGAAATCCGCGTGCACCGGTATATTCCAGGCAGGTATCCAGTGAGCAGGAAACACCAACGGCAATTCCGGGAAGGTCGTTCAGTTCCATGATCTCATCGAGATGTTTATTCAGTTTGTCAGTAGCTGTTCTATTATCTATCATGAGTCAAATCCAGAAAATCTTCAAAGTCTTCAAAACCGCTGTTAATAAATTCGAAAAATACAGGTTCAAGAAATTCGTATCTGGCAGTAGGAACAATATGCTGCCCCAGAGGGCTGAGAGCAAGCTTCGCTTCCAGTCTGGAAACATCCTCAGGCGTATATGCCATAAGAATAAGCTGTCCATAGTCCGTCAGATAATATACGCCGCGCACATCATTGCTGAGCATAAATACACGTTCACAGACGTGGTCATTTGTTGATTTGAAGGCCATAAACAATCTGCCGTTTGAATGAGTGGTCATGATCGTATTAAGACCAACAATGAATTCTCCCAGGTTTTCTTCAAGATCATCGCCCTCAAGAAGGAATTCATAGACATTTGTAAACTCGGTTTTCTTAAGCATCATAGCAGCTTCAGCCGAACTTATGTCAAAACTGTCGCAGTGTTCGAAACCAATCACCTTCATATCCTTTATAACAACTCTGGAAATAACAGTTTTGTGTTTACCGCCCATTTCAATGAGAGAGTCGCAGATATACGAAGAGGAACCGTCTCCGTACTTTTTTTCCAGGTCAATACTGTTTTTGCAGAAGGTGGCCTTAATATAACTGTCATACAGATCAAGAGGAAAATCATAAGTAAGGTCCGTAAGCCTGCCTGCCGCCTCGTAATCTCGGCCGAAACACCTCATAAGGAAGTAGTTTACAAGCTGATAGTCAGAGGTGATGTCAACACATACCTTATCCAGAACATTGCGGCGATCTTCGTAGGAAAGCTCCGCAGGTCCTTCAAAGATAAAGGAATACTCGTCCTGCTTTGCAGGAAGAGGAAGGGAATGCTTTTCATTAAAGATACGCCAGTGATTCAGCAGCCATCTTAATTCGGCCTCAGAAACAGGGATCCTGTCTGAACCAAGACCGCCTACAAGGCCCTGTTCATAAAGCTCCATTTCGGAACTTCCCTGTCCGCGAAAGCTCCTGTATGTTTCAAGACCTGCTTCCTCGCAGTCAATATAAAAGAACTGATGCAGAGGGAAACGGAAATTATCCCCGGTACATATCCATTCTGCGTGGATCGCCAGAACTCCCATCAGTCTTGTATTCGTTACATAAGCGCGACAAAAGGCTTTATCGCACACTTTCAGGTCGGCTGTAAGGCCGCCGTGTATTACTTTTATACTATTCTGTCTCATATTTGTAGTATATCACAAAAAATGTTTTGCAGTATAACCGTAGTTGTGATAGTATGAGTGCATATTTTTTTCAGAAAGGAGAAGGCCAAATGAGTATTTATGATACTTACAGAAGTAAACTCAAAACGCCGGAAGAAGCGGTAAAAGTTGTAAAAGATGGAGATTGGATCGATTATGTGATTTCACAGGGGCAGCCAGTCCTACTAGACGCTGCTTTAGCAAAGAGAAAAGGCGAAATCAAAGATGTTAACTGCAGAGGTTACTTCATGTTTGAGCCTTTGCGTATCGTGGAAGATGACCCTGAAAGAGAGAGCTTTTCATATCACAGCTGGTACACAGCAGGATACGAGAGAAAGTACTGGAACCAGGGACTCATAAGCCACATTCCTATGATATACAGAAACCAGAGCAGCTACTATCAGGAAGGCTACTGCAAAGTCAATGTAGCCATGATGTGTGCAGCGCCAATGGACGATGAAGGATATTTCAACCTCCATTTCGCATGTGCAACAGCCAAGCCGGTTCTGGAAGCGGCAGATATCGTAATAATTGAAGTAAATGAGCATTTGCCAAGGATTAGAGGCCTTGAAGAAAGACGCGCACAGGGAATCGATGCAAACAGAATTCATGTAGACGATGTAGATATTATCGTTGAAGGTGAGCATCATCCTATGGTTGAACTGAAGTCACCTCCACCAACACCTGAAGAAGTAAAAATCGCAGATTTCATTGCACCGGAAATTCCGGACAGAGCAGTTCTGCAGCTTGGCGTTGGCGGAATGCCGAATGTACTCGGCGAACATCTTGCCAAATCAGACATTAAGGATCTGGGATGCCACAGCGAACTTATCACTGACGCATTCTTTAACCTCTATGAACAGGGCAAGCTGACAAATAAATATAAAGAGATATACAAAGGCAGAAGTGTCTTCGGCATCTGTGCCGGAAGCCAGAGCCTCTATGACTGGTTAAACGACAATCCTGAATGCTGCGGCGATATGGTAAGCCATGTCAATGACCCTAACGTAATAGGACAGATGAGCAATGTTATATCCATTAACGGATGTGTCAGTGCAGACCTTTACGGACAGGTTTGTTCTGAAAGTGTAGGAATAAGACAGATCTCAGGAACAGGCGGTCAGATCGACTTCGTTGAAGGTGCGTACAAATCACCGGGCGGCAAGGCATTCCTGTGCATGAACAGTGCATATACAGATAAGAATGGCGTGCTTCACAGCAATATTCTTCCGAAATTCTCGGCAGGAGATATTGTGACAACACCTCGTTCACAGGTACATTACATTGTTACTGATCAGGGTAAGGTAAACCTGGCAGGAAGAAGTACATGGGAGCGCGCAGAGCTTATGATTTCAATTGCACACCCGAACTTCCGCGATGATCTCATCAAGGCAGCAGAGGAACAGGGAATCTGGAGACGCTCAAATAAAAGATAGGCAATAAATATTAATAGTAAATAATAAAATGGGTCGCTGTAATGTGTACGGCGACTCATTTTGTGCTATAATGACTATGTCTGTAAACGTAAAATATAAGGAGATAAAGATAAAAATGAAGAGATTATTCACATCTGAATCAGTAACTGAAGGACATCCGGATAAAATCTGTGACCAGATTTCCGATGCAATAGTTGACGCAATTCTTGCTGAGGATCCACAGGGTCGAGTTGCTGCAGAAACAACTGTAAATACAGGTTACGCAATGGTAATGGGAGAAATTACTACAGAATGCTATGTTGATATTCCTAAACTGGCACGTGAAGTAATTGTAGATATAGGATACGACAGAGCTAAATACGGATTCGACGGAACAACATGTGCAATAATGACATCAATAGATGAACAGTCACCTGACATTGCACTTGGTGTTGATGAAAGCACAAATACAGATCACGATACAGGAGCAGGCGACCAGGGTCTCATGTTTGGTTTTGCATGTAACGAAACACCTGAACTGATGCCAATGCCTATCGCACTGGCACACAAGCTGGCACGCCGTCTGACAGAAGTCAGAAAGAACGGAACTCTTGAATATCTCAGACCTGACGGCAAGACACAGGTAACTGTTGAATATGATGACGATAAAGTTAAGAGAATAGATACAGTTCTCATTTCAACACAGCATGATCCTAATGCAACACAGGAACAGATCAAGGCTGATCTGATCGAACATGTAATTAAGCCTGTAATTCCTGCAGAGCTGCTTGACGAAGATACAAAGTACTTCTGCAATCCGACAGGCAAGTTTGTGATCGGCGGACCGCAGGGAGACTCAGGTCTTACAGGACGTAAGATCATCGTTGATACATATGGCGGATACGCTCACCATGGCGGCGGCGCATTCTCAGGCAAAGACCCTACAAAGGTAGACCGTTCTGCAACATATGCAGCAAGATGGGTTGCAAAGAACATGGTTGCAGCTGGCCTGGCTGACAAGTGCGAAGTTCAGGTTGCTTATGCGATCGGAATCGCAAAGCCTGTATCAATTATGGTTGACTCATTTGGAACAGGAAAGTATCCGGATGAAAAGCTGGCTGAAATCGTTGAAAAGCACTTCGACCTGAGACCGGCAGCTATCATTAAGGAACTTGACCTGCGCAGACCTATATACAGACAGGTTGCAGCATATGGACATTTCGGAAGAACAGACATCGACCTGCCGTGGGAAAGACTGGACAAGGTTGATGAACTGAAAGGTGAATAGAGAATGGGAATTAAAGTAGCAAAATTTGGAGGATCATCAGTTGCCGATGCTCTCCAGATCAGGAAGCTTAAGAATATTGTTGACGGTGACCAGGACATTAAATACGTTGTCGTTTCTGCACCGGGAAAGCGCTTCAAGGATGACAGCAAGGTTACAGACCTGCTCTACCTGTGCAAGACTCACATTGAGCACAAGATCCCTTATGAACAGATCTTCCAGGTGATCTTTGACAGATATACTTCTATGGAAGCTGACCTGGGAGTAGATGTCGGCATAGCTGAAGAACTGGAAACTATCAGAGCGGAAATAGAGAAGGGTGCAAGTGTTGATTATATTGCATCCAGAGGTGAATACCTTAACGCCAAACTCATTGCAGCAGTACTTGGTTTTGCATTTATTGATGCCAAGAACATTGTAAGATTCAGTGACAAAGGCAAGTTTCTTGATGACGTTACAAATGATTCAATAAACAGAGTTCTCAAGGATGTTGATAAGGCTGTAATTCCGGGTTTTTATGGTGAGAAGCTGGATGGAAGCATCAAGACATTCTCAAGAGGCGGCTCGGACATTACAGGTGCGATCATTGCCAGAGCAGTAGGTGCGGAAGTTTATGAAAACTGGACAGATGTTTCAGGTTTCCTCATGGCTGATCCGAGAATAGTTGACGATCCGAAACCTATCGAATCCATTTCATATATGGAACTGAGAGAGCTGTCATACATGGGCGCATCAGTTCTCCATGAAGATGCGATATATCCTGCAAAGATCGCGGACATTCCTATTAATATCAGGAATACTAACAGACCGGAAGATCCGGGAACAATGATCACAGCACAGCCTAAGGTTGATCCGGAGCAGGTAATATCAGGTATTGCAGGCAAGAAGGGCTTTACTGTTATCGGCGTATACAAGAGCCACCTGGCAAGCGAGAAGGGCTTCATCAGAAAGCTGGCAGGCATCATGGAGGATAACGATATTACGATTGAGCATCTGCCAACGGGTATCGATACAATGTCAGTGGTTATCGACAAGAAGATGCTTAACGGTAAGCTGGATGAAATTGTGGAGCAAATGCAAAACCAGCTCAAGCCGGACACCCTGGACGTAGTTGAAGACATGGCTCTCATAGCCACCGTTGGTGCAGGAATGGCTGCCAGAAAGGGCACTTCAGCATCTCTGTTCACAGCCCTGGCTGATGCAGGCGTAAACGTAAGAATGATTGACCAGGGCTCCAGCGAAATGAACATCATCGTTGGTGTAGAAGATAAAGATTTCGAAACAGCAATCAAGGCAATATACGAAAAGATGACAAAATGACAGGTATTTTGTCATCTTTAAGGAGTCATTATGTTTGCACAATCAGCAATATTGTTTCTTTATTTAACATGTATTGTAGTTCTGGGAGCAGCCTTTACATGCTGCATGTTAGTGGGAAGCAGGAATAAAACTGAACAGAACAAAGCCATGCTGGTGTTTATCATCGGTTTGTTTGTGATATGTCTTTACGATATGGGTATTTATTATTGTAACTATGTTATAGGCATATTCAGCAGCATGGAAATAATGCGAATAGGAAATTGCCTCATTGCTCTTACAATTTACGTCTGGATAGTTCTTCAGGAAAGGATAATGAAAAAAGAAAGTCTGAAACTATTAGGGCGAATGGTGAAGAATTATATACTGTTTTATGCAGGATTATGGCTTATTCTTACAATAGCCACCAGCGTGGAGTACTTCTACACAATGAAATGGCTGCTATTGATGACAGATATAATATTGATAGTAGGAGCTATGGCAGTATCAATTGCCCATATCATTTATGCGGCGGTGGGAAACGACAAACAGAAACTTTGCTTCATGACATTGATAACAGCCATGCTGTTATGGAACTATGTATCATATTTCTGGGGAGAGACCTCGGTATACTGGGGTAACAGCGATTTCATAAGAGAACCTCTGGATTTGACAATAGTATTCTGGCTGGCTATGGCCGTAACTACGCTGATATATGTATATAAAACCGGATTCAAGCCAACATTTCATGAAAAATCTTCAGGTGGTGAAGAAATAGTTGTTGTTGAAGGTAAACTTGAAGATCGAATCAATAAAGTATGTGAAGATTTCGGACTTACTCGCAGAGAATGTGAACTACTGGAACTTGTTTATCAGGGAAAAAGCAATAAGGAAATAGCTGATCTGTTATTCCTGTCTGAAAGTACCGTTAAGACACATGTATATAACATATTCAGGAAAATGGAGGTCAAGAATAGAGTAGAAGCCATTTGCATAGTAAATGGAGAAAAAGATGAGCAGTAACCGTTAAGGTTATTTTTTGTTGAAATTTCAATAGGTTTAGGAAAAGTAGTACTGTAGTACTACTTTTTATTATGGTGATATTTAGCACTTTTAGTGGATTGAATTAGATATATTCATATTATATATTTTCCCAGTGCGGAGTTGGTGACGCATTTCATTTCGGTGTATAGATGTTATGCTCACCTTCAAAGACCCGCATACGTATTTATTTCATTTTTATATCACAATTATGTGAGGAGGACTTTTATTATGGGTAGAAAAGTACCTATGTGGCAGTGCATCCTCGCTATCGTAGCCATGGTAGTATTCCTGTTCTGGAACGTTATGGGCGACGAAGGCGGCGAAGCACACATCGGTCTGATTCTGGCAGCTTGCGTAGCTGGCA
>JAKSSG010000031.1 GCA_024403185.1 Clostridia bacterium
CACCTGGCATGGTTGAATCATTCGAAAAGTTCGGCGTATCCGGCGAACAGTACCTGACAGGACAGGGCGGATTCATGTTCACTAAGCTCTTCGTTAACGACGAACTGGAAGGACAGACAGGATTCATTTCCTCAGCAGAACTTTCAGACGAAGCAAACGACAAGTATCTCGAATACGCTAAGGAACTCGAGATCACAATCGAAAGAAGAATCGTATGGGATGACCCTTACTTCGAAAAGCAGGATGCCGTTAAGGAATTCCAGCCTTGGTGGGAACAGCCTACAATCACACCTGTAGAGCCACTTTAATTGATTTTTACTGAGCCATTTAAGGTTTTTACGGACACTTAATAAATGGACAAGATAAATCCCGAAAGGGTCGTATCTTAGCGGCCCTTTTGTGTTATAATAAGCCCGATATGAGAGAAAGAGAAGAACACGCATTTATAAGAATCGAGAAGGCATTGAAGGCAAAAAAAATTCCTGCCGCTGTTTTGCTGTGCGGAACAGAAGAATACCTGGTTCACCACTATGCAGAAACTCTCATAAACACATTCACAAACAAGGCCAGCCAGGCCCTCGACCTGGTAACCCTCGACAGAGACACAGTCACCTTCAACTCAATCGTTGAAAACCTGGAAACCATGCCCCTAATGTCGGAGCGAAAGATAGTTTATCTGCCTGACTTCTTTGATTCAAAGGGCAAGATGCCTAAGGCCTTCGAGGGAAAGGAAGAAGCGGAGAAGCTGGCTGAATACATTGATGCACTGGCCGATGGGGGAACAGAAGGCGGAATGCTTCTGCTCATGACTGCAGCACGCCAGACTGATCAGAGAAATGATTCGGCAGTAAGGCGCAATGCCGTATTTAAGGCTTTTGCATCTGCGGGAACATTTGACTTCGATACGCTGGACGACGCTCAGCTTCGCGGTTTTATTGAGAAGCGTTTTAGGTCCTGCGGCAAGCAGTACCGTCCGGGAATTGTGTCGCTCATAGTTCGCGAGGGAGGCTACGGAAACAAGAATATTGACTATGGGCTTTTCAATCTGGAAAACGACCTGAGAAAGATCATCGCTCACTCGGGGAGCAATCCGGAGATTCTGCCGGAAGATGTATCAAGCGTTCTTACGGTCAATCCGGAGAACAACATCTTCGCCATGATTGATGCCATAAGCAAAAACAGAAAAGACGAAGCCTTCAGACTTCTGCATAATCTTCTGACTGACGGGAGCAGCGAGTTCCAGCTTCTGGCCATGATTACCAAGCAGCTTGAACTCATGCTCACAACATGCGAGCTTAGGGAGTCGGGCCTGAATCTGCCGGCCATCCAGAAGGAGATGAAGAGGGCAGACAAGGTCCACGAGTTCAGAACTCAGAAGGCTCTTGAAACGGGAAGCCGTTTCGGGCGCACGGAACTTAAGAGAATACTGGCTTCAGCCTATGAGGTTGAACCTAATATCAAGACAGGGCTCATGCCGGGCCCGCTGGCACTGGAATATTTTATAGCAGGAATATAGTTAGATGAATCACGGAAACACACAACTTAAGGCGGACATGATGCTCGTCCTGGTAACTCTCTGCTGGGGCGTATCATATTTCATGATGGACCTCTGCCTGGAGGAAATGGACCCGCTCACCCTCAATGCCTACAGATTTCTCGGGGCATTTGCGGTAGCGGCTCTTATTGCGTTTAAAAGAATAAAGAATGTCAATAAGACCACTCTTAAGTATGCCTTACTGATTTCGCTTTCCCTGATATTTGTTTATGTGGGCGCCACCTATGGCGTCAAATATACAAGCCAGTCCAACGCAGGATTCTTCTGCGCAACATCAACGGTATTCACACCGATAATGGCCTTTTTTGTCAAGAAGGTTATACCGGATAAGAAGCTGGCGCTGGTAATAGTGCTCTGTACAGTAGGTGTAGCCCTCATGAGTCTGAACGGCCAGTTCAAAATGGCAAGCGGGGACCTGCTTTGTCTCATGTGCGGATTTGCATACAGCATAGACCTGCTCATTACAGAAACGGCAGTTGCACACGAGGAAGTTGATGCATTCCAGATTGGAGTATACCAGCTGGGATTCACAGGGGTATGGATGCTGATTCTATCCTTTATCTTTGAGGATCCGTGCCTTCCACAGACGCCGGGATGCTGGGTTTCAGTAGTATTCCTGTCGATATTCTGCACGGGTGTTGCCTTTGTAGTACAGGCCATTGCTCAGCAGTACACAACGGCCACTCACGTGGGAATCATATTCGCACTGGAACCTGTTTTTGCAGGAGTCGTAGCATTCCTGTTTGCCGGAGAAAGACTACTGGCGAGAGCATATGTCGGCGCATTCCTGATGCTCATGTCGATTATCATCATGGAAGTGGATGTGAAGTCCCTGTTTAAGGGGAAAAAAGAAGAAATTTGACGTAATTCGTATGGCATTTGACCTGATGTTTGCAAAAACATCAGGTTTTTTATTTTGTTACCCAATGTTCCGCAGACTGCCAACGAAAGAATGGGCTTTGACGGGGTATGCTCTGCGGAATTTGTTAAAGAAATCAAATTTGCGACTTATGCGCGGAAAAATTACGCAGAACCCCGACGAAAGAATGGGCTTTGAAAGGCTGTGCTCTGCGGAATTTGTTTTGACGGTTAAGTAATATGAAAAAA
Source organism: Clostridia bacterium (assembly GCA_024403185.1). GTDB lineage: Bacteria > Bacillota > Clostridia > Peptostreptococcales > Anaerovoracaceae > Lentihominibacter. The sequence continues at coordinate 2,663 of JAKSSG010000031.1, forward strand.
TTCCGCAGACTGCCAACGAAAGAATGGGCCCTGACAGGGTGCGCTCTGCGGAACTTTGGGTCGCAAAACCAGGACCGCACTATTTTTATTGAAATGACCGGAACAATATGCTAATATCACCATGTGAGAAGTCAGAGTTATTAAGACTTGAGATTGCCACCTCGTTTGAGAGGTGGCGTTGTTTTATATAGAGGAGGATTAACATGATTCAGATGATGTGGCCGATTCTACTGGCCGTTGGAGCAGACTTATTCTATCAGATTTGCGCCAAGTCGATGCCGGGAAGCCTGAACCCGTACGCAGGGCTCGTGATTACCTACGGGGTAGGGGCAGTGGTATGCTTCATTATCTATGAGATAAGCAGCAAGGGCGGAAACATTGTTAATGAATGGCACAATGTGAACTGGACAATATTCATTCTGGGTATTGCCATCGTCGGCCTGGAGCTCGGAAGCATCTTCATGTACAGAGTGGGCTGGAACGTGAACACCGGATACATAGTTAAGTCGATCATTCTGGCAACGGCTCTCGTATTTGTGGGATATTTCCTGTTTAAGGAATCCATCACATGGAGCAAGGTTGCGGGAATCGCAGTTTGCATGGTAGGGCTGTACCTGATCAACAGATGAGTTTAATGAATTCCGGGGCCGTATACAGGATCCCGTTTCCGCACTTTAACATAATAATGTATACATGCAGCTAAAACATAGACTTCCTGTACTAAAATTGATACAATATCAATAGCATAGGAAGTCTTTTGTGTATGCAAAAAAACATAGGCTTTAGGCCTGTGGATATTGTATACAAGATTTTGTTGTGCTACACTATATTGGTATAAAAAATGATCAATAATAAGTTATAGGAGGACACAAAAATGAGTGAAAAAGCTTGCAACTGCAACTGCGAAAGCGCTCGTGCAGCACAGTTCACGGAACTGGCACCGACACTTGAGCAGTACGCTAAGGTGCCTGGCAGTCTGATTACCATTCTGCAGAAGGCTCAGGAAATCTATGGCTACCTTTCAGTAGACGCCATTAATTACATTTCCGAGTGCACAGGCATCAAGCCGGCAAAGATTTACGGCGTAGCAACATTCTACGCACAGTTCAGACTTCAGCCGATCGGCAAATATCTGATCATGCTCTGCAAAGGCACCGCATGCCATGTTAACGGAGCTGACATGATTGAAGAAGCCATTTGCGAACATCTTAATATCCAGGACGGTGAAACAACTGAGGACGGACTCTTTACATTGAATAACGTAGCCTGTTTGGGATGCTGCTCACTGGCCCCTGTAATGATGGTAAAGAGCGTCGACGGAGACGAAACATATGGAAACCTGACAAAGGATTCCGTAAAGGCAGTTATTGATGAAATAAGAGCAAGAGGATAAGGAGGTAACAGCATGAGAGTTGTAGTAGGACAGGGCAGCTGTGGTGTTGCCACCGGTGCCAGAAAGACCGCTGCAGAATTCGAAAAGCAGATTGCAGCTAAGGGTCTGGACATTCCTGTATCGGTTACAGGCTGCGTAGGAACATGCTACCTGGAACCAATCGTAGACGTATACGATGACGCAGGAGAGCTCACAAGATACGTCAAGGTTCAGCCGGACAAGGTTGAAGCCATCGTAGAAGGCCACCTGGCAGGCGGAAAGCCTGTAATGGAACAGGCCATTTCAGACGAAGACAAGCAGTTCGTTGAGAAGCAGCAGAGAGTTGTTCTCAGAAACTGCGGTGTAATAAATCCTGAAGACATTGAAGATTACCTGAAGGTAGACGGCTACAAGGCAATCGAAAAAGTACTGAAGGAAATGAAGCCTGAACAGGTTATTGAAGAGATCAAGATTTCAGGCCTGAGAGGCAGAGGCGGCGCAGGCTTCCCTACATGGTTCAAGTGGAACGCTGCCAAGGAAAACAGAGGCGACCAGAAATACCTGGTCTGCAACGCGGACGAAGGTGACCCGGGCGCATTCATGGACAGATCCGTTCTGGAAGGCGACCCTCATTCACTTCTCGAAGGCATGATCATCGGCGGATATGCAATGGGCGCAACTGAAGGCGTAATCTACTGCCGTGCCGAATATCCACTGGCAATCAAGAGACTGGAAATCGCAATGGCTCAGGCCAGAGAAAAAGGATTCCTGGGCAAGAACATCTTCGACAGCGGATTTGATTTTGACATCAGAATCAAGGCCGGTGCAGGCGCATTCGTATGCGGCGAAGAAACTGCACTGATCGCATCCCTGGAAGGTGAAAGAGGAATGCCTAGACTGAAGCCTCCATTCCCTGCACAGAAGGGATACTGGCAGAAGCCTACAGACATCAACAACGTAGAAACCCTGGCAAACGTGCCATGGATCATCTACAACGGCGGTGCTGCTTTTGCAAACTTCGGAACAGAGAAATCACCTGGTACCAAGGTATTTGCACTGGCAGGCAAAATCAAGAAGGGCGGTCTGGTTGAGGTTCCTATGGGAATGACAATCAGAGAAGTAATCTTCGGCATCGGCGGCGGCATCAAGAATGACCGTGAGTTCAAGGCCGTACAGATGGGCGGACCTTCAGGCGGATGTATTCCGGCAAGCTTAATTGACACTCCTGTAACTTATGAAGATATAAACAAGACAGGCGCCATCGTTGGTTCCGGCGGTATGATCGTAATGGACGAAGATACCTGCATGGTAGACATGGCAAGATACTTCCTGAACTTCACTCGTGACGAGTCATGCGGCAAGTGCAACTACTGCAGAATCGGCACAAAGAGAATGCTCGAGATTCTGGAGAGAATCACAAACGGCGAAGGTAAGGACGGAGACATCGAGCTCCTGGAAGAACTGGCCAACAAGATCAAGGACGGTTCAATGTGCGGACTCGGACAGACAGCTCCAAACCCTGTACTGACAACCATCAGATACTTCAGAAACGAGTATGAGGATCACATCTATAACAAGAAGTGCACAGCAGGCTCCTGCAAGGCACTGATTGAATACAACATTACCGACGCATGCAAGGGCTGTACGCTTTGCGCTAAGAACTGCCCTGTTGATGCAATCAGCGGAAATGTTAAGGAAGTACACGTTATTGACCACGACAAGTGCATTAAGTGCGGCAAGTGCATGGATCACTGCAAGTTTAACGCAATCGTGAAGGCATAAGAGGGAGGAGGTAGAACAATGGAAAAATTCTTACTTAACATAAACGGCAAAGAAGTCAAAGGCGTTGCCGGCCAGACAATTCTGGAAGTAGCAAGAGAAAACGACATTTTCATTCCGACTCTCTGCTATGACGAAAGAACAAAAATCTACGGTTCCTGCGGAATCTGCATGTGCGAAGTTGAAGGAAACCCTAAACTGTGCAAGGCATGTGCAACAGTTATCGCACCGGGAATGGTAGTCAGAACAAACACAGAAAGAGTTATCGAATCACGCAAAACCAACCTCGAGCTTCTGCTGTCAAACCACACCGGAGACTGCAGACCTCCATGCGTACTGGCATGTCCTGCTCAGACAGACTGCCAGGGCTATGTTGGCCTGATTGCAAACGGCGAATACGAAGCGGCACTTGAGCTGGTTAAGGACAAGATTCCTCTTCCTGCATCACTTGGTAGAGTTTGCCCTCATCCTTGCGAAAAGGAATGCAGACGCGGACTCATCGATGAGCCGATTTCAATTCAGTGGCTGAAGAGATTCGTTGCTGACCAGGATCTGGGCGACGTTGAACCGTTCATTCCTGAAATCGACGAAGAAACAGGCAAGAGAGTAGCAATCATCGGCGGCGGCCCAATGGGCTTAAGTGCAGCTTACTTCCTGCGCCAGATGGGCCACGAAGTAACAATCTTCGAATCAATGCCTAAGGCAGGCGGCATGCTCCGCTATGGTATTCCTGAATACAGACTGCCGAAGGCTGTACTGGACGATGAAATCATGACCATCGAAATGATGGGCGTAGACATTGTCTGCAATACAAAGATCGGCGTAGACATTCCGTTCGAAACAGTTCGCGACGAATACGACGCAGTTCTCCTGGGAATCGGCGCATGGATTTCAACAGGCGTTGGATGTCCTGGTGAAGACGCTGACGGAGTTATCGGCGGTATCGACTTCCTGAGAAAGGTTGTAAGAAACGAGCCGATCGAACTGGGCAAGAAGGTTGCAATCGTCGGCGGTGGTAACACTGCAATGGACGCCTGCAGAACAGCAGTAAGACTTGGTGCTGAAGAAGTATACAACATCTACAGAAGAACCAAGGACGAAATGCCTGCAGACATGGTGGAAATCGAAGAAGCTGAAGAAGAAGGCGTAATCTTCAAGAACCTGACCAATCCTCTCGAAATCGTAAAGGATGAAAACGGTCACGTTAAGGAAGTCATCCTTCAGTGCATGGAACTGGGTGAACCTGATGAATCAGGCAGACGTCGTCCTGTACCTATCGAAGGCAAGACAGAGACCATTCCTCTCGACAACATGATTCTGGCAATCGGCCAGGCTGTTGACGCTTCAATCTTCGACTGCGACAAGACCAGAAAGGGCGCAATCGCATACGATAAGGAAACATTCATGACTTCAATCCCTGGCGTATTCGCCGGTGGTGACTGCGGTAATGACAAGATCTCAATCGCAGTAGAAGCAATTGCCGATGCCAAGAAGGTATCCGAAATCATCGACGCATACCTGGACGGCGAAACAATCAGATATGAAGAACCTTACTTCGTTCAGAGAGATGACATCACAGAAAAGACATTCGAAGACAGAGAAAGAATGTGCAGACCTGAAATGCCACAGCTCTCAGCTGAAGAAAGAAAGGGCAACTTCTCAGAAGTAATTCCTGACGGATACACTCCTGAAGAAGCCGAAGACGAAGCAAACAGATGTCTGGAATGCGGATGTCACGACTACTTCGAATGCAAGCTCATCGACCTGGCTCACCAGTATGATGTAGAACCATCAAGACTGGCAGGCGACAAGAACACAATCGAGTTCGAAGACGATCATCCATTCATCGTAAGAGACCCTAACAAGTGCATACTTTGCGGCCTTTGCGTAAGAGTCTGCGACGAAGTTATGGGTATCGGTGCACTCGGCCTCGTTAACAGAGGTTTCGATACAGTAGTTAAGCCAAACCTCGAAAAGCCACTGGCTCAGTCAGGATGCTGCTCATGTGGACAGTGCGTAAGCGTATGTCCAACAGGCGCACTCCAGGAGAGAACCACAATGGCCAAGGAAGTTCCGCTCGCTACAGTTGAAACAGACACAACATGCTCATTCTGCTCAATCGGCTGCTCACTGAAGCTGGAAAGCTACGGCGACATCCTCGTTAAGGCAAACCCTGACAAGGAAGGCATCGTAAATGCCGGCCTGGCATGCGGAAAGGGCAAGTGGGGCTTTGACTGTGCACTTCTCGAAGACAAGCTCGACATTCCTCTCATCAAGGACCCTGGCGTAGAAGCCTTCAGAGAAGCTGACTACCACGAAGCAATTACTCTGGTAGCCAAGAAGATGCAGTCCGTAGCAGCCAAGTACTGTCCAAACCACATCGGAGTTGCTGTATCAGACAGATACACTAACGAAGAACTGTACGCTATCAAGACAATGGCTGAAGCAATGGGAGCCAAGATCTTCTCAATGAACAACCGTGCAAGCGGCCTCAAGGAAGTAATCGGACACGACGCTTCACCAAACACAATAGATGAAATGCTTTCAACCAACTTCATCCTGGCTGTAGGTTACAACGCAGTTGACAACCCAATCATCCAGATCAAGATGGAACAGGCTGCCAAGAGAGGAGCTAAGCTGGCTCTCATCAATCCGGCAGACTTCCCGCAGCACTTCTCAAATCTGGCTGCAGAAGTTTACGCTGATGACCTGGGCTTCCTGAAGCAGGTTGCAAAGGCAATCGTCGACGCAGGCAAGGGCAAAGACCTGGCAGGCTATGACGAATTCGCTGCATCACTTGCAGGCGTATCCGTAAGCGAAGATGCAAAGGCAATCGCCGACATGTACATGGGCGCCAAGAAGGCAATGATCGTATTCAATCAGAACCTGGTATCAGTAGACACAGCTCGTCTGATTGCTGACATCGCACTGCTTTCAGGCCACATCGGCTCACCTCGTGACGGCATACTGCAGGTTAAGGCAAAGAACAACTCACAGGGCATGGTTGACCTGGGAATCACAGAAGGTGCTGAAGAACTCGAAATGTGCAAGGCACTGCTGGTATTCGGTGAAGAATTCGAAGTTGACAGAGACAGACTCGAATTCCTGGCAGTTTGCGACACTCACATGACAGCCCTCGCTGCCAAGGCAGACGTTGTAATCCCTGGTACTGGTTTTGCATCAACAGACGGAACCTTCACCAACACAGAACGTCGTCTCCAGCCTGTACTGGCCGCAATCGACGAGGACGTTTACATGTCCAACTGGGAAGTTGCAGCAGCAATCGCTCACGTATTCGAAGTTGACTGCGAATGGGAAGACACAGAAGACATTTCATTCGAAATGGAAGACTGCATCCCAACTTACAAGTACGCAGAAATCGACGAAGTTCTGGGCGGCGTGCTCATCCCTGTAGATCCGCAGCTGGTAGTTCCTGCCGGTGACGTATTCGGCGACAAGCTCGAATGCACAGACTCACTCATGAACTGCATTGCAGAAAGACTTCCGGTAATGGCAAACCCTACAGAGTAAGCTGAATTAAACAAACATAAATGGCGGACCTTCACGGCCCGCCATTTTTATTATCATCTCAACGCAATATCCATCGCTGTGTTGACCGTCTGCTTCATTCTCAGTCACTATCGCATATTTGATTTTACCGTTTTTAACGGTTAGGCATTACCGGTCTGCCGGAGCGCGCCGATCACTGGCTGCCGGCTTCCCCATGAGCCGGCGCCGCCAGCTATTAGAGCTAGCGTGCGACAGCGGCAGACCCTGTGAGCCCAGATGATTATTTCATTTCCCAACCCTAAGATCCGCACCACTTGAACGAATTTATTAACTTCAATAAGCTCTATGGTGCGGAAAATGTTTCATTTATCTAATTTTATACTGTTCCATAATATTATTCCGCACACTTATAACCATATGATGGGCTCCATATAGTACGGTGGTGCGGAATTTAATCTTGAATATATTTCTTAATTGAAAATAATTAAATATTCCGCACTATTATCTCTTAAAACGCAGTAATATCGGTTTGATAGTGCGGAACTTTGGGTCACAAAATTCGTTAGAACCACAACCGAGGCAAAATATGCTCCTTTAGAATATCTGCAATGGCTTCGCTAGTTGAAATATCCTTCTCAAATGTATTTATATAATTTTCACGCGATATAGTTTCTGTATATTCCATTACATATTCGCGTTCTGACGCATTGCATCTATACTTGAACTTGTCTACCATTCCTGAATGTTCCCATATTTTTATTGTTCCATCTGCAAGCATGAATTTGAAATCATTATATATTGTTATTCGTCCGGTACGGTCATCATAAGCACGCCATATTGAGCCATTGCTATTCATCCATTCCAGTACTTCCGGTACTTTCCAGTGACATCCGTATTTATCATAATAGTATAATTCACCAGTTGGCCAGTTGGCAGATTCAAGGGATTCCCTTAGGGAGTTTACCAGATTCCTAACATTAATTTTAATTCGTTCCTCATAATGATAGAAGGCGGCATATTCTTCGGAAACATTTCCGATATCCTGTTCCGATTTTGAGCGTACAGCAACCCCGTTATCCGTGAATCTGGCCTCACTGAGATTAATTTTTTTCTGAGCGAAACTGCTCGTATACCATTTATATTGTGCAGGTGTCATGACAATTCTGGCCAGATCCAGATTACCTGATGCAAAAGCAACAACTAGTTTAATTAAATTATCTATCAAGGAATCCAACTCCGAGTAACTGCTCCATTCGCTGAACGTTGAAGCAGGGGAATTGTGCAGATGTATTACACTGAGAATTTCATAAAGGTTCTGAAGATATTTTCTTCTTGCAAGAGCGTAAAGCCTGTCGGAACTCTTTGACAGGTATATTTGATGCCGTTTAACATCTTTTTCATAAAAGGCGTAAAAACCCCGGTCCCTGCGAACATACAGCTTGCCCTCAGGAATGCTGTTAAGCCACCCCTGCACCCGCCTGCAGGCTGCCTCATAATCAAATGAAAGAGAAAGGGCCGTTCGGATAGATTTCTCGAAAGCCTCAACACTGATAATCTGTTTCATGACATTTCCCCTTAATTAATCTCATCAATCCAAATAAATGGAAAATATTCCCATATAATAATACATTTTATGAGCAATCCGTGCAAGTACTTTTTCGCTTTAGTACGTTGACCGAATAAGGATATTTATAATAAAAAATGCGTATCAAATAATATTAACTTGAAAGGAGACTGAGAAATGCTTAAACGATCAAAAAAACCATTTGCATGGATACTGTCAGTAATGATGCTGCTGGTATTCATACCATGCTTATCATTTGCCGATGATGAAAATTATTATGACGAGGATGAAAAGGTTGAAGAATACGAGGAAGACGGGACTGCAGAAACGCCATTCTCTTTAGATCGTGATTATAACAATTACAATGAATACGCTTATTATGAATATTCTGCATCGGTTTCCGACCAGAATGATAATATTGAAAATCTTATTGGAAGCAAGGAAGTGTATTTTGAATTCGTGCCAAATGCAAAGGATGGAGTCAGCAAATATCATATTTGGGCAACCAGCAACATAAAGCTAATAAATCTAGAAAGTGTGGGCGACAATAAGCTATCCATTTATAATACAGATTTCTGGACAGATACAGATAGTGACTACTGCGGAGATGGTTTTGCCAGTGTGCCTGCCCTTGGAAACAGTTACATTATTAAGGCAACTTTCAGCAGAACCATAAAAGCCTCAGACGAGATAAGTATAAGACTGATGTCAAGAGTTGATATCAGCAAGAACACAACAGTAAAATTCGGTTCCGCCGTGTATAGCGGTCAGGCAAAGAAACCGTCAACAAAGGTTGTAATCAGCAATATCAAGAACAAAAGTTATACTCTTGAAAAAGGATGGGACTACAAAGTTGCATTTTCAAACAACACCAAGGTAGGAAAAGCAAAAGCAGTAATTACCGGAATGAATAATTTCTGCGGTACAAAGACGGCTTATTTCAAAGTGGTTCCAAAGAAGCCTGTAATTTATTCAATAACACCGGGCAGCGGCAAGCTGACGGTTAAGATGAAGACCAAGGTATCATCAACAGGTGGAACAACCTACAAGATTGCATACAAGCAGAAGGGCACTTCAACCTGGAAGACAACAACTACCACTGCTCAGTCAAAGACAATCAGCAAGCTCAAGAAGGGCAAGGTTTACTATGTAAAGGTTTGCGCATACAAGAATATCAGCGGAACCACTTACCAGGGCTCATATTCGACTACGACGACCAGCAAAAAGGTCAAGTAAGCTTTCAAATAAATGCATAATGCTGCATAAATGTGGTATACTTACAGCGGGGAATTTCCCCGCTGTATTATTTTGCAAAGGCAAGCGGCATAGCATATGGAAAACAGAGAAAAACGCATCTGTCACATCGGCGACAGCGCGTCACTCACAAAGACCTTCACACAGGAGGACATAGAGAAATTTGCAGAGCTGACTCTGGATGACAACGGAATCCATACCAGCCCCGAACTGGCCAGAGAAGGAATCTTCAGAAGGCCTGTCATCCACGGCGTGCTGGTCAGCAGCCTGATTTCATCCTGCATGGGAACAGTGCTTCCGGGACATGGAGCGATTCTCCAGGCGCAGGATATCAGCTACAGCGCACCGGTTTATCCCGGCGATACAGTAACAGCTGAAGTTACGATCAGAGAAGTCGACGAGCAGCCGAAATACTACATTGCCACAATAGAAGGCATATGCACAAACCAGGACGGAGTAGAAGTCGCCAGGGCAACATCAAAGGAAATGATGCTCAAGCGCTTCTTCGAAATAGAATGATCACAGCATCAAATCAACTCAAACGCGAAAGGAAAAACACAAAATGACAAACCTCGAAAAGTACAACTACGCATTCACATCAAACTTCAAAGTATCAGAAGACGAGCTCCCGGGCCTGAAGTATCAGGAAATCTTTGAGTGGGACTCAGTTGGTCACATGGACCTGATTGCAGATATAGAAGCAGCATACGGAATTCAGATGGACACAAAGGACGTACTGGACCTGTCATCATACGAAAAGGGCAAGGACGTTCTGGCAAAGTACGGAGTAAACTTCGACGAATAATCAGGCGGTACCAAGTTGAACCTTATTACCATAATCGGACAAGTTGACACCAACAGCTACATCATCGAAGAAGAGGGCCACGCCATAATCATCGACCCTGCAGAAGCCGGGAACATTGCAAAAGCAATAGACGACAAAGGCTGGACTCCTGACTACATCTTCCTTACCCACGAACATTTTGACCACATCGGCGGGCTGGAAGAAATCAGAAACAGATACAGCATACCCGTAGTAGCATGCGAAATCTGCAGCAACCGAATCCAGAACGAAAGAGAAAACCTTTCCAGACTGGCCGACATTCTGCAGTACTACAAGACAGGCGTGCCACCGGAAGAATCAACCGATTCCTTCGAGTGCGAAGCAGCTGAAATCACATTCGATGAAGACTACGAAATGGACTGGCAGGGCCACAGTTTTTGCTTCAGATGTGCGCCCGGACACTCGCCGGCTAGCACCATCATCACCATGGACAGCAGCATCGTTTTCACCGGCGACTACATGTTCTTCGACAAAGAAGAAACCCTCAGACTCAAGGGCGGAAGCGAAGAAGAATATTATGCAAAAGCAAGACCGATCCTGGATGCAATACCGGCCGATTACCACATCTATCCGGGACACGGACAGGATTACCTGAAAGGACAGAAACCGGAATAAGGGAAGGACATAACCGGAACAATGGACAGAGATAATTTCAGGACAGAAATGAATAACCTGACACAGCATCATCGTAAGGCCTGCAAAGCTTACGATGATATTTGTAATGGGCTTTCTCAGATTGCCGGCGGAGGCGGTACAGATGGCCCGTTCCTTCCCGTGTCAATTTTCAAGAGCCTTGAACTCAAGAGCGTTCCCGACGAAGCCGTAAAGCACCAGCTCACCTCATCAGGAACCACGGGACAGCAGGTTTCAAGAATCTTCCTGGATGCTGAAACCTCGGCAGCCCAGCAGAGAGCACTCTGCGACATAGTGGGAGAATACATAGGCGAAAAGCGCATTCCGATGCTCATAATCGATTCTCCTGACGTGCTCAGAGACAGAACAAAATACTCCGCAAGAGGAGCGGGAATTCTGGGCTTTTCAATGATGGCATCCAGGCGCTTTTATGCACTGGATAACGAAATGAATCTGGACATGGAATCCATCAGAGCATTTGCAGAAACAGCCGCAGGCGGACCGTGCTTCGCCTTCGGTTTTACATACATGATCTGGCAGTATTTCTGCGGCAGCATTACAGAGATAATGTCTGACACGGAAAACATCACACTTCAGAACTGCTACCTGATTCACGGTGGCGGATGGAAAAAGCTCCAGTCACAGGCCGTGTCAAACGAAGAATTCAAGGCACGTCTTAAAGAAGTCTGGGGCATTGAAAAGGTAAGCGATTACTACGGCATGGCTGAACAGACCGGCAGCATTTTCATGGAGTGCGAATGCGGCCATCTGCATGTCAGCAATTACTCGGACATTTACGCACTTAACCCGGATGATTTCACACCATGCAGGACAGGCGAGTGGGGGCTCCTGGCTCTCGAATCAACACTGCCGAAATCCTATCCCGGTCACAAGCTCATGACCGAAGACTGGGGCAGAATTCTCGGCGAGGACGACTGCCCGTGCGGACGCCCCGGAAAATATTTTGAAATAAAGGGCCGCATAAGCAAGGCGGAAATCAGAGGCTGCAGCGACACATTTGCGGCAGACCATAGCGCGAAATCAGCCGAGGACACGTATGTAAGACAGGCTTTAATTACGGACATTGAAACAAAACCGCGCAATGCCTTCGACGAAACGGCAATCAGCTTCCTTGAAGACCTTTCAAAACTCTTCACGAAAGAACCTGAATACAGAAGCGTTCCTGAAATATATGCACTGGGATTCTGGTGCAGAAGGGCGCACATTGAAAAGCTGCACTCAAGACAGCAGGAAACAAAAAAAGGCAGAGGTCTGGTTTTGCATATTGCACCGTCCAACATGCCGACCATGTTTGCCTATTCATGGATCTGCGCACTGCTTGCAGGATGCAGCAGCATAGTAAGAATATCGACAAAAGAGAACGCCGTGACCGACATGATTCTTGAAGGAATCAATAAGGTAATGGCAGAACCCGGATACGAAGAAATCCGAGAGCAGAACCGGTTCGTCAGATTCGAACACAGCGATGAGACTCTCAGTGAAATCTCCGGCAGAACAGCCGGACGAATCATCTGGGGCGGCGATGAAACGGTGGCGCACATCAGCAGCATTCCTGCGAAATCAGGCTGCGTGGACATTACGTTCCCGGACAAATATTCAATTGCGGTTCTCGATGGGGACAGGATAAACGGGCTGACAGAAGACGAACTGAAGGTTCAGGCCCACCTGTTCTACAACGACACCTACGGTGCGGATCAGAACGCATGCTCAAGCCCGAAAATCGTCTTCTGGACGGGCGAAAGGGCCGGTCGCGACAGATGGTGGGGAGCACTTGCCAAAGAGGCTGAATACTACAATCTTGAGCCGTGGATGGCAACCGAAAAATACAGAAACCTGTGCGTGAATTTTGCACGGCACGAAGGACTGGGACCGGTGGAAGCATGGGGCAACAGACTCTACGTATGCCCATGCGAAAAGCCTGAACTTTTCGAAGCCAAAATGGGACTGTTCTACGAGTGCCACATTGAAAACATCGAAGAAATCTTCCCGTTCCTCGGCGAGAAAATCCAGACCATAGTCAGCAACACTGACGGCTTATATGACAGAATCAGAGAAGCCGGATGCGCCGGCGTCGACCGGGTGGTCAGCATTGGCGAGGCACTGGATTTCGATTCAGTCTGGGACAGAAAAGACATAATAGACATGCTGACAGAATAATAGACATGCTGACAGAATAGATTACGGAGCAACAGAATGTACTTTTTCGAACGCAACGAACAATTCAAAAACAACATTGCCTGCATCTGCGATGACGGCAGGAAATACACATACGAAGAACTCTGGGACATGGGCGATGAGCTGATCAGCAGTGACTCGCAGGCCGGGAAGGCAGGACGCCATCTGGTTCTCCTGCAGGTTTCAAACGACATAGAAAGCCTGGCCGCATACCTGGCACACCTGCGCGGAGGAAACCCGGTAATCCTCATGAGTAAGGACGCCGACCGGAGTCTTGTAGACGGCATGAAGGAGACTTACGGCCTGGCAGCCGGGAACGCAAATGGTAACGAAGCTCCCGGAGCAGAGGAACTCAACCCCAAGCTGGCACTGCTCCTTTCAACATCAGGCAGTACAGGGGACCAGAAGCTTGTCAGATTATCATATGACAACCTGCAGAGCAACTGCGATTCAATCGTGGAGTACCTGGGTCTGACAGCAGGCGAGCGCCCGATTACTACACTCCCGATGGAGTACACATACGGACTGTCGGTTCTCCACAGCCACCTGGCAGTGGGCGCCACAATCATTCTTACAAATAAAACGCTCTTCAACAGCGAATTCTGGGACATGGCCGAGAAATACGGAGCCACATCAATGGCGGGCGTGCCATACACATACGCAATGTACGACAGGCTCAGGCTGACTCAGATGGATCTGCCGCATCTGAAAACGATGACCCAGGCAGGCGGACATCTCAAGCCGGAACTCCAGGAAAAATTTGCACTCTGGGCAAAGGAGACAGGCAGAAAATTCTTCGTCATGTACGGCCAGACAGAGGCCACCGCACGCATGAGCTACGTGCCGCCTGAAAGGTGCCTGGACAAGCCGGGCAGCATCGGAATTCCCGTTCCGGGAGGCCGCATGGAGATCGTCGACGACGAGATAATCTACTACGGCCCCAACGTTTCGCTGGGCTATGCCACCTGCGCCGAAGATCTGGCGAAGGGCGACGACAATCAGGGGCGGCTGGCAACGGGCGACATGGGATACATGGACGAGGAAGGCTACTTTTACATCACCGGCCGCAAGAAGAGATTCATCAAGCTGCAGGGCAAGCGCATAAGCCTGGACCAGATTCAGGATGTTCTCACAGAAGTGCTTCCTGATGCAAAAGCAGGAAAGCTGGACATTGCCGTAACAGGCGAGGACGACAAAGAAATTGCAGTATGGATTGCAGGCGCAGACGAGGCTGCTTTTGCACCTGAAATACAGAAAATCTTCGAGGAAAAATGGGCAATACGGGGCCGCATGGTTGCCGTTAAAAAGATAGACAGAATACCACGTAATTCTTCAGGAAAAATAATTTACAAGGAGCTTAAATGATGCAGTACAGAAAATTCAATACACTGGAAAAGGAAACGTCGCTGCTGGGCATGGGCGTAATGCGTCTGCCGATGGATGAGCAGGGCAGAGTGAACAATCAGGAGGGTGTTGACCTGATCAGGCACGCCATTGACAGCGGAATCAATTACATAGACACAGGCTTTACATACCATGGCGGCATGAGCGAACGCATTGTCGGAATGGCCATGAAGGACGGATATTCGGAGAAGGCCATGGTGGCGGACAAGATGCCGATCTGGCTTTGCAAGGAGGCAAGCGACCTGGACAGATACTTTGAAAAGCAGCTCAAGCGTCTGGACATGGACTGCATTGACATGTATCTGATTCACAACATCATTCCGCCTAACTGGAAGAAGGTTCAGAAGTTCAACGCGCTGGACTGGCTGGATGCAAAAAAAGCAGCTGGACAGATCAAGCATGTGGGCTTTTCATTCCACGGCGACCTGGCGCTGTTCAAGGAAGTAATTGATGCTTACAGCTGGGAGTTCTGCCAGATTCAGCTCAACTACGTTGACCGCGACGAGCAGGCAACGCTGGAGGGTCTGGAATACGCGCGCCAGAAGGGCGTGGATGTTATCGTTATGGAACCGCTCAAGGGCGGACGCCTGACGGACAAGGTTCCTGAAAGCGTTAAAGCAATATGGGACAGAGCCGCAGAGGCAGGTGCGGTACCTGCTGACAGAAGTCCTGCAGAATGGGCTTTCAAGTGGGTCTGCGCACAGAAGGGCGTATCACTGGTGCTCAGCGGAATGAACTCAATGGAACAGATCGATAATAACGTGGCCATTTTCTCAAAGGAAGATATCGCTGAAATACGTGATGGCGAACTGGCAATAATAGATGAGGTAACTGCAGAATACAAAGCCAAGGTTAAGTACGGATGCACGGGCTGCGAATACTGCACACCGTGTCCGCAGAAGCTGGACATTCCGAGCATCATCGATTATCTGAACGTATGGTATGCATACGACAAAAATCCAAGCACCAAATTCGAATACGAAACATGGATGACCGCACATGCTTCGGACTGCGTTGCATGCGGCCAGTGCGAGGAGAAATGTCCTCAGGGCCTGAAGATAACGGACATCATGAAGGACGCCGCTGAGCAGTTCGGAAAATAGTGCAGGCATAATGAGCAGGACCTGAAGGTCGATCTTTCCTTCATGAACCGGTAATAACACAAATTCTTGCATATCGCGGTCGAAATGGGATAAAATATGTGTGTGATTGATT
>JAKSSG010000032.1 GCA_024403185.1 Clostridia bacterium
GACAGTGGGGTTCGGCGCTTTCTATGGCGTGTTCATACTTCGACCTGCAGTGCAACGTCTACATGGTAAATGTTTCATACGAGCAAAAGCCTTATAGAAGAGAGCTGATGAGAACATATGGGGCAGCAGTCACGCCATCCCCTTCAGAGTCAACAGAAATAGGAAAGAAAATCCTGAAGGAACACCCGGGAACAACAGGCAGTCTGGGCTGCGCAATATCCGAAGCTGTAGAACGGGCGGTATCAACAGACGGTTACAGATATGTTCTTGGAAGCGTGTTAAATCAGGTTCTGCTTCATCAGAGCATAATTGGGCTGGAAACTGAGGCAGCACTGAAAAAGTATGGAGAAAAACCTGACATAGTAATAGGCTGTGCCGGCGGCGGTTCAAATCTCGGAGGACTGATTTCCCCGTTTATGAGAGATAAGATCAGGGGAGAACTGGATTGCAGGATAATTGCAGTTGAACCGGAATCCTGCCCAAGTCTTACAAGGGGAAACTTCGCCTACGATTTCTGCGATACGGGCAGAGTTTGTCCTCTCGCGAAAATGTATACCCTTGGAAGTGATTTTATTCCGGCTCCGAACCACGCGGGAGGGCTTAGATATCATGGAATGAGCCCGGTCGTTTCACAGCTGTATCATGACGGATATCTGGAGGCAGTTGCAGTTCCACAGACAGAGGTGTTTGCTGCAGCAGAACGTTTCGCAAGAGTTGAAGGAATCCTGCCGGCACCTGAAAGTTCACACGCTATCAAGGTGGCTATAGATGAAGCAGAAAAATGCAGAAAAACAGGTGAGGCAAAGACAATAGTATTTGGACTGACCGGAACAGGATATTTCGACATGCTCGCCTACGAAAAATTTCATGAAGGAAAAATGGAGGATTACATTCCAACTGACGAGGAGTTACAGGAAAGCCTTAAGCAACTTCCGGAAAGGAAATGATCTGACCGGACAAAATGATAAATGGCTGCAAGGGAAAGGGTATATTGCTGCTATAAATAACATATTAACCATTAACAGTTTTATTAAAAATGGAAGAGTGGAGGAAACATTTATGAATAGAGTGTTAAGCATTGCAAAGTATTTTTATTTTTACCTTTCTTTTTCAGGACGGGATAATTTGCAATGCCTTAAACAGTGTTTCTGAACAGCATCATTTCAAGGCGGAGTAGGTTATCCTGCTCCGCCTTTTTTAACTTATTTTACTAAGAGAGGTGACACAAAATGAATTCAGTAACAGTTATTACTACAGCCCTGATAGTGTGCTTCTTCGCTTTGATGATATCCATAGGACTGAAATCGCGAAAGCACGCACGGGATGTGAACGGATTAATCCTTGGCTCCAGAAATGTGGGACCGTGGCTATCTGCCTTTGCATTTGGAACTTCATACTTTTCTGCAGTAATATTCGTGGGATACGCAGGGCAGTTTGGATGGAACTTTGGACTTGCTTCAACATGGATTGGGCTTGGAAATGCCTTTATCGGCTCTCTTCTGGCCTGGAGCATTCTCGGAAGAAGAACAAGAATAATGACGCAGCATCTTTCGAGCAAAACCATGCCGGATTTTTTCGGGTCAAGGTTCGGGTCGAAAAGAATTAAAATTGTAGCTTCATTTATTACATTTGTATTTCTGATTCCATATACCGCTTCGCTGTACAACGGCCTTTCCAGACTGTTTGCAATAGCATTCACGCAAATAGACTATGCTATTTGTGTGATAGTAATGGCGGTTCTTACCGGAGTATATGTTATTGCCGGCGGATACATGGCAACAGCCTTGAACGACTTCATTCAGGGGATGATCATGCTTGCAGGAATAGTAGCGGTAATAGGTGCCGTTCTTCACGACAATGGAGGAATAATGAAGGCCATGAGAACAATAGCAACAGAGGAAAACGGCGGGTGGCAGTATGTTTCGTTTCTTGGACCGGACCCTATATTCCTGGTGTTCGTTGTGATTCTTACATCTTTGGGTACATGGGGCCTTCCGCAGATGGTAAGCAAGTTCTATGCGATAAACAACGAAGACTCCATAAAGAAGGGAACGATTATATCAACAGTCTTTGCGCTAGTTGTTGCCGGAGGATGCTACTTCCTAGGCGGCTTTGGAAGATTATATAACATTGATGTCATGACAGAGGGATTCGATGCGATTATTCCTGAGATGCTTTCAACGTTGCCGGTGCTGGTTGTGGGAATCGTAATAGTGCTTGTTCTCTCAGCTTCAATGTCCACTCTATCATCTCTGGTACTGACAAGCGGTTCGACAATAACGATTGACTTTATTGAACCACTCAGAAAAAAGCCGATGAGTGAGAAGGGCAGAATGCTGACAGTAAGAATTTTTATCGCTGTTTTCATTGTCATATCAGCGGCAATTGCGATTAGACAGGCAACAGACAAAAGCATATTCATTGCACAGATGATGGGTGTATCCTGGGGAGCTCTGGCAGGTGCATTTCTGGCTCCATTTCTGTTTTCACTATACAGCAGAAGAGTAAGCAGAGCTGCGGTATGGTCATCCTTTGCTTTTGGAGTAGGCATGGAAATCTTCCAGTTATTTGTCTCGCTGGGAGTAATAAGTGTAGCGGGAGCAGGAGTTCTTGAATTTGCATTCAGAAATTCAATATTCTCGGGAGTAATTGCAATGCTTGGCGGACTGGTCATTGTGCCGGCAGTCAGCCTTATTTCAAGAAAAACAAGACCGGATAATACAGAAGAAATATTTGCCTGCTATGGAGAAAACAGAACGGTACATGTAACAGAAAATCTTGGATAGCGGTGCTAACAATAAGTGATAAGGAGAGAATAAATGAGAAAATATTATCAGAAAGAGGTAGAAACTGCATCAAGGGAAGAACTTATTAAGATGCAGTCAGAAAAATTAGTGAAACAGGTACGACATGTTTACGACAAAGTGCCTTATTACAGAAATTTGATGAGAGAGAAGCAAGTATGTCCTGAAGATATCAGATGCCTGGAAGACATTAAAAAACTGCCGTTCCTCTGCAAGGATGATCTGAGAGATGCATATCCGTATGGACTGCTGGGTACGGATCTGAAAGAATGCGTGAGAATACAGTCAACTTCCGGGACAACAGGGAAAAGGGTCGTTGCATTCTATACACAGAAGGATGTTGATCTCTGGGAGGAATGCTGTGCCAGAGCCATTGTAGCAGCAGGCGGAAGTGATGAGGATGTATGCCATGTAGCATATGGGTATGGTCTGTTCACCGGCGGGGCCGGGCTTCACGGAGGTGCACATAAAGTCGGCTGTCTGACATTGCCAATGTCTTCCGGAAACACTGACAGGCAGATACAGTTCATGATGGATATGGAATCAACCATTCTGTGTTGTACACCATCCTATGCAGCATATCTGGGAGAAGCAATGGCAGAACGTAACATATCGCCTGAAGAGAACAAACTGAAAGCGGGCATATTCGGAGCTGAGCCATGGACGGAGGAAATGAGACGCAGCATAGAGAAAAGTCTGGGAATAAAAGCGTACGATATTTATGGACTCACTGAAACAAGTGGCCCGGGGGTAGCATTTGAATGTGAAGAGCAAAGCGGCATGCACATAAATGAAGATCATTTCTATGCAGAAATAATAAATCCTGAAACAGGAGAGGTGCTGCCCGAAGGGTCAAAGGGAGAACTGGTGTTAACATCACTTGATAAAGAAGCATTTCCATTGCTTCGATACAGGACAAGAGATATTTGCATTCTTTCACGGGAAGATTGTTCATGCGGCAGAACCCACGTGAAAATGACAAAGCCAATGGGAAGAAGTGATGACATGCTGATTATCAGAGGTGTAAATGTGTTCCCAAGTCAGATTGAAACAGTTCTGCTGAAGATGGGATATTCGCCAAACTATCAGATAGAAATTGATAGAAAAAACAACACTGACACCTTCGATGTATATGTTGAAATGTCATCTATCCAGATGTCTGACAAAATTTCGGATATTCAGAAGAAAGAGAAAGACATTGAAACATCAATGAGAGCAATGCTGGGCATTGGCCCCAAAATTCATCTGGTACCGATTAAATCAATAGCACGAAGCGAAGGCAAGGCGGTACGAGTTGTTGACAAGAGAAAACTGCATGAATAAGGAGGAAAAAGAAATGACAATAACACAGCTTTCAGTATATATGGAAAACAGGCCCGGAAAACTGGCTGCAGTAGTTTCAGAACTGTCAGAAGCAGGAATCAACATCAGAGCAATGAGCCTAGCAGATACCAGTGACTTCGGACTGGTTCGTCTCATTGTATCTGATTTGAATAAAGCTCGGGATATACTAAAGGAAATGACGCTGGTGTTTTCCAACAAAGTGCTGGCCGTTGAAATGGATGACAGAAGCGGGGCACTGAGTACAATCCTAAACACTCTGAATGAAGGTGATGTAAACGTAGAGTACATGTATGCCTTCGTAGGAAAGCAGCCATACAGTGCATATGCAGTAATGCAGGTTGATAATATTGAAAAGGCAGAAGAACTGTTGGAAAACAGAAAGATCAGAACGCTGTGCGATGAGGACCTGATTAAATTTACAAAATAATTAACACAGTCAGCCCGAAATTCACCGATTTTTCATCGTGAATTTCGGGTATTTTCATGAAATGGCTTAGGGCATCCTATTTTAATAGGATGCCCTACACAATTTTGGTCAGAAACTCGATGAAACCCCTTTAATTTCATGGTATTTCATCGAGAAAATACGCAAATTGAGAATTGCAAAAAATAAACTCGATGAAATATAGCCTGTTTTAGCTAATATCATCGGGTTTTATATTAATATTTTGAGAAAAGACGGAGTAATAATGAAAAAGTCGATGAAATGATATGTTATAGAGGGAATTTCATCGAGTACTTCATGTTATTTAAGAAAAATACGATGAAATCCTTGAAATTAACGCCTTATTATCGTAAATATGAGTGAAAAAAAGAAATCCAAAATTCTGTACGATAAAAAGTCGTGAAATGGGAGTAAAATATCGTAAAATTTATTGGCTTCTGAGCAAAAGCCACACAAATAATCAAAATTACGATAAAAAAACAGGAAATAAGAAGATTTTATCGTATTTTTCCATGAGTTTATGATTTCTATCTTGAAATAGCTTAGTCCATCCTATTCCAGGAGGATCGCCCTAAACCGATTTTATCGTGAAACACTCATGCTCGCTTATTCCTGGCGTTTTATCGCCGTTTCCGTGTTATAATGGACAAAGCCCGTCAGGGCAAATAAAATTAAGGAGAGTGCTTTTTGATTAAAAAGACAAGACTGGAGATTGTGGCGTAACCGGGAGGTTTGCACACAATCAAAACAAACCTCCCGCAGAAATGCAATTGAAGAAAACAATATTCAGGAGGAAAAACAATGAATGAAAATAACATCGTAATTCGTTTAGAAAGAGAAGAAGAATACAGGGAAGTTGAGAATCTCGTCAGGGAGAGCTTCTGGAACGTGTATCGCCCGGGATGTCTGGAGCACTACGTTCTGAATCAGCTGAGAACGGATCCCGACTTTGTGAAGGAACTTGACTTTGTCATGCTGCTGGACGGAAGGATTATCGGCCAGAACATGTTCGTGAGAACTTCCATAAAGGCAGACGACGGCAGAGAAATTCCAATCATGACCATGGGACCGATCTGTATCTCACCCAAGCTTAAACGCAAGGGCTATGGCAAGATGCTTCTGGATTACTCTCTCGCAAAGGCAGCCCAGCTTGGCTGTGGAGCCCTTTGCTTTGAAGGAAACATTGATTTCTATGGCAAGAGCGGATTCACATATGCCAGCGAGTACGGCATACGCTATCACGGCCTGCCGGAAGGAGAAGACGCATCCTTCTTTCTCTGCAGAGAGCTTATCCCGGGATATCTCAACGGAGTTACAGGCGAATACGCCACCCCGTCGGGATACTTTGTTGATGAAGCAGAAGCAGAAGAATTCGATAAAGGATTTCCTCAGAAGGAGAAGCTGAAACTTCCAGGTCAGATATTCTAAACGGATAAACAGCTAAGGCAAAGATAAAAACGCAATGTGTGCTTTTGCATGCTAGAGCCGGTAGGTAGCCCGGCCGTCACAGTTTTCTGTGGTAAGTAACCTGCCCCTCCGGGTTGTCCGTTCTTTGCAATCTTAACAAGAAGGAGGGATTGCAATGGACCTGATCAATTTAAGGCTTATTGTGTATTTCGATGAACCGTTCTGGGTAGGCGTCTTTGAGAGAATCGAAGACGGAAAACTGTCGGTATCAAAGGTAACCTTTGGCGCAGAACCAAGGGACTACGATATTTACGAGTTTATCCTGAAACACTACTACAGCCTGAAATTCAGTCCGGCTGTTGAAACTGTTGTAAAAAAGGAAGCAAAAAATCCGAAACGCAGGCAGCGTGAAATCAGCAAGCAAATGCACAGTACGGGCATTGGAACTAAAGCGCAGCAGGCAATAAAAATGCAACAGGAACAGAACAAGCTTGAGCGCAAAACCAGAAGCAGAGAAGAAAAACAGCTTGAGGTAAAGCGCAGGTTTGAACAGAAACAGCAAAAGAAAAAAGAAAAGCACAGGGGCAGATAGTTCCTGTGCCTTCTTTCGACAAAATGATTTAAGGGGATGCTTTAGAGTATAATGCCGGGCAAGCAGGAAAAGGGAGGCCTGCAATGACATCTGTTAATCTTAAAGAAAAAACAGCAGTATTTGCTTTTGCAATAATAATGATATTTATTCCTCAGGCTGTGTTCGCCGATTCCTCATGGATATGGCTGACAGATAACAGACCTTTTGATATTCTGCCGCCTGTTGCAGCAGCAACCATAGTAATTGAGACATTGGCAATATGGTTAATTCCACATACAGGGCACTTCCTGAAAACGGCAGGTATAGTTATTCTGGCAAACGCAGCTTCATTTCTGCTACCATATGCGATTCTATTAACTGACCAGGTCCATCCGGGATTACAGAACGTACTTAATTCCGGGCCATACTATATTGTGAGCGCTTTCTTTTTGTCTCTTACTATCGGGCTGGAATTCCCAATAATATATAATTCGTTAAAAAAGCATGTTGATAATAAAAAGAAACTCCTATGTACAATAATAGGCGCAAATATAGTTACAACTGTCATGGTAGCTGTTATTGAACGAATTGTTACGGATGGTTACTATGTATAATCCAGTAATAACAAAGAGACCACCTTTGGTGGTCTCTTTATTTTATGGTGGAGCATAGGGGGTTCGAACCCCTGACCTCATGACTGCCAGTCATGCGCGCTCCCAGCTGCGCCAATGCCCCGTGTGGAGCCACTGGCCGGGATCGAACCGGCCACCTGCACGTTACGAATGTGCTGCTCTGCCAGATGAGCTACAGTGGCTCAGGGAAGATGCATTAATCCTGCATCTCGTCTATAAGTTCTTCTATGTCGTTATACTGGTGTGTTGTATCCGTATTAGGACTCTGTGAAGCATCAGTTGATGGTCCTAATATGAAGAAATAGGCTATGCCGGCTACAACGAAAACGGCCAGGACAATTATCAGAACGATGATTGCCTTTTTGAGTTTGCCTTTTCTCTTGATTTCTGTGTCTTCCGGTTCTATTCCTTCAACATCCAGCAGAGCTTTAGTAAGATCATCTGCATCAGCAGGTTTCTCTTCAGCGGTCGCTTCTTCAACAGACTCTTCAGCTATTGCTTCAGCCGCTTCTTCAGCTTTTTCTTCAACAGGCTCCTCGACTTTTTCTTCAGCCTCAGGCGCTTCAGCAGTCGCTTCTTCAACAGCGGGTTCCTCTGCAACAGGTTCTTCTGCTGCGGGTTCTTCCGTAACAGGTTCTTCAGCAACCGCTTCCTTAACGTCTTCAGCAGGCTGTTCTTCCGGCACTGCCTCAGCTGCAGGTTCTGCAACGGCTACAGGCTCGGCGGCCTTCTTCTCAGCGGCCTTTCTCTTTTTTATTAATCCTGCAATCTGCTTGAAGATTGCGATTATCTTCTGTTCGCTGTCGTCATCGTAGCGAAGCATTTCCCAGTTGCCATCATACTTGAAAGCGTAAATCTGCTTGGCAGGGGAGTGCTTGATTGCGGTTATTCCCTTAAACAGATATTCCTTATCATCGATGGTAAGCGACTTGCTTGTTACTATTAAATTGTGACCTTTTGCAGTGATGTTGATTTTGTCCTGCATATAGCCTCCATGTTTACGATTTTTTGCATAACTAAAAAGTGCTTTGGAAACAAAGCTTCTTAATAATGATAGCCCTCAAACCTACTAAAAGTCAACCAAAAATGTAAAAAACAGTATTTTTTGCAAGACAAACAACATATGTAATGTTATAATAACGTATCAGAATGCACTTTTGTTTTTTTATGAAAAAGTAGAGGAAGATTATATGGATAAATATGCATTAAACGAAAAGAGACGCGAAACAGTAACAAGCCTTCTTAAGGGTATGGACATTAAGACTGCAGATGGCGGCGGCCTGGAAAAGGGAGATGTTCTTGACTGCCTGCAGAAGGTTTGCAATCTCTATGAAAGTCACATAGAAGAACTTGAGAAGCACTATGAAGCAGAGATTAGCGAACTGACAAAAAGATATCAGAAATATGACGAAAACAACGACCTGTATGTCAGCCTCATCATGGATGCCAAGAAGAGCAGTAAGGAAATAATTGATCAGGCAACACAGGAAGTTGACGGTATTCTTTCAAACGGCAGAGAGAAGATTGAACTTCAGGAGAGAGAACTCCAGCAGTTGAAGGAAGACAGTGAGAAAGAAAAAGAGTCACTGGCTGCAGAACTGAAGGCAAGCAAGGATTATGCTGAAGCTGAAAAGGCAGCCATGAGACTTGAAATAGAAGCAGAAAGAGAAAAACTTGAAGCGACAAAGAACAAGTACAGACAGCAGATAGTAGCCATGGAAGGCGAGTTCTCTGAAATCAGAACCAACATTCTCAGAACTTCAGCAAGACTCGATGCACTCAAGGCACAGTCTGAAGATGAAACCGCTGAAATCGAATGGGATGTTAAGGATGCTGTTGCGGAAGTTCAGGTTCCTGATGCCGACATCGAAGTCGATCAGGTACTGGAGATTGAACCGGAACCTGCTGCTGAACCTGAACCGGAAGTTGCAGTTACTGAAGAGGCACCGATTGAACCTCTGGCTTCAGATGAGGCTTTCAAGGAAACATTCTTCAAGAGTGACATACTGGACAGCTTCCCTAAGACAGAAGCTCCTGTGGAAATTCCTGCAGAAGAGCCTGTTGAGGAACCGGTAGTAGAAGAACCTGCTGAGGAACCTGTAGCGGAAGAACCGGCAAAGGAAATCTCAATCGAAGAACTTCTGGCAAGCATGGATGCACTTACAGCCGTTGAACCGGCAGCTGAAGAGGTTGTTGAACCGGCAACCGAAGAAATCGCAGAGCCGATTGTTGAAGAAGTGATCGAGCCGGCAGCCGAAGAGGTTGCAGAGCCTGCAGCAGAAGAATCTGCAGCAGAACCGGAAGAAGACATAGAAGCTCTTCTCAATGAGCTTTCATTCGACGACATTCTGGAAGAAGAACCTGTAGAAGTTGCCGAAGAAGGTCTTGATGAGATTAATCTCGATGAGCTGGTTGGACTGGAAGAGGCTGAAGAGGCAGCACCTGCAGAAGAGGAACCTGCAATCGCTGAAGAAATTAGTTTTGAAAAACTGGAAGCACTCTTCAAAGATGAAGCATAAGGAAGAAGCAAAAACCAGATAAACGGCAGTACGCGACGCAGAAGTGTCGCGTACTTTTGTAACAAGATAAAACCCGGAGGAAGAAATGGAAGCGCTGAAAAAGAAAATCGTGGAAGAAGGATCAGTAATCGGAACTGAAATAGTAAAAGTTGACACATTCCTCAACCACCAGATAGATGCGGAATTTCTGGATAAAATCGGCGAGGAATTCAGAAACAGATTTGCCGGTGTGGAGGTTGACAAGATACTGACGGTAGAAGCAAGCGGCATTGCCATAGCCTGCGCAGCAGCAAAGTATTTTGACTATCCGCCGGTTGTCTTTGCGAAAAAGGCAGCGCCAAGCACCATGAACGAAGGATTCTATGAAGCGGAGGCACGTTCCTTTACCAAAGGGACCGTTTCAAAACTCAAGGTCGACAGCAAGTTCATCTGCCCGGGAGAAAAGATACTGATTCTCGATGATTTTCTCGCCAGTGGCGAAGCTTCAGTTGCACTCGCACAGATAGTTGAAATGGGCGGTGCAGAAGTTGCAGGAATCGGAGCGGTAATAGAGAAAGGCTACCAGGGCGGCTCCGACAGGCTCAGAGAAAAGGGCTACAGAGTAGAATCTCTGGCCGTGGTAAGAAAGATTGAAGATGGTAAAGTAACATTTGACTGATAAGAGGATATTCAGATGGACGATTACAAGGTGGATTATCACATTCACACCACAGCTTCCGACGGAGAAGCGACACCAACTGAAATAGTAAAAAGGGCCAAGGAACTCGATTACGACATGATAGCCATAACAGACCATGATAATACCAATGGTCTTGCTGAGGCCAAGATAGCGGGAGAGGCCCTGGAAATGAAGGTGATCCCGGGAATAGAAATCGCAGTCGTAACTGAAGAGGGAACAGGCCTTCACATGCTGGGATACAACTTTGATCCGGACAACGAAGAACTGCAGGGGTTTCTGAACCAGATGATTGAGAACCGCATAACCAGGAACAAAGAGCTTTTCCTGGTTTTGCAGAAGATGGGATATGATATTTCCGAAGATGATATCGATGTGGGCAAGAACAGCTACATCGGCAAGCCGCTCATCGCGAGAGCAATGGTTAAAAAGGGCTATATCAAAGACATGAGAGAAGCCTTCGGAAAGCAGATTCTGGGGAGTCCCGAATGCAAGAAGGTCCAGAAGGTGAAACCTCTGGCCAGCGAAGCCATTGATATAATCCTGAAGGCCGGCGGCACGCCTGTGCTCGCTCATCCGATTCAGACAAGGGGCGTGGGAAAACCGGGCACCGAGCAGTTCTATGAAAACATGGACAGGATAATCAGAAGGCTTAAGAAACAGGGTCTGAGAGGTCTTGAGTGCTATCATCCGGACCAGAACGACGAGCAGTCAATGAGATTCGTTGAGATGGCAGAAAAGTACCACCTTCATATTACGATGGGCTCGGATTTCCACGGGAAAGACTTCGCAAATGCTGACAAAACAGCCTACAAAGGGTAAAATAATAAGATAGTGCAAAGGCAGGAAAATGTTTAAGAAAACCAGAGAAAACATCAGAGCGGTAATGGAGAAAGACCCGGCAGCCAGAAACGGTCTGGAGGTCTTTTTGTGCTGTCCGGGCGTATGGGCCCTCATGTGGCATACACCGGCACACTGGCTTTACAGACATAACTGCAAGCTGCTTGCGAGAATCATTTCCCAGATGACCAGATGGGTTACGGGAATAGAAATACATCCGGGGGCGCAGATAGGCCACAGATGCTTCATTGACCATGGCATGGCTGTGGTAATCGGTGAAACAACAGAGATGGGCGACGATGTAACCATATATCAGGGAGTGACCCTGGGAGGAACGGGAAAGGATAGCGGCAAGCGTCACCCGACCCTAGGAGATAGGGTAATGGTCAGCTCGGGAGCTAAGGTTCTCGGACCGATAAACATAGGAGACGATGTCAAGATAGGTGCAGGTTCGGTTGTCCTCAGAGATGTGCCGGATGGCTGTACGGTGGTGGGAATCCCCGGAACAGTAGTGAGACACTATGGACATCCCACAGAAGACATGGATCAGCTGGACATGCCGGATCCGGTTGCAGTTGAGCTTGAGTGCCTGAGGAGAAGGGTGGTTGAGCTTGAAGAACTCATAGTAAGAGAGTTCGGGCATGATGCAATCAAGAGATGCGATAAGGACTGCCAGTATGAAGAAATAGTAAAAGAGATCAACAATCAGGTTTATGAGGAGCATGTTCACGGACACGATTGCTCAGCCTGTGATGATACAGAATGCTCACTCAGAGATGTGGATCATCTGATGGAGCAGTTCAGAAATGCAAATACGGATAATTAAAGCTAGGAGGAGAAAATGCTGTATATATATAACACACTTACAAGAAAAAAACAGAAATTCGTACCACTGGAAGAAGGAAAGGTAAAAATGTACGTATGCGGACCTACCGTATATAACTATTTCCACATAGGAAACGCCAGACCTTTCGTTGTCTTTGACACAATGAGAAAGTATCTGGAATACAGAGGATACAAAGTTAAGTTCGTTCAGAACTTTACCGACGTTGATGACAAGATCATCAACCGCGCCAAGGAAGAGGGAATCTCAGCCGGCGAAGTATCCGAAAAGTACATTGAAGAATACTACAAGGACGCAGCTGCACTCAATGTCAAGAAGGCAACAGTGCACCCGCAGGCAACAAAGGTTATTCCTGACATCATCACTTTTGTACAGGACCTGATCGACAAGGGATACGCATACGAATCAGACGGCGACGTTTACTTCAGAACGAGAAAGTTCGAAGGATACGGCAAGCTGTCGGGAAAGAACATAGATGACCTGATTGAGGGTGCCAGCTCCAGAACCAGCGCATCAGACGACGAGAAGAAGGAAGATCCTCTTGATTTTGCACTCTGGAAGGCGCGCAAGGTTGACTCTGAAATCGCCTGGGAATCACCATGGGGCATGGGAAGGCCGGGCTGGCACATCGAGTGCTCGACAATGTCAAAGAAGTATCTGGGAGATACGCTGGACATTCACGCCGGCGGCGAGGATCTGCAGTTCCCGCACCACGAAAACGAAATCGCACAGTCGGAAACACACAACGGAACAACATTTGCAAACTACTGGATGCACAACGGATACATTAACGTTGACGGCGTCAAGATGAGCAAGTCACTGGGCAACTTCAAGACAGTTCGTGACCTGCTTACACAGTACGACGGCGAAGTTCTCAGATTCCTGATTCTGAGCGGTCACTACAGAGGACCTATCGACTTCAATCCGGAAATTCTGGAACAGTCACAGAACGGTCTGAAGAGAATGAGAAACTGCAAGAGCTCACTGAAGCACCTTATCGAAGCGGGAGCAGACGGCGACATGACGGCAGAAGAAGCAAAGGCAGTCGAGGGCTTTGATGCATTCCGTCAGAAGTTCATCGACGCAATGGATGACGACCTGAATACAGCAGATGCAATATCGGCAGTATTCGAGCTGGTAACGGCAATCAACACGGTAGCCAGCGGAGCAGGAGCAACAAAGGCATTTGCAAAGGCAGCCATGGACATGCTTATGGAACTTGCAACTGTACTGGGACTTCTGCAGCAGGAAGTTGAGGAAAAGATTGAAATCGATCCTGAAATCCAGGCCCTCATCGACGAGCGTCAGGCGGCAAGAAAGGCAAAGGATTTTGCGCGTGCAGATGAAATCCGTGACCAGCTGGCCGCTCAGGGCATAACACTGAAGGATACTCCTCAGGGCGTACAGGTAATCAGAAAATAATGAGTCTGGAAAATCTGAAACAACTGAACACGGAGGCCCTGGCCTACATGGGCGATGCGGTATATGAGCAGTTTGTCCGCGAGAAGCTTCTGACTGACGGACTGGCAAAGGTCAGCAACCTTCACAGGTCTGCCACGAAATATGTCAAGGCGCCGGCCCAGGCAAAGGCGATAAAGACCATGATGGCTGTTGGCACGGGCAGGGATTCGGTTCCGGAGCTTTCCGAAGATGAGCAGAGGCTTGTGAAGCGGGCCAGAAACCACAGATTCAATTCAAAGGCCAAGAATGCGGACCCTGTAACATACAAGTGGGCGACAGCCTTTGAGGCGCTTGTCGGATATCTCTATCTGGCAGGTGAAAAGAAGAGACTGATGCAGGTCATGAAACGTGCAGTGGAGATTATAGATGGCTAACAGATACAAGAAAAAAAGAGAAACAAAGAACAAGACAAAAGACTGGATAACCGATTACTATCAGACGGGCCGTGAGTTCGACAAGGAGAACAGAGCGCGCCGTGAGAAGGAAGGCAAGAAGGAGGAAAAAGGACTCAGAAACCTGAACTCCTTTGAGCTTACATGTGTTGTAATCATCGTGCTGGCAATTATCGGCATGATCATCAAGTATTTCATTCTGGGACACGGTTTCTGGACGACGGGGATTTAAGAAATGAGCAAGGCGGACGTATTATTCGTAAACATGTGCAGGGACATTCTGGACAACGGCTTCTCCAGCGAGGGACAGACAGTCAGAGCAAAGTGGGAAGACGGAACTCCCGCACACACAATAAAGCGGTTTGGTGTTGTTAACAGGTACGACCTGCAGGAGGAATTTCCGGCACTGACCTTAAGACCTACCTACATCAAGAGTGCGGTAGACGAAATGCTCTGGATCTGGCAGAAGAAGTCGAATAAAGTGTCAGAACTGAAGAGCAACATCTGGGACGAATGGGCTGACGAACAGGGTACCATCGGCAAGGCCTACGGCTACCAGTTGGGTGTAAAGTACAAATTCGGACAGGGCGAGATGGACCAGGTGGACAATGTTCTCTGGCAACTGAAGAACACGCCTTATTCCAGACGAATCATGACCAACTTATACAACTTTGCAGACCTTAGCGAAATGGGTCTGGAGCCATGCGCATACAGCATGACCTTCAACGTTACGCGCGAAGAAGGCGGCGGCGCAGACGGCAGGGGAGGAAGCGGCAGGTTCAAGCTGAACGGAATCCTCAATCAGAGATCACAGGACATACTGGCGGCCAACAACTGGAACGTGGTTCAGTACGCTGTTCTGATATACATGATGGCTCAGGTTAATGACATGGTACCGGGTGAACTGGTTCATGTAATCTCCGATGCTCACATCTACGACAGACATGTGGACATCATAAAGGAGATGATTGAAAGACCGCAGTTCCCGGCACCTAAATTCACGCTGAACCCTGAAGTGAAGAACTTCTATGACTTCACAACATCGGACATAAAGATAGAGAACTACCAGAAGAATCCGCAGATAACGGATATACCAATCGCTGTATAAATGAGTCACCATGCCTGACATGCTGACTCATGGAGGAAAAAATGAACGCAATAGTAGCAGTAGATGAAAACTGGGGAATCGGAAAGAACAATGACCTTCTGTGTCATCTGCCGGGGGACCTTAAATACTATAAAGAGAAGACACTGGGCAAGTGCGTGATCTTCGGACAGAACACTCTGGAATCCCTGCCTGGATCGAAGCCTCTGCCGAAGAGAGATCACATCGTGCTGAGCGATGATCCGTCATATGAAGTTGAGCCGAGAGAAGGCTTTGCATGTGATGTGGTTCACAGCAAGGCTGAGGTCATGGAGCTGGTGGTCGAATATGAGGCGGCAGCCGGCGCCATGGTCAGAGCAGAGGGCGGATCCCGGGAGGAGATAGATGCAGCTGCGGCTGAAGCTGTATTCGTATGCGGAGGAGCATCCATCTATGAGCTGTTTCTCGATGACTGTGACGTCTTTTATGTTACGAAGATGCACAAGAGCTTCGATGCTGACAGATTCTTTCCGAACCTTGACGAAATGGGACTGAAGGTTACATGGGAATCCGAACTGCAGACAGATGAAGCAAGCGGAATGACATACACATTCCAGAAATATGAGAGAGTATAATGTCTGAATTAATAGTAGGAAGAAATGCGGTGCTGGAAGCATTAAAGGCCGGCCGCGAAATAGAGAAGATAAACATTCAGAAGCTGGAGAAAGGCGCGAATCCGTCAGGCTCCGTGAAGCAGATTATTGCAAAGGCAAAGGATGCGAAGATTCCCGTATACCACAGCGACAAGGCCTTCATGGACAAGATGATGGATGGAGCGAAGGTGAATTACCAGGGTGTAATCGCTACGGCTTCTGATTATTCATATTGCGAGATAGAAGATATTCTTGCCTTTGCACGTGAGAAGGATGAGAAACCGTTCATCGTGATTCTTGACGGGCTTGAAGATCCGCACAATCTGGGCGCCATCATGAGAACCGCCGAATGCGCTGGGGCTCATGGAATAATCATTCCGAAGCGCCGCAGCGTGTCCGTCAATGAGACCGTGCTGAAGACCAGTGCAGGGGCTGCGGAGCACATGCTTTGCGCACGCGTGACTAACATCGGAAACGCCATTGACGAACTGAAGGAAGAGGGCGTATGGATTTATGCCTGCGACATGGGCGATGAGCTCATGTATGACCAGGACATGACGGGAAGCGTTGGAATTGTAATCGGAAGCGAGGGCTTCGGCATCAGCAGGCTGGTGCGCGAGAAGTGCGATTTTGTTGTCAGCATTCCGATGAAGGGACAGATCAATTCCCTGAACGCATCAAACGCGGCTGCAATTCTGATGTATGAAATAGTGAAACAGAGGCTGTAATGTTAGAAAAGGAACTGCTCAACTCCATAGAAAATCCGGATGCCCAGCTTGCGGCGGAAGCCCAGGCCGGTGACGTCGCCGCGGAAGAGGCGCTTATCCGAAAGTACAGCGGCCTTGTGAAAAGCAAAACCAAGGCTTATTTTATCATGGGAGCAGACGAGAACGACGTCATGCAGGAGGGCATGATCGGACTCATGAAGGCGGTCAGAAAGTATGATTCGGTAAAGAATGCGTCCTTCGGCACTTTCGCAGACGTATGCGTGACGAGCCAGATCATAAGTGCAATCAGAACGGCTGACCGCATCAAGCACAAGCCGCTGAACACATCCGTTTCGTTGAGCAGTCCAATTGAAAAGGATGGAGCTGAAGGCATTACACTAGGGGATACTCTTAGTGCAAACATGGCAGACTCTCCCGAGGAGATGGTTGTTATTAAAGACGTAGCATACTACATTCTCAATAACGGAGACAACATTTTCAGCGAACTGGAAATGCAGGTAATAAATGAAAGCATAAAGGGCTACTCATACGACCAGGTGGCAGAACGTCTGGGCAAAAGCAGGAAACAGATTGACAATGCCCTGCAGAGAGCGAAGAAAAAAGTTAACAACTATCTGTGGGAATAGGAGGAAAACATGAAGACTGACGTATCAGGCTGGGAAGTGCTCAGCAAAAGACCGGGATCAAGCAACTACATCAGCCCGGACAGAAAGTGGATGGTGAAGACAATAATTTCATCACACGACAACGATCTGGATGTAATGAAGTTGGAACAGAAGCTTTCCGATGCTGTTTATGCCATGGGAATTCCAACACCGGAGAATGATGGCATAATCGAGCTGGAAGGAAATGAATACGGAATAGTATATGAGTTCATCGAAGGCAAGGAATCTTTAAGCAGAGCCATTTCAAGAGACAAGTCGAGAATGGCTGACTGCATGAAGAAGTTTGACGAGCTCAGAAAGAGCATTCATGAAACGGAGTGCGATACAGAAAACTTTGAGTCCTTTGAGGAAAAGATAAGAGACAGATTAACAAGAGTGGATCTTCTGTCGGATGAGGAAAAGGCAGTAATCATAAAACTGATGGAGGAGACACCTGAGAAGACAACCTGCCTTCACGGGGATTTTCACCCGGGCAATTTTATCACATCGCCAAAGGGCGATTTTGTAATCGATCTGGGGAACTTCTCATATGGTAACCCGCTCTATGACTGGGGACACTGGTGGTTCATGAGCCACGCCCTTCCCGGATCCATTCAGGAGGCCGTGTTCCATACAGACAGGGACACCATAATAGAATACTGGAACCTTTCCCTGGAAAACGCATTCAATGCAAAGACAGACGAGGAGAAGGCGGAAAAGGAAAATGAAATCCGTCCATACAGCATTCTTTCGGCAATCCTTTACTTTGAGGAAAAACCTGTGGACCGGGATCAGATTAATGCCCTCAAGGAGATTTCGGGTCTGTTCTGACAAGTAGCTCAGGTGGGAACAATCTACAGCTCATATACTGCACCAAAGCTCAGCGGCAAGGTTAAGTAAATGTGAGGCCTGAAACATCAAACTTGAGAAGGCGGAAATCCCGCCTTCTTTTTTAGCAAAGACATACGTAATTTTCTGTTGTAAATAGTACTGCGACATAATATAATATTGATGTATGGCGTGCTGCCGTAGCTCAGTCGGTAGAGCACCTCATTGGTAATGAGGAGGTTCGGCAGTTCAAGTCTGCTC
>JAKSSG010000033.1 GCA_024403185.1 Clostridia bacterium
GAAGCCCTTCGTTTCGCCTTCATAGTGCGGAGTCTTGGGTTACACTTTATAAAACAAATTAATTTACAGCAGAATTTCCTCCAGACTCCTCTTCGGCACGAAATGAACTTCTCCGGCCTCATCCCGGTAGTATTTCACGTTGCCGTTTTCGGCGTCCACCAGGTGAATTTCCTCATCCGGTTTGCCGAATGCAACCACCAGCTGGATGAACAGGTCCTCTCCAAGCTCCAGCAATTCAGCAAGTCCGTCCTCATCGAAGTTTCCGATCATGCATCCGCCGAGGCCCTTCTCTGTTGCTCCCAGGAGCATTGCTTCTGCCGCGATTCCCGCGTCATATCTGTACTGTTCCAAATTTCTGCTGATGTCAAGATCCTGACATATGACAACGAAAGCGGTCGGATGCTTGCCGTCCTTTGGCAGCTTCATTGGCTTGAGCATTGCACCCCAGCCTGTCAGCGTCAGAATCTTTTCAACCTCTTCCTGCTCTGTTGACACATAGTATTTTAGCGGCTGCCTATTGGCACTTGAGGCAGCATACCTTGTCAGTTCAACAAGCTCCAGCATCTCTTCTCTGCTGATTCGTCGAGTTTCGTCATAACCGCGAAAACTGCGATTAGCCAGAAGCAATTCTCTGAAATCCATATTTCGCTTTTCCTTTCTTTAATTAAAATTCATCACCCTGAATCGGCTCTGTATGAACGTTTCCGTCTTTCACCTGCTGAAGCTCAAGAGTCCAGTACTTGCTCGATTCAAAGTGCCATGCTTCCTTATCCTTGCAGTAGTATGTCTCTCCTCCGAAAAGATCCTCGTAGCCGTACCAGGTCTTGCCTGTTGCGTAGCTCAGATAATAATCGCCGGTTCCCATGTAAGTTGTAACCTCTGATTTCGGTGCTACGAAAAATGAAATCATGACCTTGTCGTTCTTGTCTTTGAACTTGATGACATAGGCTTCCTCATTAGGATTTGTAACTTCGATATATGTCGGTCTGCTGCTGAAATTGTTTTCAAAGATCTTGCCGTTTTCAGGCATGTCCTCTTCAACATACGGAGGGAAAATTCTGATGGCTCCCCTGTAAACCAGGCCGTCCTTCAGGATGTAATCCTTTCCGTCAACCTTGATGATTCTGCCTTCAATCACCGCATCCTTTCCTTCGTCGGTCTTGTATTTGCATTCATAGAAAAGTTCGCCGCCGTCCCTCATAAATTCAGCTATGAATTCGTCGCTTTTGTCGCTGTCCGGCGTTGAAAGTTCGGCGTCATATTTGTCGCCGTTTTCGTTGATCGTCAGACTGTCAACAGTGAAGCCGCCGTCCTCAAACTGAGCGGTGATTTCGGCTTGCTGATCTGCGAAAGGATCGCCGCATCCCGTCAAGCATACGACAGAGAATGTCATCACGAAAGCAAGCAGTACACCAATTAATGTCTTTGTCTTTTTCATTGATATCCCTCCTTTAAATCATTCTCCTCTTTCCACAGGATGCGGTCTTCTATATTTCATTATTGTCTGTTATTTCAAGTTCTCTTCTAGTCATATACTGACATCCTGCTCATGCAATAATTATAATGCAAAACCGGGAAATAGGGTATAATATAGGCAAACATAATTTAACAGAATTTATCCTGTGAGGAGGAAAAAATGAAAAAAAGACTGGCAATTATTCTATCGCTTATCATGGCACTCAGCTTCACCGCTTTCGGGCTGACCGGCTGCGGCTCAGACGGCGATGCCGATAATGCAGGCGGCGAGTTCGACGCTGCGGCGCTGGACGAAACGCTGACTGCAGTAGCCGACAGAGACGACGGCAAATCTCTCGTAGGCATGGCCGTTGAAGTTTTCAGAGACGGCGAAGTTGTCTACAAGTTCGCAACGGGCAACAGATACATCGACAACGAAAACCCGGACAACAATCTGCCGTACACAAACGACACCAAGCAGAGAATCGCTTCAGTATCAAAGACCTTCACCGCTGTAGGAATCATGCAGCTGGTTGAACAGGGAAAAATCGATCTGGACGCTGACATCTCGGACTATCTTGGTTTTGAATTAAGAAACCCTGAGTACCCTGATGTGCCGATTACCTGCAGAATGCTGCTTTCACATACCAGTTCAATTCTGGACGGTGACGTGTACTCCATCGCTCCGAACTACTCCATCAGCGAGTTCTTCAAGGAGGACGGCGAGTACTATGAAGACGGCGGCCACTTCGACATGGAGCATGAGCCGGGCACCTACTTTGAATATTCGAATCTGGGCTTCGGAACTCTGGGAACAATCATCGAAGCTGTTTCCGGCGAAAGATTTGATAAATACATGACAGCCCACATTCTCGAGCCGATGGGATTCACCGCAAGCTTCAACGTTGGAGATTTCGACGAAGAAACAATCAGCCTGCTTGCAGCTGCATACCAGAAGGATCTGAAGGACGACGGAACGCCTAAGAAGGACAGCGACTGGAACGCACTGGTTGACGATTATCATGGAGAAACAGTTGAAGCTGACACATGCATGGTTTCAAATCCTGACACTGCCAGCGGTTTCGAATTCGTTTCACTGGCAAACTACACACCAGGTACCAACGCAACCTGCCAGAGTCCACAGGGCGGTCTGAGAATCTCATCAGATGAACTCGCACAGTGGGCACTCATGTTTGCAAACGACGGTGCAACACCTGACGGCGGTCAGCTCCTGAAGCCAGAAACTGTTGACCAGATGTTCTCAGTTGAATGGGAATGGAACGGCAAGGACGCAGACAAGAAGGGTTCAAACGGAAATCCTGAATACGGCCTCTTCCAGCAGTGGGGTCTGGGCATCCAGCTCATCACCAACGGCAAGCAGGGTGACTACGGCGACACCTTCCTGGAAGATGCAAATATCGAAAATCTGGGCGGCCACTACGGCGACGCCTACGGCATGTTCGACATCTTCATGGTTGACAGAGACAACGACTGCGGATTCACATACCAGATCAACGGCGCCAACGTTGACATCTACAACGAGCCATCATACGGAAACTACTCCGAAAACTGGATCTGGGAAGAAGAAATCGTAACAGCAATCTACGATACAATCCTCAGCGACTACAAGGTTGAAAAATAGAATGCAAAAGCAATAATAAGCAAGCAAAATAAAGTGGATGATGAAACGCTCCGCATGAAGCTGGGCATTTCGCGAAACACATTTTATAAGTACAAAATAGAAATAAAAGAAGACCTGGGGGTTTTCAGCTGACCCCAGGTCTTTTTCTTGTTAATCATTTGCGGTCTATTGCCGCCATGAACATGGCATAATAATCGTCCTCGTTCTCCAGCATCGGCGAATTCTCACCGCCGCCATTGGTTGCCCGCCTCATGCCTGCGTAAGCCTCTTCACCGGCGTAGACCAGATCCATGGCATTGATATCAAAGCCCAGTTCTCTGCATGCCGCGCAAAAACTGACCAGCGGATTTTCGTCGTCCCTGGTTGCCAGGAGTCTGGTTCGTATGGACACGTCGTGGAGGGCGAGGTGTTGTAGCTTGTTTAAGCTGTCTATTGTATTCAACTCTTTTGTATCTTCCCGCTTCACTTTTTTACTAATGCAACTGCCATCGTTATTATATATTATAAAAAACTAAAGAAAAAGAGAGATTCATACTGAAGTGCACTGCCCATTTTAATGAATGAATGTGAAAACTCTGTGTATATTCAAAAAGACCCGCAGTCTCGCTGCGGGTCCAGTTTTCTTCCCGCTTATTTCACTCCAAGCAGGCTCCTCATGTAATTGGCATACATGGTTGTAATCTCAGCGCCCGGACCTCTCATTTCCTTGGCACGGCTAATCATGAGGGCACTCTTGGCAATGCCTCCGATTGGGCTTCTTGTAGGAATCGCCGATATGGCAACACGCTTCAGTCCTGCCACATTGTCGGCGATGCTGAAGATGATCTTGCCTTTGCGCGGGTATGCTATTACGCAGCAGTTCGGTGTTGCCGGCAGACAGATGTATTCCTCGATGGAGCCCGGCTGAGGTCTGCCCTTAATGAATTCGCAGTACTCTTCCTTGTCCCAGTGTTCCTCCATGAACTTCTCCAGGTCGTCCAGTGTCCAGTTAAAATCAACTTTAATTACTTCTCTTCCTTTCATTGGTCTGCCTCCTTTTTTCCTCTACTTCATCATCAAAACGTCTGCGGATTGGTTTTGTGCTTTTGTCAGCACTCTATTAATTCTTCATAACACTTTGTTGCATAGTTGTCGGTCATGCCGGCAAGGAAATCGATGGCCGCCTGCTTGTACTGAGCATCATCGCTCAGGTCACCGTAGATGCGTTTATTGGCAATGCCCTCTGTGGTGTAGCGTTGCAGGAACTCGCCGAAATCGTTAATATACGATTTGACCGAAAGCCTTGCGGTGTCTGCCTTTGCGCCTTCCATCAGGTATTCGCGGGCGCCCATCACGCTGTCGTATAATTCGGTCAGCACCTTCTCGGCATAGCGTCTGAATGGTTCCAGCCGCGGATTCAGGTATATGTTTTCGTAGTTGAATTTCTTGATTTCGTTCATCTGCTCGGACATTTCCGGGCTGAGTACAAGTCCCGCTTCAGGGCTGCTTGACTTGCAGAGGTCGATGATCATGCTGTGCATGATGACCGTGGTATTTATCTTCTGTTCGCCAATGTATCCCAGGCGTGTTGCATCCTCAATGTCCCTTCCCAGGTAGGCGATCTTGTCTGCCAGTTTAACAACACAGCCTTCCCAGGTTGCCGCTTCATACTTGCCGGCTTCATTGAACTCGCTCAGGTCGAAGAGCTCGTTTCTCGGTCTGAGGCAGTTCTTGTCCAGCTCTCCGCAGTGGGAAATGACTCCGTCTCTGACAGCATAGGTCAGATTCAGATTCTGCAGTCTGCGTTCTCCGTCCTCAAGCAGTTCAACATCATCGATGAATCTGAGTCCGTTCTGTTCGTGCCAGAAGTTCTTTCCCAGTTCTCTCTGACTGATCCTGCTAAGTATGCTTTCGCCCTCGTGTCCGAATGGAGCATGCCCCAGGTCATGAGCGATGGCTATTGCCTTGGTCAGTTCCTCGTTTAACCCCAGTGCGATTGCTATGGTACTGCTCACCGAGTCCACGTGATACACGTGCTCCATGCGCGTGCAGATGTGGTCGTTGCCGGCACCGTTAAAGAACACCTGTGATTTGTGCTTCAGTCTGCGGAAGGCAAGTGAATGGAGCACCCTCGTGTAGTCACGGGCGAATTCACTTCGGATTTCATCTTCTCTTTTGTAAATCGGCTGCCTGCGTTCGATGAGCTTTTCCCAGTTGGGATTGCCCGGACGTGCGGCAAATTGTTCGAACTTTTTCATAGCTAAATTATATCACATTCTTCTTCCCGCCCTGCAGGAAATCCTCTATATTTGCTGCTGCAATCCGCACCACCTCTTCACGGGTTTCTTTCGGCATGAACGCCATGTGCGGAGTGATGATGCAGTTTTTCAGGTTCAGCAGCGGACAGCTTTCGTCAGGACGATGTCAGCATCTGCGCAGCGCTCCTTCGCCTCTTCTGGCGTCGAATCGACATAGGCCTCGAACTCACAGAGCCTTTCGAGAGGCTCCCAGCTCAGGTCGCCGAGATTTATGTCTTTGTAGTCGAGGAATACTGATTTCATTTAGAATATGTCTCCCAGGATTTCCTTCTCGGCGAAGAATACCGTCGTTCCTCCCGTGTGGAGGAAAAGCACGTCCGCACCCTGCTCTATCCGGCCTTCTCTGATGTCCGCAATGAGTCCTGCGAAGGCCTTGCCCGTGTAAACCGGGTCAACCAGAATTCCTTCTTTTCGGGCCAGCATTCTGATGGCTTCACTGCCTTCATCGCTCGGCACTTCATAGGCTTCGCCGGCATGGCTCGCATCGACGATAAAGTCATCCGTCTCTGCCAGGGCCTCCACGCCGATCAGGCCGAGCGCTCCGTTGGCCAGGTTCATTCCGTTTTCTATATAGTCCCCGGTGTCCTCCATCGGAATGGTCAGCATCGAATGAATCTCCATGTCCATTCCCAGCAGCTTCTTTCCTGCAACTATTCCGCCCATGGTTCCGCCTGAGCCCGTCGCATGATAGAGATACTGCGGATTGAATTCAGTTCCTTCTGCCGCCAGCTGTTCCAGCTGCCCCTGCAGTTCAACCATTGCATTGACATATCCCAGGCTGCCGTGTTCATTGGCCCCGCCCATCGGGATGTCGTAGCAGACATGGCCTTCCGAATTGAGCCTGTCCGCGTGCTCAGCACCCACAACAAAGGACCTGCGCTCTGCATCCTCAAATGATTCACCCTCTTCAGGATAAATCACTTGCAGTTCAGCCCCGTATATCTTGTCCAGAAGCATGTTGCCCTTCAGGTCATCCATGTCAGGTGTGACCATCGCCGCCAGATAGGCGATCGGTTTAATTCCGTTTTTGGCCGCAGACCAGACCGTCTGCATGACATGGTTCGACTGGGTTGCTCCGTAAGTGATTACGTACTCGGCGCCAAGCTCCTTCGCATGCCCCATGAGAAACTCCAGCTTTCTCGTCTTGTTCCCTCCAAAGAGGTTGCTGCCCGTAAAGTCATCCCTCTTGATCCACAGATTCACGCCCAGTTCCTCCGAAAGTCTGTCCAGCCTGTGGAGCGGCGTCGGGAAAAATCCCAGCTGGGTGCGCGGGATCTTCGCAATAAGTTTCTCTGCTTCTGTTTTTGTATATGTCATGGTTTTCTCCTTGTTAATTGATTTCTATCGTTATTATACATCAAAACGGTGTCATTTACATTTTGTGACCCAAAGTTCCGCACCATATCGACGAAACTAAGCTATTTATAAGTAGATGTAGTGCGGAACTTTGGGTCAAAAAATAATCGCCCGCCAGATAACAACAAAAGACAGCGAAACTCTGCCAGATTTCGCTGTCTTGCCTTTGCATCATATTCGTTGTACTGATAACGCTCGCCGCAACGGCCTTAAACGTTATACTGCCTGATTACTTCGTTAAAAATCTCGTCGGACACTTCGCCCAGGTAAATCTTGTCGCCTGAGCACTTCAACATAATAGTCGCAGTAGCCCTTCACTTCATCAACCAGTGACTGTACATCTTCAGGAATGTCAGCATCTGCCCATACTCCCGGTGAACCTTAGGTCGGTTCTTCAGCTGCTTCCTCACTGCTGCCTCAGCCGAACAGGGTCATACATCCCATAGCCATGATCAGGCATGCCCCCAGGGCGAACCATTTCTTAAACTTCTTCTTCGTCCTTTCTCCTTTCTACTTCCAGTTCATCGAACATATCCTTGACGCTTGGTGCGTTCTTGGTGAGTTTTCTTATCGACAGTGAATCCGCCTTGTCGTTTGCCAGGCGAATGTTGTTTTCCGAGGACTGCAGGTCCTTCTTGACCTTCTCCAGTCTTGCTATGGCCTTGTCGATTTCCTCAATGGCCGAATTGAATTTCTCGTTTGCTATTCTGTAGTTCTTGGCCGAAGCCTCCTTGAAGGCATTCATGTTGTCTTCAAAATTTCGAATGTCAATCTGCTGATTTCTGATTATGGCAAGCTCGCGCTGATACTTAAGTGAATTCAGTGCGGCGTTTCTCAGCAGTGTGATCATCGGAATGAAAAGCTGCGGTCTGATGACGTACATCTTTTCGTACTTGTATGATACATCAACGATGCCGCTGTTGTACAGTTCACTGTCCGCTTCAAGAAGAGATACCAGCACGGCATACTCGCAGCCCTTTTCTTTTCTGTCCTTGTCCAGTTCCTTGAAGAAGTCCTCGTTCTTGTGCTTCGTGGCGGTCTCATCCCTCTCGTTCTTCATCTCAAACATGATTGAGATGAATTCGGTTCCGCTCTCGTCCGCCTCTCTAAAAATGAAGTCTCCCTTGCTTCCGCTTACGCTTGTATCATTATCCTTCTCAAAATATGCATTCGGGAAGGCGGTCATTCTGATCTTGTTGAACTCGTCATTGCAGTGCTGTTCCAGACTCTCTCCAACCATCTTTGTGGACTGCTTGGCCTTGAAATCCTTAAGCTGTTCGATCTGGTCATCCTTCAGCCTGAGCATTCCCGCATATTCTTCCTTGAGGCTCTGTGTCTTCAGCTCCGTTTCCTGCTTTTGCAGCTGGATGTCGCCCTGAAGTCTGGTGAT
The DNA here is from genome assembly GCA_024403185.1 of Clostridia bacterium. Classification (GTDB taxonomy): domain Bacteria; phylum Bacillota; class Clostridia; order Peptostreptococcales; family Anaerovoracaceae; genus Lentihominibacter. The sequence continues at coordinate 8,141 of JAKSSG010000033.1, forward strand.
TTCCGCGCTCTTTTCAGTGAGCTCCTTTTCACTGGCTGAAACAGCCTCCGTCACCGCCAGTTTCTTCTCGGTTTCCGCATTGGCCAGCTGTGCCTTCAGTGCCGTGATTTCCTGGTCACGCTCGGCGATGGTCTTTTCCTGCTCAGCCTGAGCCAGTTTAATCTCCGCCTCTCTGCTCTCAACGAGAGCCACCTGGCGCTCCTTCAGCTCTCTCTGGAATTCCGCGTCTCTTACCTGGCTGACAATCTGCGCATAGCCTGACTCATCAACCTGGAACACTTCTCCGCATTTCGGACATTTAATCTCTGCCATGTAGTTACCTCCCCGTTTAATTCTATATTTTCGTTGAAATTATAGAATTAATTCTTATTTTATAGAAATTTCTTTTGTATTTCAGTTTTCGTTCTATAATCGGCCTTTATATGAACCGTATTTTAGTGCGAGTATAGAATTCAAATTTCTTATTCTATACTCGTACTGTTTCTAAGCGTTTTTCCTATCAAAATATAGAATCATTTTTTTCATATTGCGTTTTACTCTATATTCACGGCCTCTTGGACCTCTTTTTCTCACAAAATATAGAATCTGCTTTTTCTCACAAAATATAGAATTGCTTTTGCCTAATTATATCATACCCCGCCCCTGAATGTGCAAAGTCTCCCGACCCCATTGCACATAATTGCACATAAAAAGCAGAGGGCCGAAGCCCCAGTTCAGCCAGCAAGCAGTGAGAGGCATTGCGATGATGAATACAACAATCGTCAGAATTATACAGAATATAAAAGGATCTGGCAGAAATCGTTGTACTAATGCTACGCAGCCATTAGACAATTACTTTAACATAATTCCTCCTTACACTAATACAATAGTGCTAATTAAAAATGATAATAATGATATCCTGTGTGATTTTCTTAACACACTATCGTCTTAACGCTTTATCTAAATGAAGTCAACGACAAATAATAAAAGGAGCAGTGTTTCCGCTCCTTTTTAGTGTTCTACTGTTAATATTTTACTGCTTTGTTAATTATTCTTCAAAGTATCCTTCCAGTTCTGCTTCAAGCTCGAATATTCTTGCCTGGCGCTTCTTCATGTCACGTGCATATACCAGAAGCAGCAGTGCTGCAATAATTATGAGGAACAGATGCAGAACGCAGCAGTGTCCGTCGAGCAGGTTTCCGGCAAGCGGTACCTGTTCTTCTCCAACAACTGTAAGTTCATAGCCCGGCTGGTCAACTGATGCAACGGTAGGGTTAGCCTTGTTCTTGTTGACTGTTCCTGCAGCGCCTCCCTTTGACTCAGTGGTTGATGTGGCTTTTTCCTTGGTCGTTGTCGACTCCTCTGAAGTTTCTTCTTCAGTAGTTTCTTCTTCAGTAGTAGCTTCCTCTGTGGTTTCCTCAGACGTAGGCTGCTCGAGTGTAGTCTGCTCCGAGTTATCCTGCTTCGTTTCGCTGGAAGTAACATCATTACTGTTGTTCGCAATTTCTTCGCTCTGAGAAATTGCTTCTCCCGCTCCCGGCGAACTGCCCTCATCGGTTTGTGCAAAAGCAATAAGCGGCATGAAGGCAAAGGCCATCATTACAACCATTATTACAGTTATCCATTTTTTCCTTAGCATTTTCGTTCTCACCGTACTAAATAATAAAAAAGACTGCACTCCTGTTCGTGTGCAGTCGGTCGATCATACATGTGCCCGCTTGCTTTTGCGGGGTTATGCTTAGACACCTTACTTTGCGTCACCGGGTTTCCCCGGGTTTGCCCAAAAAATGTATCCATTTATTCTATCCATATATAAAGAGTCAGTGGCCCGGCTAAATGGCTCACTTTTTTTGGCTTTTTTGCGTAATTATTATAACTTTTTTCGTGTTTTTTTGCAAATAAATGATAAACTTTATCCATGAAACGCAATCCAAAGGCAAAAATCACAAAAAATGACCTTAAAAGAGCCTTCATAAAGACCATCCCCGTGCTTACGGGTTATCTGGTTCTGGGCATAGGATATGGCATAATCATGCAGGTTAAGGGCTTCGGAATTCTCTGGGCTCTGGGGCTTTCCCTGTTTCTTTTCGCGGGCTCAATGCAGTTTGTGGCAATCGGTCTTCTCACAGGCGGGGCGTCTCTTCTGACTACCGCGCTGACCACCCTTGCCGTAAACGCCCGACATCTTTTCTATGGAATATCCATGGTGGACAAATACAAGAAGGCCCGTCGAAAGCCTTTCCTGATTTTCGCCCTGACCGATGAGACCTATGCTCTCGTCAGCAACAGTGTGGATACCGACAAGATGGAAGAGGGCGAAAGGGACAACTACTTTTTCCTGGTTTCCTTCTTTGACTGGATTTACTGGTCGGCAGGCACGGCCATCGGCTGCCTCGCCGGATCAGTCCTGCACTTCAATACGGCGGGTATTGATTTTGCATTAACCGCATTGTTTGTTTCCATCTTTGTGGAGCAGTGGATTGAGACCCGTGATCACACGGCTGCCGTTACGGGCGTGCTGGCGTCCGTTCTGATGCTTCTGATTTTCGGTGCGGACAATTTCCTGATTCCTGCCATGATTCTTATCGCTGTGGCTCTGACTGTCATGAGAAAGAAAAAAGGAATCACCAATGAAGGAGGTGGCGAAAGTGAGTAACACCTACCTCATCATAATGATCCTTATAATGATTGCCGTAACCCAGGCGCTGCGTTTTATTCCGTTCCTTGTCTTTGGCGGCAACCGGGAGACTCCGAAATACGTTGAATATCTGGGCAAGGTTCTTCCGTATGCCATAATGGGCATGCTGGTTGTATTCTGCCTTAAGGGCGTTTCTCCAACCGGACCGACCCACGGAATTCCCGAACTGATTTCAGTGGCCGTCGTTGCGGCGTTGCAGGTCTGGAAAAGAAACACACTGATCAGCATTCTCTGCGGAACAGTGTGTTACATGGTTCTGATTCAGTTTGTTTTCTGATGGCTTAATCACCATCAATGAGTATGTAGCCGCCCTGCTGGGAATCGCTTCTGACAAGGCTGCTGTCATCGTCGCCCTGAGGTTCCATGGCGCGGATAAGTTCATCTACACTGACCAGCTTGATACGCTGGTCATTTTTATTCCAGTATCTGTCCTTCGTGTCGGCCATGATGCCGTAGCCGTTCTCATCCATTCCCAGAAGAAGAACCGTTTCATTTCCTCCGGTCCATCTGGAGGTTGAATTCTTAAGGGAAAGGATAACCGGGTGTCCGGTTGCCAGATGGCCCTTGATCTTTACATAGACATCATCATCTATGTCCCTGATGTATTCCACTTCCAGCTTCAGGTCGCTTAGGATTCTGGCCATGCCGCTCATGGAGAGGATGTAGCCGTCATCCCGCTTGGAAGCGTAGTCGCTGCCGATGGTTGCAGGCGCAACTCTGTTTACAAAGTACTTCGGATTTATAGGCTTGTCCGAAACGAAGAATCCGTTCAGCAGACATGCCATCATGCACTCTTCCGAAGAGTATCTGTTGCTCTTCTTGAACACCTTGTACATGTGGGAGTAGCCGTAGTCATCTCGCACTCTGATATTGGCGGTCTTGCCTTTGCTTGTAACCGGCACGATTGAACGCACTCCTTCAGACAATGTAAAGGTTGAACTTGAGCCCCTGATCTTGCCCTCTGAATCGGCAATTTCCTTATCCTCTGAGATGTTTCGCTTGAAGATGTAGTTGGCGTCAAATCTGCTGTCAACACCGGGGATTCTGACTGAGGAACTGTACTGCCACATGTCGTAGTTTCCTTCATATCCCGTGGCCGAACCGTCGCTTGTAAACTGGGCCAGCCAGAGCCTGTAGCTACCCTCCAGTCTGTCCGTATCGAGGAACCTGTTGAAGGTCGCTCGGTTGGCGTAAATCATCGGATCGTAACCTTCGTTTTCAAGGACTTCACAGAATGCCACGCAGAGGTCCGTACATCCGTCCATGCCCAGCTCGCGGAATTTGGATGCGTCGAGTCTGCCGTGTTCATTGGTCTCGAAATCGTATACTGCCGGAAGTGTCAGATCGCTCCTGTACGGTTCAAGAAGCTCTGCGAAATACTGTGCTTCTTTTGCCGCCTCGTTCTCATTTGTGGCAGTAGTATAATAGTAGGCACCGATTTCCATGCCCGCCTTTTTGGCACCCTTCATGTTCTGTTCGAACTTGGAATCCCTGGTGTGGAATCCGGTAAACCACCTGCTGTATCCAGCTCTGATGATTACTGCCGTGACGCCCTGCTCCTTCAGAATCTTCCACTCGCTGTCCGTGATTTCACCGTTCCAGGAGGAAATGTCCAGGCAGTTCTGCACATCAAAATTATCGGCAAATCTGTCAGGAATTTCAGCGCCTCCAAGAGATGTGGTTCCCGCAGCAAAAGCCGATGTGCATGGCACTGCAAAAGCAGTCATTATTATGGTTAAAATAATAGCAATTCTTCTCTTAATCATCTCGTAAATTATATTAACAATCTGTGAAGATTTCAAGAAGAAGTTAGTGTCTTTTCATTAGTCTTCGGTGAGATATTTTTCGTCTCGGCATTTTTGTTTTTGCGAGACCGCGATTGTAGATCTTGTAGCCGATCTGACTGGTCCAGTGATCCTTCGCTCTGCTCTTTCGGGTCTCTTCTCTCTCCGTTCCGGACGTGCTGAAACCGGCCCCTTCAAGTACTGCCGCAATGAGGTCATTGTTGCAGTGAATTTCGTAGTCTATTTCCGTAGCCGCCATGCCTATGTACTTTGCCGAATGGGCATCGGTTCCGGCAAAGCCCGGCTTGTTGTATTTGGTCGCCAGCTCACCTGCCAGCCTGTTGGAATCCTCTTTTTCGCAGGTATTGAAAACCTCTACGAAATCCATGTTGTGAATCAGATCATAGTTCATGAGCTTGAAGCTCATTGCCGATGAGGATGGAATTCCGAAGGGATGCGCCAGTCCCAGTATTCCACCTTGGGCGTGGACAACGTTAACCAGCTTGGCGCACCTCATTCCTCGTATTTTAAGTAATGGCAGATATACTCCGTCGGGCATTATTACCAGTACGTGTCCCGCATCCTTGGTGTCATATTCTATGCCGCAGATAACAGTGAAGTCCGCATACTCCGGAAGCTTCTGGAGCTGATGCCATTTGCGGCACCCTCTATAGCTGTTATGGTCGGAAATCATGAAACCGTCATATCCCAGGGCTCTGTACTTGCTCACATATTCACTTACAGGCACCTTCGAATCGAAGGAACCTTCCTTGGTATGGCAATGCAAGTCAAATTTCATAATGTTACTCTGTTTTCATCTTTAATGTTACTCTATTTCCATCTCTACCTGCTCGGTAGTCATTACTCTCTGGTATACGTCTGTGAGAACTCCGCCGAACTGGATTTCACACGGTCCGATCGGCTTGTCCGTTACTTCCAGACGTGACTGTTTTGTTACGCGGATTTTGCCGCCTGCAGGCTTGGTCTTGATCAGATTTCCTTCCTTGTCGTAGTAATCAAAGAGGAACTGAATTGAATCACCCGCTTCAAGGTCAAGAGATCCCTTCTCGTTCAGGAAGCTGAGAAAGCTTTCGTCATCGTATCCGGTAATGTGTCCCACTGCAGGCACATCCGAATCCTCGTCAACTGGATCCCATTCAACATTCAGTGTAATGTCGTCTTCACCGTTCAGGCGTGCTCTGATCTTGCCTGTGAAGATGCAGCCGTCTTCCGTTTCCATTGCCGGTTCCGCTTCATAGCATACCAGTTCATTTCCTACATGTACCCAGCAGTCGTCCATTGCAACAGTCGGATTGCCCTTGGCATCTTCGTCGCCCAGATGGTCTCTTCCCAGATATCTGCTGACTGCACCCTTGACACCGTTGTTTGAACCGGAATCAACCTTCTGGTAAACCATTGTCTGGCAGTCGGATATTATCTTCCATGCCTTGTCCGTAAGATCTATCTGATAGCCGTCCTTGATTTCCTTGAGCGGAATGTCTATGAACGCGTCCGTATCGTCGTAGTTCTCGAAGCCCTCGATGTACCAGTCCTCTTTAGTGTAATCGACGTCGCCGATCTGCTCTATGATCATCTGCTGGAATGATTCATCTTCGTTATTCACATCTTCAGGATTCTTCTTCTGCTGTGCAGCCATAATGCTGAATATCTCGTCGAAGGTCTGCTTCTCTGTCTTCAGCGACAGGGCCTTGAACTGCCTGCTCGTATCCTGATAGTACATTATGTTCTTGTATGGGAGGGCTATGGCCATGCCGTGAATGCCCTTTGCGGAATCACCGTTTCGGCAGATGATACTTGCCTGGAGCGCACGTATGAGCTCAGCCTTGTCCTTCTGCGTCCAGATGGAATCATCGTAGTCCACCTGCTTGAGAATTTTCAGGAAGCCGATCAGGTCAATCTGCATGTTGTCTTCAAAGCTGTAGGCATTGTCCGCTGCAACTGCCACGTCGGCATAGCTTGCAGGGTCATCCTTGATGGCTTCGGAAGCCTCGTCCAGAAGTCCGACCAGCTGCTGATATGCCGGCGCCGCAAGAGTCAGGTCTACCAGCGAGAGGGTTGCCTTGGTGTCAGGCTTGCCTTCGTCGTTCTTGATGATTGTATTGTAAGGGTCGTAGCAGGCTACCAGTTCGCGTCCGAATTTCTCCGTGCTGATGCCCGGGTTCTTTGCCAGCTTTCCGAATGCGGAAGTGTAGAACCATCCGTAACCGCCCTCGGTTTCTTCCGATGCCAGATAGTAGTCCGCATACGGCTCGAGAGCATTTGCTATTTCAATGTCCTGCATGAGGCAGGCGTCGAATCCTATCATGTCGAATCTGATTCCGGCCTTGTCAATGGCTGAAACAACCTGCGATACATCTATGGTACCCATGCCGCTCTTGGCCTTGTTCAGATCATCCTGCCCGTAACCGAAGGCAACGCCACCGCCGTGATCCCACAGAACCAGCATGTAGCGGTCAGCCGTATAGTTCTTCTTCGCCCAGGTCAGGAAGTCACCGAGAGTGTCCGCTTCAGACATGCAGGTGTCTCCCGGAAGTTCCTCAATCTGTGTGATTTTGCCGCCGGCAATTTCGTATCTGCCATATGACTGATCCTTGATTCCCTTGGTGAACCATCTGTCGCAACCGCCGGCTTCAATTACAAATTTCAGCCCGTCGCCCTGCTCGGTTGCCTCCATCATCTGACGTATGTTTGCGCTCGCCAGACCTCTCTTGTCTTCAAGATTTGAGCCTACAATGTATTCCAGAACAACTACGTCCTTGTCTTTGCTGTGGTCCTTGAAGTAGTGCTCTCTGCTGATCTTCATGTCCTTAATGTCGGCAGCCCTGTCCCCCAGCACATCCTCGCGTGTTACCACGTCGCCCGTGCCGGTAATGTCACAGGTGTTCTTGTGCATGTCCTCAAGAAGGTAGCCAACCAGAATGGCCGGCGGAGTATTCTGAACCGTTATGAACGCAACGCACAGAACGATGACCAGAACCTCAATAACGGAAATCACAACAAAGATTACGCGCCTTGTAACGCGTGCAGCCCTGCTGCGTTCCTTCTCCGGTTTGAACTGTGGCTGTGTGAACTGCGTCTTTTTTCCAAAGCCAAGAATCAGCAGGAAAATAGGCGGCAGAACAATAAGCCCTATTGCAAATATCCCCTTTCTTCCGAAAGCCTTCGTCAGCTTCCAGTAAAGTCTTATCAGAAAAATTCCGTATACCGCAAAGGCAACCATCATGAACATTCTGCCCATTCCCTTGAACGGGTCCAGATACCATGCGGCCAGTACCAGAATCACTGCTATGACAACCGGTCGATAAAATGATCTTCTCTTTCTGAACAGCTTTCCCGAAAGCTGCCATTCAGCCAGGATTGGAATTACGGCAGTCCATTTCCTGAGTTCCATTTTCCTGAGGACCAGGAAGTATCCGATTGCCTGAAGAATCCATGGCACTATCCAGTATATTGGTTTTGCCAGAAAAAATATTGATAGCATTGCTGTGCTCTCCCTTAAGACTTCTTTCGTGTTTATCCGTATGTACTAATTATAGCATAATATAAAAAATCGGAGAGCTTCAGCTCCCCGATTTTTAATGCTTTGTCTCAGCACTTATGCCATCTGTGCATCGTCTTCTTCGTCTTCATACTTTTTCTTTGACATGAACATGATGCCTCCCTGAATTGCTGTCATTACAGCCATCAGGATTGTCCACTTGTCA
>JAKSSG010000034.1 GCA_024403185.1 Clostridia bacterium
TTCCGTGTCCCAGGTTTGAGTTAACCAGCTGTGATGACATGTCTGCATACTTCTTACCGTCTTCGTCCCAGAAGTAGATGCCTTCAGCCTTTGTTACAACGATTGGATTCAGTGCGCCCTGAGCGGACCATGAATGGATGTTGTACTTTAAATCTTTATCTTTAATTGCTGACATTTTTATTTCTCCTTTTTCAATTATGCATCAACCTTAGCGATTACTGCAGCGTCGATGAAGTCTTCAACCTTTTCTGGCTTCCAGTTAGGAATTTCTCTTGAAACGTAAGTGTAGTTGAGCAGATCCTTGAATGTTGCGTTGTGGGATACGCTGTTGCCGCCCCAAGTTCCGCAACCCAGAGTCATTGATACTGGGAATCCGCAAGTCCATCCACCGGAGTTAACGAGGCACTGTGCCTGGTTAACAACGCACTTTGTTACAGGAGCTGCCATAGCGAGCTTTTCTACGTCAGCAGGGTCGTCTGTGTGGATACCACAGCTGTGGCCCTTGCCCTGGTAGTTCAGGCAAGCCATCAGTTTTTCAATTGCTTCGTCGAGGTCCTTAGCCTTCTGGATACCTGATACAGGTGAAAGCTTTTCGCCGCCGAATGGGTGATCCAGTGATGCGCCGTCTTCTTCAGCCATCAGTACGCAAGTTCCTGCAGGAACTTCGATTCCAGCGATTTCAGCGATCTTTTCAGCGTTCTGTGCAACGATTGCTCTGTTCAGTACGTGATCGTTTGGAGTGTTAGGCCACATAGCAACCTGCAGCTTCTTCTTGTCTTCTGAACCTTCCTTGCAGAGGTAAGCTCCGTGAGCTTCCATTTCCTTAATGAATTCATCGTAGCAGCTTTCGAATACGATGATGTTGTTTTCAGTTGAGCATGAAGTAGCGTTATCAAACTTCTTTGATCTTGTAATCAGTTCAGCAACCTGGCTCATTGGAGTCTTGCCTGTTACGATTGATACGCAGTTACCAACACCAACGCCGATAGCTGGAGTACCGGATGAATAAGCAGTTTCTACCAGTGCTTCGCCGCCTGTTGCCAGGATGAAGTCGCACTGCTTCATCAGTTCCTGTGAAGTTTCGAGCTTAACTGCTTCTGGAACGCAAGTCTGTACTAGATCCATTGGATATCCGAGCTTGTCCAGGACTGCTCTGATTTTGTCAACGATTACTACGTTCAGCTTCTTGCACTTAGGGTGTGGAGCCAGGATGATAGCATTTCTTGTCTTCAGAGCCATGTTTGACTTAACGATTGGAGTTGCTTCTCCGTTAGTTACAGGCATGATACCGGCAACAACGCCCATTGGCTTTGCATAAGCCTGCATTCCTGTTTCAGGATTGTCTTCAACCATGCCAACTGTCTTCTGGTCCTTCATCTGGAGGTATGATCCCCAAACCTTACCGATAATTTTGCTTTCCTTGTCTGCAGGAATACCCATGCCGGATTCTTCAACCAGCATTTCAGCAAACATCTTGATGTTTTCCGGCTTAGTCAGTTCATAAGTTACTGCTGCTGTCATCAGGTCGCAATCTTCCTGAGTGAAGTTTTCAGCAACTGCCTGAGCTACTCTAGCTTTTTCTACTAAACCTGCAACGTATTCTTTTGCATTAAAATCTGCCATTTTCAATTCCCTCCTTTTTTATTGAAAATAATAGTTTAACAAAGTCAGTGGGTGAGCCCACTTGTTCGAGCGGGCCCCTTTGAACCCACATTTATATAATGCATAAGCTGTGCCAATTATTGTGACAAATGCAGTATATAGGTTAAAACAAAAGCAGGAAAGCCTGAAATCGTTGAAATTCCAACGGTTATCAAGGATTTTGCATCTGCTGTCCATTTTTTTTATAATTTGTACTGCTTCATAGGGTGATAATTAGGCCGGATAATGTGATACATAAATGCATCAAATTTAATTGTACGTTTTTAAATACTTGCAAAAGCCTTGTCATACAAGGGTTAAAGTTGTGTGATACGAAAATGTATCGCTGATACAAATTTGAATCGACAAAAGAGAGGTTTATTTCCATATTCTGTGTGTTATAATTCATGTGGGAGATTACGGGTATGATAGAAAACAGTCAGAAAAGAAACATGACGGAGATCCTGAGCAGCATCTTAATTGCCGGTGCTGCTTCATTAATATTTCTGCAGCAGAGCCCGCTTCATCCGTGGATAAGAGCAGAGGCGGCAACTGATTCGTCTGTATATAAAACTGTATCGCTGATGATGGAGAAGGGCTACACTCCATATCTGGATTCTTTTGACCACAAGGGTCCGATGATTTTCGTAATCAATCGCATCGGTGATTTTTTTTCTCCGTATTGCGGTGTCTGGGTAGTGGAAGCTGCATTTCTCTTTGTATCACTGATAATGATATACAAAACAGCCCGACTGTTCTGCAGGCCGCTGTCAGGACTTGTTGTGTCATTCCTGTCGGTTTCCCCTCTGTTTGTTTATTTCCAGGGAGGCAATTTGTGCGAGGAATATGCAATGAGTTTCATTGCTGCAAGTCTGTTCATATTCCTTGATTATCTGAAGAACAACAATATATCACCATGGCGGATAATAATATGCGGTTTATGCTTCGGGGGAACTTTACTCATAAAACCTAATCTTACTGCACTCTGGATTGTTATGTGCCTTGGAATCGCCATTGAGGTAATAATCAGAAAGAACTGGAAGGATCTGAAATATTTCATACTGTTCTTCTGCATAGGGCTGGCGTGCATATGTATTCCCTTTATCATCTGGCTTTCGGTCAGGGGTGCGCTTGCGCAGTTCTGGAATGACTGTGTTCTGTTTAACAGAGAGTATGTATCTGATTTTGACGGATATGCTTCATTTTCAGGAAAATGGAACACCTTTATTTCGTTTGTGAAAAATCCATTCATTTTCACAGCTTTGCTTCTGGCTTTATTTAACCTGACCGGAGAAGAAAAGAAAGTAAGCCTGCTGTGGCTTCTGAGCATGCTGGTCTCTCTGCTGTTTACATGCATGGCCGGTAGAGTTTATCTGCACTACGGGATGATACTTGTTCCTCTTCTCGCCTATCCATTTGCCACTGCGCTTGAAGAACTGGAAAAGCTTGAACTGAAACAAGGCAATAGCTTCTTTCGAAGGATTGTACTGGTTGCTGCGTGTACACTTCTATTCGTAACAAACTGGGCGGGACTGATTTGCAGCCTTCCGGATAATTTTAAAAACAGAAATGCGGATAATGTTTCGGCAGAGACCAGCAGAATAGTAGATTATATTGACAGAAACACTAAACCGGATGACAGAATATCGGTATATGGTAACTGGGATATCATATATGTATTGAGCGACAGGGCGCATGCCACAAGATATTCATACCAGTATCCGGTTGCTGATGTTGCTCAGAAGATATTTGAAGAATACACCAGTCAGCTTAAAGAGGAACAGCCTGAGGTAGTTGTTGTTCAGGCAGGGAAGTGGGATGGACTCATCGCAGGCTTCCTTAAAGAAAACAATTATGAGATGGCTGTGCCGGAAGGTGCTGAAACAGCGGATCATGCAATGCTGTTCATAAGAAAGCAGAAATGAAAAATGAAGTTTTATATATAGTAGTACCGGCCTTCAATGAGGCAGGGAACATAGACAGGCTGATTGAGGAATGGTATCCCATTGTTGAAAGGCATAAAGGCAATGGGCAGTCGCGCCTTCTTGTAATTGATGACGGAAGCAGTGACAGTACATATGAGATGTTGACTGAAAAGGCGGCAGACAGAGTGCTGCTTGAAACGTTTACGAAGGAAAACGAAGGACACGGGCCGACACTGATTACAGGATACAGGTATGCAATAATTAAAGGCGCTGACTGGATTTTTCAGACTGATTCCGACGGGCAGACCGATTCCCGGGATTTTGAGAAATTCTGGGATGCAAGGAATGAGTATGACGCAATAATCGGGAACAGAGCTTTACGGCAGGACGGTGCGGCCAGAGTATTTGTTGAAAGGGTGCTGCGTATGATGCTTAGGCTGTTTTTCGGTACCGTGATGCCTGATTCAAATGCGCCTTTCCGATTAATGAAAAGGGAACTGCTCGAAAAGTACATTCATCAGATTCCGGAAAAATATAATCTGCCGAACGTCATGCTTACAACATTCTTTCTGTACTTTAATGAGAATGTGAAATTCACTGAAATATCTTTCGGACCAAGACGGGCTGGAATCAATTCGGTTAATGCCGGAAAGATAGTCAGCACGGGATGGAAAGCACTTAAAGATTTTTATCAATTCAGGAAAGACATAAAAGCCTGAGAGGGACAAATGAAGTATAGGCGATTACCTGAAAAATACAGAGATACAATCCCATATGTTTTCTTCGGTATATTGACGACGCTTGTAAACATCCTGGTTTACTGGCTTATGGCACATGTTTTATGCGTGCCAGTAATGGCAAGTACGATAATTGCCTGGTTTGCCGCCGTGTTCTTCGCATATGTTACAAATAGGAAATGGGCATTCCACAGCGAGGCGAAGGGCAGGATGAAAATTGCGAAGGAAATCGTCTCGTTTTATGCGTGTCGTCTGGCGACCGGATTGCTGGACTGGACCTGCATGTATGTTTTTGCTGATATGATGCAGCAGAATGATCTTGCTGTTAAGATGCTTTCGACTGTTATGGTGGTTGTACTGAATTATCTTGCTTCAAAGACGATAATATTCAGGCGTGACTGGGAGAAGAAAAATGAAACAGTATGATTTCGTGATTGCCGGTGCGGGACTTTATGGAGCGACATGTGCACAGATACTGAATGAGTCGGGGAAAAGGGTTCTGGTTGTCGACAGAAGAGGCACACTGGCCGGCAACGCTTATACTGAAAAAATGCTTGGAATAAATGTGCATAAATATGGTGCACACATTTTTCATACCGCGAATAAAAAGATATGGGAATACGTAAACAGATTCGCCGATTTCAATGGATTCGTTAATTCGCCTGTGGCAAATTACAGAGGTGATATCTATTCCCTGCCGTTTAACATGAACACCTTTAAGGAAATGTGGGGTGTTGTTACTCCGGAAGAGGCATTGAATAAAATCGAAGAACAGAAAAAGGATTGCGCAACCGGTGAGGCAGTAAATCTTGAAGAACAGGCCATCAGTCTTGTTGGAAGAGATATATATGAAAAGCTTATTAAGGGTTATACTGAAAAGCAGTGGGGCAGGGAATGCAAAGACCTGCCGGCCTTCATAATAAAACGGCTCCCCGTAAGGATGACCTACGATAACAGCTACTTCGGCTCGCAGTATCAGGGGGTGCCAGTCGGCGGTTATACAGCCATGGTTGAAAAAATGCTGGAGAGCATTGAAGTAAGGCTGAATACCGACTATCTGAAGCACAGGAAAGAATTAAATGACATGGCGGATAAAGTCATATTCACCGGGCCAATTGATGAATTTTATGATTATCAGCTGGGTCCTCTTGAATACAGAACTCTGCGTTTTGAGGAAGAGGTAATGGATATTCCGAATTTCCAGGGAAATGCTATAGTAAACTATACAGACAGAGATACTCCGTGGACAAGAATAATTGAACACAAATGGTTTGAATTCGGAAAGGACTCATCGGGAAAGGACATTCTGAAAACGGTTATTACAAGAGAATACAGTGAGGAGTGGGAACCGGGGAATGAACCATATTACCCGATAAATGATGAAAAGAACAACACGATGTACCGAGAATACAAAAAACTGGCCGACCGGGAAAAGAATGTTCTTTTCGGCGGCCGGCTGGCTGAATACAGGTATTATGATATGGATCAAGTGGTTGAATCAGCAATGAAAATGATAAATGAACTATTGTCTATTTAGACAAGCCGTATTTGTTCAGCTTTCTCACAATGGTAGGCTGACTGACCTTAAGTACCTTGGCTATTGCCCGGGTTGACTTGTAATTTTCCAGGGCCTGGGACAGTATTTCTTTTTCGGCACGTTCAAGAGCATTGGCCAGGGACGTGTCATCGTAGTTTTCTTCTATTTTATCTGCTTCCTGTTTTATGAAAATGAATATGTCTTCCTCACTGATTAAATTATGTGAGGTTGTGATTACAAGTCGCTCTATTATGTTCTGAAGTTCACGTATGTTGCCTGGCCAAGGGTACTTAAGCAGAACCGAGAGTGCGTCAGAGCTTATCGTTTTGTTTTCGCCGAGTTCATTATTGCACTTTGCCAGGTTCTTCTGTATTAACGGAAGAATGTCATCATGTCTTTCCCTGAGAGGGGGAACGTTAATCGGAACAACGTTCAGTCTGTAGTAAAGGTCTTCTCTGAATTGTCCTTCTTTAACGAGAGCTTCCAGATCTCTGTTTGTGGCAGAGATTATTCTTACGTCTATTGGTATTGGTTTCGTGCCTCCAACAGGAGTTATCTGTCTTTCCTGTATTACCTGAAGGAGCTTAACCTGAAGGTTTAGAGGAAGTTCAGAGATTTCATCCAGGAATATTGTGCCATCCTGAGCTGCTTCAAAAAGACCCTGCTTGCCGCCGGCACGTGAGCCGGTAAATGCACCGGCAACGTAGCCGAACAGTTCTGACTCAATCAGATTATCCGGAATGGCACCGCAGTTTACAGTTACGAAGGGGCCCTTCCATCGATTGCCTTCCTCGTGAAGAGTTTTGGCAAGGAGACCCTTGCCTACACCGGATTCTCCTGTAATGAGAACTGTAGAGTTAACGGTCGAAAGCCTCTTGGCAAGAGCAATAACATTTTTCATTGCGGAACTTTCTGAAACAAGACTTTCATTATATATGTCCTTTTCGTCAAGCTGTTTCAGATTTCGGGCTTTAAGAATAGTGGCTGCAGGTGCAGGTGCATCTTTCTTTGATCTTGAAATCTGAGTGATGTCTCTGGATGTAGTAACAATGAAAGCTATCTGCCTGGCATATCTTCCGCCCCCTGCGGCTACCCAGTCACCACTTGTCATAGGCAGGAAAACCGGCGAGCCTGTAGTGAGCAGTCTCTTGCCGAAACGATTTTCATGTATTATTGTAATTTCTCTCTTTTCATCCAGTACTCTTTTTGTTACAGATGGCGTGAATATACCGGAACTTTCAAGGTCGTCAACACTTCGCCCTACGATTTCATCATAATCGATATCATACATTTCCTCACAGGCATTATTGCACCACTGGCATATGCCATCAGCGTTATCAATGAAGACAGCATCAGTGATGCCTTCAAATACAGGGAGTATCTGGTCGAGGGTGAGAGAGGTTTTATTGAAATCCATTTAAATCTCCTTATTGCATGAAGTGATTCAATATTGAATCTGTAATGTAATGATACCACATAATGCGCTGCATTTACAATCGTTTGCTGAGAACGGTTCAAAAAAGCCTTGCATTGCACATGCTATTGTGATAACATATCCGATGTAGTAAGCAGAAGTTATCCGCTTCTCACCTTGGGAGCATGGGCACTCGGGTCAATAAATCTTCTGATTTTTCGTGCGGATACTTTTGTGTCCGCGTTTTTTCTTGCTTTTGCGCAAAGGCAGGAATAACGGAATTCCGCGGAAGAGCGGTGATGTACGAAGGAGGTACAGAGATATAGCAAAAGAAGCTTTAATAAACGAAGAAATTCGTGCAAAGGAAATGAGAGTTATCTCCGCCGACGGCGAACAGCTTGGAATCATGACCAGAGAAGAAGCAATGGCACTTGCAGAGGAAAAGGATCTGGATCTGGTTTGCATCGCGCCGAAGGCTCAGCCGCCGGTATGCAAGATTCTTGACTATGGAAAGTTCAAGTACGAACAGCAGAAAAAGGAAAAGGAAGCAAAGAAAAAGCAGCATACCACTCAGGTTAAGGAAATCAGGCTTTCAACATTCATTGAGGACCACGACATCATGGTTAAGGCAAAGACAGGTGCCAAGTTCCTCAAGGAAGGCAATAAGCTGAAGGTCAGCCTCAGATTCAGAGGACGTGAACGTGACTACGTCGACAGAGGTCAGGAAGTCATGCAGAAATTTGCTGAAGCCGTTTCAGACGCAGGCGAACTTGAAAAGAGGCCTAAGATGGAAGGCAGAAGTCTGTCCATGGTTCTCACACCGAAGAGCGATAAGAAATAAAGTTAAATAATTACATTAATATAGGAGGATATTATGGCAAACAAGATGAAGTCTCATAGAGGCGCATGCAAGAGATTCAAAGTAACAGGTTCAGGAAAAGTAAAGAGAAACAAGGCATACAAGGG
This sequence comes from Clostridia bacterium, assembly GCA_024403185.1. Lineage (GTDB taxonomy): Bacteria > Bacillota > Clostridia > Peptostreptococcales > Anaerovoracaceae > Lentihominibacter. Next base: position 8,221 of record JAKSSG010000034.1, read on the forward strand.
ACACATCCTTACCAAGAAGAGCCAGAAGAGAAAGAGAGGACTGAGACAGTCCACTACATTAACTAGTGCAGATCACAAGAGAATCAAGGAAGTTCTGAGCAAGTAAGGAGGTATTGAAATGGCAAGAGTAAAGAAAGGCGTAAACGCACATAAGAGACATAAGAAAGTTCTGAAGATGGCAAAGGGCATGTATGGTGCAAAGCACAGCACATACAAGGCAGCTAAGCCGGCAACAATGAGAGCTCTGAGATCAGCTTACATTGGAAGAAAGAACAAGAAGAGAGATTACAGAAAACTCTGGATCGCAAGAATCAACGCAGCAGCAAGAATGAACGAGATGAGCTACTCAAAGCTTATCGGTGGCCTGAAGGCAGCAAACATCGACATCAACAGAAAGATGCTGTCAGAAATGGCAATCAACGATCCTGCAGGATTCACTGCACTTTGTGAAACTGCGAAAAAGGCTATGTAAAACAGGTATTATTAAAGAGTTCCGAAAAACAATCGGAACTCTTTTTATTACTGTTCTCCTCTTTTCTTCTATTCTGTTACCATAAACCGTACACAAAGCGTACTCTATGCTATAATCTATCCATGAGCAAAAGCAGGAAACTTACAATAGGAATACTTGCACATGTTGATGCCGGCAAGACCACTCTGTCAGAAGCCATGCTGTACAGGGCAGGGGCAATCCGCCAGCTGGGGAGAGTGGATCATGCCAGCGCTTTTCTTGATTCGGACGAGCAGGAAAAGGAACGTGGAATCACCATATTCGCCGGGCAGGCGGGCTTCAGTCTGCCTTTGCATGATGTGACACTCCTGGATACGCCGGGCCACGTGGATTTCAGCGCGGAAACAGAGCGAACTCTTGGCGTACTGGACTACGCAATTCTGGTCATAAGCGGCAGAGACGGTGTTCAGGGACACACGGCTACACTGTGGAGGCTTCTTGAAAAATACCGGGTTCCTGTTTTTATTTTTGTAAATAAAATGGATGCTGACGGAGCGGATGCAAAGGCAATCATGGGGGATCTAAAGGATAACCTTGATGATAACTGCGTGGACTTCACCGATGTGAGCGCGGTTATGGATGAGATTGCCATGTGCGATGAAACGGTAATGGATGAATATCTGGAAAGCGGAGAAATTTCAGATGAGTCGGTTTCCCGGGCAGTAGCTTCACGCAGACTGTTTCCGTGCTTCTTTGGTTCGGCCCTGAAGCTTGAAGGTGTGGATGAGTTCATGGAGGGACTGGACAGGCTGGCGGTCACATCATTTGATGACAGCGGTGAACTTAAGATCAGGCCTTTCAGAATAACCCGCGATAAACAGGGTGAAAGGCTGACGCATCTGAAGGTGCTGAGCGGCTGTCTGAATGTGAGAGACGTAATAAATGAAGAAAAAGTAAATCAGATAAGAATATACTCGGGCAGCAGTTTTTCCGTTGCTGAAAGGGCTGAGGCCGGAACCATATGTGCAGTTACAGGGCTGAGCGCTACAGCTGCACCTGAAGGAATGACGGAAGCTGTAATATCCTACAGCCTCATACTGCCGGAAGGCGTGAATGTTCATGATGCCTACATCAGGCTGAAACAGCTTGAGGAGGAAGACCCTCAGCTTCACATTACGTGGAGCGAGCAGCTTCAGGAAATTCAGGTAAGGCTAATGGGAGAGGTGCAGCTTGAAGTTCTGGAAAGGCTGATCAGCCAGCGCTTCGGAATTCAGGCAAGCTTCGGTGAAGGCAGAATAGCCTATCGGGAAACCATTGCAGCTCCCGTTGCCGGTGCAGGTCACTATGAACCTCTCAGACATTATTCGGAAGTTCATCTGCTGCTGGAACCACTTGAAAGAGGAAGGGGCATGGAGTTTGCTTCGGCTGTAAGCAGTGACGTTCTGGACACAAACTGGCAGAGACTTATCATGCAGCATCTCATGGAGAAAGAGCATGCGGGAACACTGACAGGTTCGCCCGTTACGGATATAAGGATTACAATAACAGGAGGTCGCGCTCATGACAAGCATACCGAAGGCGGCGACTTCAGACAGTCAACTTACAGGGCAATCAGGCAGGCGCTGAGAAAGAGTCTGGACAGAGATGAAATGATTCTGCTGGAACCGTGGTACGAATTTGTACTGCAGGTTCCGCAGGAAATGGTGGGACGGGCCATGGCCGACATACAGAGAATGGGCGGAAGCTGCCGTGCGCTTGAAAGCGGGGCTTCAGATTCCGCTCTCACAAAACTCGGCGGCAGTGCTCCTGTTTCAGAAATGAAGAGTTACGTGACCGAGGTGGCTTCTTATACAAAGGGTTACGGCCGCCTGAGTCTTCAGCTGGCAGGCTATGAGCCATGTCACAATCAGGATGCTGCGGTTGCGGAAATTGCCTATGATGCGGACCGGGATGTGGACAATCCTGCCGACTCTATATTCTGCTCCCATGGGGCGGGACACAATGTACCGTGGAATGAAGCGGATGAGATGATGCATGTTTTACCTGTACGGACGGAAAATGACACTTCGGAAACTTCGGGTGTTACCGGTGGAGGTGGTCCTGCCTTTGCATCGGCAGATGACAGGGATCTGGACAGAATATTTGAACGCACATTCAGGAAGAGCGAAAAGAAAAAGCCGAGAATAGAAGCGAAGGAAATAGACAGTGAGGCGGAGCGCAGAAGAAGAGCGAAGGAAGCCGAGAAGCGTGAAGCGGAACGAAACCTTCAGGAGTATCTTCTCGTAGACGGATACAATATCATCTTCGCCTGGGATGAACTTAAGGAACTGGCGAAGGTAAACATTGATGCGGCAAGGGAGTCTCTTATTGAAATTCTCGGAAACTACAGAGGCTTCAGAAGCTGTGAGGTCATTGCCGTATTTGACGCATACAAAGTGAAGGGCGGACAGAGACGCACTGAAAAACAGTCCGGAATCACGGTGGTCTATACGGCTGAAGCCGAAACAGCAGATACATACATTGAAAGGACAACATACGAGCTTGCAGGCAAGGCCGGATCGACGGCACCGGGGAAATACAGGGTAAGAGTTGCCACTTCAGACCGGCTCGAGCAGATGATAGTAACGGGCAACAATGCTCACAGAGTTTCCGCTGACGAATTCAAGAAGGAAGTTGAGCAGGTAAATGAGGAAATAGGTGAATATATAAGCCGGCTGGCAAGGCGAAACAGGGTTGAGAATCCTAATAAACTGGAAATTCCACAAAACGAACATAAAGATGTGGTAGAATAGGGCACAGAAATAAATCCGGAGGATGAGATGAAAAAGAGAATCAGCATTTTAGCACTGGCAATAATCACTATAGTGAGTCTGGCGGGACTTACAGGATGCGGAGAAGGAGACAATCCGTACAAGGGAATGGACCTGAGCGAATATGTCAAGGTAGGACAGTACAAGGGCATCGAGGCTGAAAAGATAGATGCCAGTGTTTCAAAACAGCAGATGGGCGACGCAATCAGGGAGGCCCAGGATGCTGCAAAGACAAATGTGGACCTCAAGAAGGGCGACGAGATTAAAGACGGTGATGTTGTAAACATTGATTATGTGGGCAAGGTAAACGGCAAGAAATTCGACGGCGGTTCAGCTGAGGGATACGATCTGACAATCGGAAGCGGAACCTTCATTGAGGGATTTGAAGCGGGACTTGTCGGACATGAGATCGGAGAAAAGGGAATAAAGCTGAATCTTGCATTCCCGCTGAATTACCAGTCAGAGGATCTTGCCGGCAAGGATGTGGTTTTTACTGTCAAGGTAAACTCGGGCACACGAACCGTGAAGCCGGAATACAACCTGGATTTCGTAAAGTCGCAGGGAGATTACAAGACTACAGAGGAATATGAGAAGGCCCTGAAGGAAAAGCTTTACAAGGAAAACAAGGCAGAGGCCGAGCAGGATCAGGCCAATGCAATCTGGTCGAAAGTGCTGTCAAATACAAAGGTAAAGAAATATCCGAAGGAAATTGTACAGCACTACATGGACAACTTTGACAAGCAGATGGACTATGTGGCAGAGCAGAATAATACAACCAGAGAAGCAATAATGGAACAGTATTACGGAATAACTTCCGAGAAGGTTCTCAGGAAGCAGTTCAGGGAATCCGCAAGGCTTCTTGTCAAGCAGGAAATGGTAATTGAATATTTGGCCGATAAGGAAGGCCTGAGCTACACGGATGATGAAGCGGACAAGCTGAAGGCCAGCATAGAGCAGCAGGGATATGACGAGGAACAGGTTGAGCAGGAAACGGGAAGAACCATGGAACAGTACGTGCGCATCGAACTGCTCTATGAAAAAGTTCAGGAATTCCTCGTTAAAGAAGCGAAAATCAAGTAAAAAACAGATGGCGGCAGAAAAAATCTGTCGCTATTTTTTTAACAATCAAACGTGAAATTTTTAGCAATATAGCAATTTCAAGGATTAAAGCGGGAAAGTTCGAATTTTCTGAAAAGTCATCATTCTTGTATACAATATTATGCGTATAAACCCTTGTACTAGGTCAAGATGATGTGGTATATTCTGTTTGTAAGTTTATATTATTGTCCTTATTGCTTTTGCTTTAAGGGCGAGAAATGAGCTATGAAAACTCTGGAGAGTTCCGGGATGAAAGTCCTGGGCGCCGAAGGTGTACGCGTTAAGGGGTCATCGAGGAAGACTCAAATAAACGTAATCTCTCAGGCAAAAGGACAGGGCAGATAGTTCTCGCAATTATTTGTATTTGTACCTCTCCGGAAAGTCGAAATAGCCAAGGGCATATTTTCGGCTTTTTTAATTAACTGCCCGGTTCGGGCTCGCAATTATGTTCCTATTTATATAGGAGAAGGAGACAAACATGATTACTCAATTCTTAGACGCGGTCGATTCGTTTGTATGGGGCGTACCTCTTCTGGTCCTCCTCATGGGAACGGGTCTGATCCTGACCATTAGACTTAAGGGTATGCAGTTCAGCAAGCTGGGAAGAGCCCTCAAGTACATGGTTAAAAACGAAGACGGAGCTACCGGCGAAGTATCATCATTTGGTGCGCTGTGTACAGCTCTTTCTGCAACAATCGGTACTGGTAATATCGTAGGTGTATCAACAGCAGTTATGGTAGGTGGACCTGGAGCTCTGTTCTGGATGTTCATCGCCGCATGCATTGGTCTGGCTACCAAGTTCTCAGAAGGATGTCTGGCAGTTCTGTACAGACACAAGAACCCGGATGGCGGATTCCTCGGCGGACCATTCTACTACATTGAAGAAGGTATTAAGGAAAGATACGGCTGGAATGCAAGATGGCTTGGTAAGCTGTTCGCAATCTTCGGCTGCATCGCTGGTGCATTCGGTATCGGAACAATCACTCAGATTAACGGTATCGCTTCAGCAGCAGAAACATTCTTCACAGCTCCTACACTCTTCACTATCGGAGCTGACAAGAACATCACAATCGTTACTATTGCAGTAGCAGTAGTAGTTACTGTTTGCGCAGCACTGGTTATCATCGGTGGTATCAAGAGAATCGCATCAGTAACAACTGTAATCGTTCCTTTCATGGCAATCGCTTATGTTGCAATTTCACTGATCATCATCTTCAAGAACATCGCTGAAGTTCCACAGGCTATTGCTGACATCGTAACAATGGCATTTGGTGCAAAGGCTGCAGCAGGTGGTGCATTCGGTGCATTCTATCTGGCAATCACAAAGGGCGTAGCAAGAGGCGTATTCTCCAACGAATCCGGACTTGGTTCAGCTCCTATCGCAGCAGCTGCCGCACAGACAAATCAGCCTGTAAGACAGGGTCTGGTATCAATGACTGGTACATTCGTAGATACAATCTGCGTTTGCATGATGACCGGTCTGGTAATCATGACTTCAGGTGCTTACGAATACTGTCTGACTGATCCTGCACTTTGCGAAGGCGGCTCCGGCGTTACAATCAAGGCATTCTCAATGGGACTGCTCGGTGACACTGCCGGATCATTCGTAGTAATGTGCGCACTGGCATTCTTCGCATTCACAACTATTCTCGGTTGGGACTACTATGCAGAAAGATGCTGTGAATATCTCTTCAACGGAAGCAGAACTGCAGTTCAGGTTTACAGATGGCTGTATGTATTCGCTGTATTCATTGGCCCATTCCTGACTCTTTCACAGGTATGGACTGTAGCAGACATCTTCAACGCTCTGATGGCAGCACCAAACCTCGTAGGTCTGCTGCTGCTCAGCGGAATAGTTGCAAGAGAAGTTAAGAAATACTTCGATGCTCTGGAAACAGGCACATATGATGACGGCTATCCTAAGCTGCCACTTGGCTGCCACAAGAAGTAAGTCAGAAAAAATTATGACATTAAAAAATCGAGGTGCATCGCACCTCGATTTTTATTGTCTCTTATTATCTGATTATGTCCAGCACCGCCTGAACGACTTCATCGATGCCGAGTCCATCGGTGTTAAGTTCGATGGCATCGTCTGCCTTTGCGAGAGGATTGAGTTCTCTTGTCATGTCGTTGTGATCACGCTGTTTGATGTCTTCCAGCACGGCATCGTATTCCTGAGGCGTTCCCTTCTCCTGAAGCTCCAGAAAGCGCCTTCTGGCACGTTCTTCAGCTGATGCTGTCAGGAAAATCTTATATTCCGCATCCTTGAGCACGTTGGTGCCTATGTCGCGGCCGTCCATTATTACGCTTTTTCTGGTTCCCATGCCTCTCTGAATATCTACCAGCTTTTCTCTGACCATGGGAAGAGCAGAGCATTTTGATGCCAGCATGGATACTTCGGGAGTTCGAATCAGGGTGTTCACGGTTTCCCCGTCAAGAATGATATCTCCCTTGACGAAATCTATGTCCGTTGAATCGAGCATGGTTCTGAGCTCGTCACATTCTTCAAATGGGACACCTTCGCGGTTCATCTTATAACCGACAGCTCTGTACATGGCTCCGGTGTCGATGTAATCAATGCCAAGTCCTGAAGCAACAGCTTTGGCAATTGTGCTCTTTCCCGCACCGCTTGGACCGTCTATTGCTATTCTGAATATGTCTTTCATTTATGATGGCTCCTTATTTGCTTTCTTCTTTCTTGGTTGTAAGCAGTCTTTCAACTTCCTGAACGAAGGTGTTTACATCGGTAAACTGTCTGTATACGGATGCGAATCTTACGTATGCAACCTCATCCAGATCCTTCAGGCGTTCCATTACCAGTTCGCCGATGAAGGTGCTGTCTACTTCCTTTTCCATCATGTTGTTAAGACCGCGCTCAATATCGTCAACGATTCTCTCCACGTCGGCGATTGAAACCGGACGCTTTTCGCAGGCCCGGATGATTCCGTTGAGCAGCTTGTTGCGGTCGAAGGCCTGGCGGCTTCCGTCCTTCTTTATTACCATGAGAATCATCTCTTCAACCTTTTCGTAGGTTGTGAATCGTCTTCCGCACTGTTCGCACTCGCGTCTTCTTCTGATGGCGCGACCATCCTCTGTGTGTCTTGAATCGATTACTTTACTGTCTTCGTTTTCGCAATAAGGACATCTCATTTTTATTCCTCCTGCAGATTCGCTTAAGCACTACTGGTTCTGCTTAATACACAACAAATAAACTTATCTGCGTTAATTGTACTACATGTTGTGGAATAGGGCAAGGTTAAGCGCAAGAGTTACTCATAGGCGTGGGATTATAAGGTGCTGTATTACATCATTAATCTGCCTGGTGTTAATCTGACGATCCTTTGAAAACACATATATCATATTGTCCCATTCGTAAATTCCACAGCGTTCATATTTTTTTCTTTTGTTAAAGAAATGGGCCATATATTCGTGATCATTCATCATGCCGCAGTATTCAAGGTACAACTCTGCCTT
>JAKSSG010000035.1 GCA_024403185.1 Clostridia bacterium
TTCCCAGCACTTCAACAGAATAAGTTCCTTCGCCAATGGAGCCGTCACCGTCATCCGCGCCTCCGTAATATGCAGCGTCGCTGTCATCTGCGCCTCTGTAATATGCAGCGTCGCTGTCATCTGCGCCTCCGTCACATGCAACGCTGTCTTCACCGGCGGCGCTGCCGATAACTCCACCGGCAGGATTAACCGTCAGTGCACAGTCTCTGAAGAAGTTCATCTGCGGCATCCCGATGAAGCCTGCTACAAACAGGTTGGCAGGATTGTTAAACACCTCCTGCGGAGTTCCGATCTGCTGAATGAAACCGTCGCGCATGATGACGATTCTGTCACCCAGAGTCATGGCTTCAACCTGGTCGTGTGTTACGTATATGAATGTTGTATCGATCTTCTGACGCAGCTTGATTATTTCCGCTCTCATCTGGTTACGAAGCTTGGCGTCCAGATTTGAAAGAGGTTCGTCCATGAGGAATACCTTCGGGTCACGAACGAAGGCGCGGCCGATTGCAACTCTCTGTCTCTGTCCACCGGAGAGTGCCTTCGGCTTACGGTCGAGCAGCGGAGTTATGTCGAGAATTTCGGCAGCCTCGCGAACGCGTCTGTCGATTTCATCTTTGCTCATCTTCTGTATCTTCAGCGAGAAGGCCATGTTTTCATAAACCGACATGTGCGGGTAGAGCGCATAGTTCTGGAAAACCATTGCGATGTCTCTGTCCTTCGGAGCAACGTCGTTCATCAGCTGTCCATCGATGTAGAGTTCTCCGTCGGTAATCTCTTCAAGGCCTGCAACCATTCGCAGAGTTGTGGACTTGCCGCAGCCTGACGGACCGACCAGAACGACGAATTCCTTGTCCGCAATATCCAGACTGAATTCCTGAACGGCAACAACGCCTTCGTCGGTAATCTGAAGATTAGCTTTTTTCTCCTCGCCGCCGACGCCGTCAAGCACTTCGTTCTTTTTCTTGGAATCCTTATCCGAAAACGGATAAACTTTCTTGATGTTTTTCAGAACAACTTCTGCCATTATTTTGCCTCCTTGTTCTTCTTGTACAATTCAACAAACTCGTCGTCCGGTACAAACTCTGAACCGGCTCCTGCCACCTTTGATGCAAAACCATCAATGACTTCATTTCTATCTAATATTACTTCCTGCTTTTCGAGTGCGCCCATGATCATCAGCTTCGACAAATCGTAGTCTCCGTAGTCCATGTAATCTTCGAGAGTTCCCTCCGGAATGCACCAGGTGTTGGCACCGAAATCGTTAACAATGTCCGCCTCTCTGCAGTCATAGTTGAACTCAATTGTCGAGCTTTCGCCGACAAACAAATTGCCCTCAATCAGATTGCCTGAACTTCTCTGAACGCCAACCTGCGTTTCGTTATCAACAAATGTGTTGTTGGTGAACTGGCAGTTTTCAGTGAAACCAAGGTCTCTGTCGTACCCGCCGAAGCAGAGTCCGCACCAGCCCGTGCAGTCTGCCACAACGTTATCGTGAACGCTTATGCCCGACACCTTAAACAGCTCGTTCTTGTCCGGGCTGTGCTCGGTTGCGACTTCAAGTCCGATGTCGCAGTTGAACACAAAGTTATTGTAAATATTTATGTCCTGACCTCCGTCAACGTAAATCCCGTCAGCACAAAGGTCGTACTCACCTTCCCAATAATAAGCCGGATTCCCTTCGGCGCTGATGTTGTAAACAACGTTGTCGTGGCACTCGCCGTTACGTGCAAAGTCCACCGCATATAAATTACCAGCTTCGCCTTTTTCCTTCTTCGCAGTTCCCTCGAAACCGATCATGTCGATGCCGATATTATTGTTATCGTGAATTATGTTTTCTGCAATTGTGAATCCATCAACATTACCATTCACAACAACAGATTCACTGTCACCGCAAAGGCAGTCGCATACTTCATTTCCAAGTATGGATAAATTGGTCACAGGTGTGTAAGTGTTCTGCGCATAAACTGCGATTCCGTGAGTTCCTACAACGTCATGGATAAAGCAGTTTTCAATCGAAATATTATCGAGAGATTCCTCGCCATTTTCGTTCGTGCTCTCGTAGAGAACTCCGTGAGTTCCGCCTTCAATTTCGAAGCCCTTTACAACCACATTTGAAACATTCAACATGTGAATTCCGTAAGCCTCGATCAGGTCGCCGTCACCGTTCTGAACATCGCCGGTGGCCGACTTGATCACAACTTTTTCATCGGTTGCCGCACGAATCGCAACCGGATTTTCCAGAGTGCCGCTGGCGTTCGTGAAAATCTCAATCGGCTCGTAAGTTCCCTCATGGACCACGATTTCCGTTCCCGGCCCAACGAGTCCATCAGCGTTCAGAATTCCGTCAACTGTTGCAAACGGATTTGCCTCCGAACCGTCGCCCTTTTCATCGCTGCCATCAACGGCAACATGCAATGTCTTCGCTTCCACTTTATCTCCTTTATCGGCGTCGCTGCTCGTATCATCTGCGCCACATCCTGCAAAGGCAAGACACAGAGTCATGGCTGCAAGAATGCCGAATATTGCTTTTGCTTTTTTCATGGTTTTTCTCCCATTAATGTTCCTGCCCGCAGGCTCTCCAATACTGGTCAAGAGTCTCTCGAACCTTGTCGATTACAAGCGCTTCCGGCTCGTTCTTCAGATAGCCCTCGCGCAGCTTCGTGTACTGAGCCGGCATGTACTGGCTGAGCAGTGTCGCAGGCACGCCGCCCATGAGATTGCTCATGAGAACCGACAGGCTTTCCTGCACTTCCGGAACGTTCATGTAGTAACGGCTTCTGTCGCTGTAGCTGTACTTTCTGAGGAAGCTGCTCTGCGGTTCCTCATCCGTGTAGTGGCCCTTCCAGTTTGACGGATCTGCCAGCATTGCCTCGTCCAGAGTCTGCGCAAAAGCAGACAGCTTCGTGTCGGTGCCCGCATACATTTCCTTCTCCATCATTTCAAGAGCGTAGAGCGCCTCGCGTGCCGCAAAAGTCAGCGCCGGTCCCACCTTGAGAATGGCTATTCCGTCACGGACCATTGCAGCAAGACTCTTCTCTTTCTGGTAGTCCGTCGAGTGGCCTTCCAGAACAACGCAGGCGGTTGCCTTTGCGGTTTCTGTCAGGAGCTCCGCTTCAGAAGGCACGTATTCGTGAACTTCGCTGTTGCCGAATTCCACGCCCGGCTGAACGACGGCGGCCACGACTCTTCTCCACGGAAGCTCCGCCTCCTCGAATTTTTCCTGGAAGCATTCCAGCATGTTCAGCAGGTCGCTGGCCTTCGTCACGGTCAGGCCTTCCTCGTCTCCGCTTCCGCCAGGTGTCGGAACCTCGCTTCCGATTACGTAGACTGGTGAAACGGTATCCGGATTGTCCTGCTTGTATTCCGCAAATCCGCGCTCGGATATCTTTGCGAGTCTTACGGTTCTGTCGGCAATTTCTTCGGTGCTGAGTGTCACCTCATCGCCGAGCGGCATGCTGCAGTCCAGATGGATTTTGGTGAATCCGGCTCTGGCAAATTCATATACCAGATCGTCTGCCAGTTTCATCGCTTCTTCCGCAGGCCTGCCCTTCCAGGCCACAGGTCCCAGGTGGTCTCCGCCCAGAATTATTCTGTCTGCGGGAAGTCCGAAAACCTCCGCTCTCTCCAGAACAAAATCTCTGAAATCCGCCGGCTTCATTCCCGTGTATCCGCCCAGCTGATTCACCTGATTGGCTGTAGCTTCGATGAGTACATCGCTGCCTGTTTCACGCGCCTGAACCAGAGCCGCGTCGATTACAAAACGGCTGCTGCTGCAGACCGAACAGATCCCCACAGCCTTTCCCTCTTTCTGCTGTTTTAATATTTTTCTTAACTTATGCATATCGTCCATTATGTGCAATGGGGTCGGTAGTCATTGCACATTTTCCTCATTCGTATATCGTTACTCCCTGAACTACCCTGTTAACTTCCCCCGTCGGGCATGGATTGTCAGGTGTTATTCCAAGTTTAAGTGAGCTGAACAGGCCCAGCATCTGGCCGGCAATAATGTAAGCCGGTGCCAGCTGGCAGTTGTCCAGCAGGTCATCAGCCGTTCCATCTGCAGCCGGCTTTCCGGTTGCTCCTGCCACAAGCTGCTCAGTCGGTCCAACCGCGATGAGCTGGCCGCCCTTCTTGTCTCTGTCCAGTTCGGCCAGAACGTCCATCTCGTAGCGGCGCGTCCATGGGTTCTCGGACATGTAAACCACCGTGAGAGTGTTGTCATCTATTACCGATTTCGGACCGTGTCTGAATCCCATCGGTGTGTCATGCAAAGCCACGCATCTGCCTGCTGTAAGCTCGAGCATTTTGAGTGCTGACTCCTGAGCGATCCCCTTGAGGACATCGCTGCCCAGATAGACAACGCGCTCGAAGTCATTGTTGTAAATCAGCTCCAGGAAATCCTGGTAGTCTTCCTCGATCATCTCGCGTCCCATGCGGATCGTCTGAGTGAAATCAACATCTCCTGCCAGTGCCAGCAGAGCTGCAATGTACATGTTGGTAAAACTGCTCGTCATGGCAAAGCTCTGGTCGTGAGTTTCCGGCGTCAATACTATGCTGAAACAGTTGTCCTTTTCTGCCGCCATCTTTGCAAGAGCACCTTCTGCATTGCAGGTGATAAACAGGTGCTTCACATTAGACGAAACTCTCTCCGCCGCCTTGACTGCTCCGACTGACTCAGGGCTGTTGCCGCTGCGTGCAAATGAAACTATGAGCGTCGGGCGCGTCGCCGAAATGTACGCCTCCGGTGTTGCCACAATGTCAGTCGTTCCGAAGGAATGAACTCCGTCCAGCTTCTGGTAGAGTGCCGGCGCCAGAGTGTTTCCGACGTATTCACTTGTGCCCGCGCCAGTCAGGATGATATCGTAGTCGGACTCATCCGTAACGCTCGCAACGAAGGCGTCCAGCTCGCCTCGCACCGAGGCAATCTGCGCGATTGTCTTCTCCCAGGTGTCCGGCTGCTGAGCGATTTCAGCTGCAGTGAATATTGCTTTTGCATCTTCTAAATCCGATTCTGAAAATCCAAATATCATTTCCAAATCTCCTTGCCTGTCTAAATTTCCTTACTTCATTCCCGTCATGGACAGTCCCTTGATGAACTGCTTCTGGAATATTATGAACACGATTGCTGCCGGAATCATGATCAGTGCCGAGGCCGCCATGGTTGCCGAAAGGTCTGTCGAGTGCTGAGTCGAGAAGTAGGACAGAGCCAGCGGCAGAGTCATCTTGTCTGTCGAGGACAGGTAGATGAGTGGATTCAGGTAGTCGTTCCAGTATTCCATGAAGGTAAATATTGCCAGTGCGCCGATTGCCGGACGAATCTGCGGGATGACGATTTTCCAGTAGATCTGGAAGTTGCCCGCGCCGTCGATTCGTGCGCTTTCTATGAGTTCGCGGGGGATTTCCTCGCAGTACTGTTTGCACAGATATATGCCGAAGACGTTTACGAAGGATGGAATTATGAGAGCCCATACCGAGTCGTAAAGTCCGATGTCATCGATGATGATGAAGGTGGTAATCATGGTTACCTGTGCAGGAACCATCATTGTGAACATGAGCATTGCGAAGAGGAAGTCCTTGCCTCTGAACTGGAAGCGTGCGAAGATGTAGCCCACCAGTGTGCTCGTGAACAGTATTACCAGGGTGTTGGTGCAGGTGATGAAAATCGAGTTGCCCAGCCACTTGAAGAACGGTGACTGAGTGAGCACCTTTATGTAGCCCGCAAGTGTGAACTGCTGCGGGATGATATGCATCGGATCCGTCAGGGTTTCCATGGTTGTCTTGAATGAATTGCTGAGCATCCATACGTACGGAATGACAACGACTATTGAAACCGCAATCAGAATCGCGAACATTATTGCGCGTGTTTTGAAATCTCTGTTGTAGTTCATGCTAGTACTCCCAATCAACTTTATTGATGCGCTGCTGAACAAGGCTGACTATGGTGATGAGCAGGAAGAGCACAACGGAAAGTGCTGCCGCGTATCCCATCTCCTTATAGATGAACGCATTCTCGTAGATATAACTTGTGAGTACCAGTCCGGAATTCTGCGGGCCGTCCTTGAAGAGCAGCACGCTGAATTGTGCGAACATCTGGAAGTATGAAATCAGAGTCATGAGTATGACGAAGGTTGTGGTTCTTCCCAGAAGAGGGAGGGTGATGTTGTACCACTTTTTCCATCCGCCTGCGCCGTCAAGATCTGCAGCTTCATACACATCGCTCGGGATGCCGTCGATTCCGGCTGAGAACAGAATGATGTTGTAACCAAGGTCAGCCCAGAGGGTGAAGATGATTACCGAGAACATTACATAATGGGTGTCTCCAGTCCAGGCTACGCCCTCGCCTCCGAAGAATTCGATTATCTGGTTGACCAGACCGATCTTGGTGTTCAGAATACTTCTCCCCCATACAACTGCCGACGCAACCATGGGAGCCATGCAAGGCAGGAACACGATCATTCTGAAAAAGCTCCTTGTCTTGTTGCTCTTCATCTGGCTGATGAGCGTTGCGACTGCGAGAGAAATAATAATATTCAAACAAACAGCTGCAATGGTAAATACAATAGTATTCCTGAACGCAATTATCGCGTCAGGATCATGGAGCAGCTCTTTGTAATTGTCGAGTCCAATGAATTCTGATGAATGACTTAGCGGATTGTAATCCATGAAGGATATTCCGCAGGTACCGAGTATAGGGATTACCAGGAAGATAATCGCCTCAATGAAAATCGGTATCAGCACCAGAAGCAGAAATGTGCGATTACTCTTTTTCATGTTGAGCTTCTTTCTAATGCAAAAGCAGAGCCGGGCTCTGCGCGAAAGTCAGGACGGAGGCGAAGCGCCCTTGCACTTCGCCTTTCCGTCCGTTTAAGTTATTTGAATAAAGCCTTATTTAAAGTCTTTTCGAGTCCGGCCAGACATTCGTCAGTTGACTGTCCGCCCTTGCAGTAAGCACTGAATGCTTCGTTAACTTTTTCCTTGAAAATGTCTGTGTTGAATGGTCCGATGTACTGAACTCCGTCGAGAATGCCTACCAGTGGTTCAGCATAAGGGAATCCCTTTACGAATTCAGGATCCTGAGCAACGCTCTTCTTTGCAGGGATGAGTCCGCATGCAATGTCGTGCTGTCCCAGAACTTCGTCCTGATAGAAGTAAGCCATGAAGTCCTTTGCGATTGCGTCCTTCTCTTCCGAGAGACCTGATGCTACAGCCAGTGACCAGCCTGTTTCAGCAGCGAACTTCTTTTCAGGTCCATAGAATGGCATTGCAACATATGAATAGTCCTTGCCATATTCAAGACCGAATTCCTGGATACCTTCGTTGAGGCACCAAGGTCCGCGAGGAACCATCATTGCTTCGTTAGTGTACAGTTCCTGATATCCTTCGATGTCACTTCCGTCATCAAGACCTGACAGGTTAGTTACAGCATTGTCGCCTGATGCCATTGAAGCCAGTTCTTCCCATGCCTTCTTGGCTGCGTCTGAAGTAACGTTGATTGTTCCGTCATCGTTCAGATAGTTGTCTCCCTGTGAAAGAATCATTGAAGTCCAGAGATACATTACTCCGTCCCAGTTAACGAAATCGAATCCCTTAACCTTTACCTTGTCGCCATCCTTAACTGTTCCCTTTTCGGCAGCAGCCTTCAGCTCGTCCCATGTAGTAGGAACTTCAACGCCGGCCTCTTTCATTACGTTGTTGTTTACGATAAGTCCGCCGCACTCAATGTTGAACTCGAGCGGAATTCCGTAGAGAACATCGTCTGACATGAGTGAACCGTAAGTGTTCGGATATGACTCTTCGATTACTTCGTCCTGGAGTTCGTCAGGAACTGGTTCCAGAACTCCCGCAGGGGCAAAGTCTACTGCCCATCCTCCCCAGAGTTCATAAATGTCTGCCCCGCCTTCATCTGACATGAGCGCTGTCTGAACCTTTGATTCATACTCGTCATAAGGGAATGACTCGATGTTGATTGTTACATCCGGATGCTCTTCCATGTAGGAATCAACGACATTCTGATAGCTTTCGTTCCATGTGGGCTCGTCGTTGTGAGTCCAGAATGTGATGGCTGATTCATCTGATCCGCCGCCACCGCAGGCAGTCATTGAAACAGTCATGCCGAGGGTAAAGATCACACAGAGTGCAATCAGCAGAATCCTCTTTTTCATTTCTTTTTCCTCCTAAATAATTCGTGCTACTTAAATAACCAGTGACTTAAAATAACTTAAATATTCTTTATTCTTTTCAAGCATTTCCTGAACCATGTCATGGATTTCCTCCATGCTGCACACACTCTGTGTGAGCGGGTCCTGCAGAATTGCCTGGAAAACAAGTTCAGCGTCGCCTTCAATTGCCGCTCTCACTGCCATCTCTTCAAGCTTTGCCGAGTGAGATACGAAGGCGTCCAGATGAGGCGGCAGAGTATAGGTTCCCTTCACCTTTATTCCGTCTCTGTCCACCATTACCGGAACCTCGACGCAGGCTCCTTCATCTATGTTTGTTACGTAACCGTTATTCCTCAGATTAGCATTAAACGGGAACGGTGTTCCATCACCGTAAATCGCATTGAATATGTTGGATGCATATTCTTCCCCACGCTCTAATTCTTCTGCCGGAATCGGCTTGTCCAGCCACTCCTGATATTCTCTTTCCCAGTTGTCTTCACGGTCGAGATATTCCTTTAATATATATGCGTACTCACCCGGGTTCCATCCCGTTCCGTGAGTGCAGTATTTCTCGATCAGGTCAGGGCGCTTTCTGAACCACGGATTGTACTCCGAATTGTGCCCCGAAGATTCTGTCGGGAAGTATCTCAGATACTTGAACATTTCAATTCGTACAGGTTCCTCCCCTGCGACCTCCGGTCTCTTGATCGCTTCGCTGAGTGCAGGATACATGTCCTTGCCTTTGCATGAAAGGTCCAGATAAAATGCCTGGTGGTTGATGCCCACGCATGTGTAATCCAGATCCTCCTTCGCAACGCCCAGCCACTCTGCCAGCATCTCGGCGGTTCCCTGGACGCTGTGGCAAAGCCCCGTAACCTGAACGTCGGTCTGGGCCTGCAGGTAGCTGACCAGCATCGCCATCGGATTGGTGTAGTTGAGCACGATGGCATCCGGGCAGTACTTTTCAACGTCCCTGATAATTGCCAGCATCTCCGGCGCCGTTCTCAGAAATCTGAAAATTCCCGACGGGCCTCTCGTATCGCCAACGCAGATGTCTACGCCGTACTTCTTCGGAATTTCAATGTCGTGTCTCCACACTTCAACGCCGCCCTGCAGAATTGTAATCAGCACGCCGTCGGCACCCTCCAGCGCCTCGCGTCTGTCCATGGTCGACTTGACTGTGGCATGATGTCCGCCTGCTGCGACGATCTTTTCAACACCGCGCTTCGCATAGCTCAGTCTCTTTTCGTCAATGTCCATGAGCATGAGCTCGCAGTCATCGAAAGCCGGGAATGTCATCAGGTCCCTGACCAGCTCATTGGTGAACTCTAGAGAGCCTGCGCCTATGAATGTAAACTTTCTCATCTATTTTACTCCTTTGTTTAGTAAACTAAATGTTTATTTGCCCTTTACGGTTCTTCAATTATATGCTACGCTAAAGCAAAACACAAGCCTTAAAAGTGCCTATTTTCCAACTATTTTAAGCAAGTTTGTAATATTGACACCCGGGCGTAACAGCATTATAATGTTTACTAAACAAGACTAATGCAAAGGCAAGGAGGCCTTTATCAATGGCTACAATAAGACAGGTGGCGAAGGAAGCAGGCGTCTCAATCGCAACGGTATCAAGGGTTCTCTCCGGAGATCCGGGCTTCAGCGTCAAGGATGAAACAAGAGAAAAAATAATGGAGGCCGTGCGCAAGCTGGCCTACGAGATCCCCATTCACGAGCAGGATCAGTACCGTTTCGGCTGCGTGCTCTCGGACACCTCCGAAAAATATTCCGACCCGTTCTTCATGGAAATTCTCCAGGCAATGGAGACGGCATGCAAAACCAGCAATGCTACGATTGCAATTTCCAAATCATTCAACGAGCTTGAAGATCCACAGATTCTCCAGGAGTTCATCGGCTCGGATCTGGACGGGGTCTTTCTAATGGAGCACGTCGCTCCGAATGTGATGACCACCCTGCAGGCCCACATTCCTCACATCGTCTTCATCGATAACGACGAGCCGGAATACAATTTTGACAACATCGGTTTTGACCACACTGCCGCAACCTGGCAGGTAATGAACACGCTCATCGAACGAGGCTACAGAAGAATCGGTATCATCAGCGGAGGAACCTCAAGGCTGACTCTGGAAGACACCATCCGTGCGGTAACCTACAGAGAAATTCTCCGCCGCAACGGAATCGGGTACAATCCGGACCTGGTCAAGGACTGCCAGTGGGATCTGGACATCTGCAAAAAACAGACCGAGGAGCTCATGGCCATGGATAACCCGCCGGACGCAATCTTCGCCGGAAGTGACTCCCTGGCTTCAGTCGTTCTTGGCACCCTCTACGCAATGGGCAAACGCTGCCCTCGCGACGTGGGTGTCATCGGTTTCAACAACATCGACCTAAGTTCCCACATGGTACCGCCGCTCACGACCATCGAAGTGCCGACGGCGGACATCGGCAAGGCGGCCGTGGAACGAATGCTGCAGATGCAGAAGGAAAAAGACGGCTCAATCAGGCGAATCTTCTTCCCGACTAGGCTAATTGAGCGTGATTCGCTGAAGAAATAGATGTATGGCAGGGCGATTCGGGCAGAATTCTATATTCTTGCTAATAATTCGCTTAAAAAGAACTGTTTTATAGAATTATTGCAGTAATAAGCTGAGCGGTTCTATATTATCGCCTGTTATAGGCATTATTTCGACACCATTATAGAATTAGCATTCTTTATTCTATATTTCTGCAATAATACAGCCAAATATCAGCATCTCTATAGAACGATTGGAGAAAACAATTCAATTTTTCTATATTTTTATCAAAAGCATGCCTTGGTTTTGCATTTTTATAGAATGCCCGCAAAACCAACCCAAAATTACAAGGAGAACCATCATGAAATACTATCTGGGAATCGACGGGGGCGGAACAAAGACGAAGTTCACCCTGGCAACGAAGGACATGGAAGTAATAAAGGAATACATCGGCCCGGCCTGCCACTATCTGCAGTGCGGATATGACGGCCTGGCGGAGATCATGGCGGATGGCCTGGCGAAGGTCACCGACGGGGCAACCGGCAAAGACAGCGCAGCCGGCAAAGACAGCGCAACCGGCAAAGACAGAGCGGCCATCACCACGGGCGACATCGCTTACGCTTTTGCCGGGGTCGCAGGCTACGGCGATGTGATAAATGACGCGCCGAAAATCCGTGCGGCCGTCAGAAAGGGCATGGGCAATGTGCCTTTTGGAATCGGCAATGACTGTGAGAACGCGCTGGCCGGGGCACTGGGCGACAGGCCGGGGATAAACATAATTGCCGGCACCGGATCGGTCGGCTGCGGAATCAACGGCAAGGGTGACTACGAACGCTGCGGCGGCTGGCACCATGTTCTCGGCGGCGATGAGGGCAGCGGTTACTGGATCGGCTGGAATCTCATCAAGGAGTTTCAGCGCCAGAGCGACGGCCGCGATGATAAGACCGCGCTTTACAATGCGGTTCGAAACACGCTGAGCCTGCGAACCGATGACCAGATTGTGACGCGAGTTGTTGAGGAATGGAACCTGGACAGAACGAAGATCGCTTCTCTGGCGCCGGTGTGCCAGATGCTCTACGATGCAGGCGATCCTCATGCAAAGGCAATACTCACGGCTGCTGCGAAAGAGCTTGCTGAATTCGCAATTGCGCTCTACAGGAGGCTGGGCTTCGACGGCACAGCCGACGGACACGAGGTGCCCGGCCCAATCCCGTGCAGCGGGACGGGCGGCATCTTCAAAATGGGTGACTGCATAATCGGTCCGTTCTCGGAGGCACTAAAAAAGCACGGCATGGAATATGCCGCGCCGTTAATGGAGCCGGATCTTGGCGCCGTGCTCCTGGCAATCAGAAACGATAAATAATCAATCCTTATGATGCAGGTCATCCCCCAGGGAGCGACCTGCATTTTCTGCTTTTGCGGGAGCGAGAATCATGCCCACAACACCGGCGAGGATAATGCCACCGCAGATGTAGTGATACCACATGAGCGGCTCGCCCAGAATCAGTGCACCTGCCACAATTGAAATGAGAGTGGATGCACTGTTGAATACTGTTGACTGGATGATCTCCATATGGGCCAGCATGTATGCCATGAACTGAGCCGACAGCAGTATGCAGAAAATGCCCAGGAAGCTTACCCAGATAATGAAGCTCGGGTGACGCAGCGGCTCAATGAGGAACTCGAAGCTGCCGCGTATGAGAGCACGCACGATGGATGCTCCAATGAATATAAATGAACCGCCGATGGCAATCGCCATTGTAATTTCAATCGGCTGGAACACGCCGCGCACATATCTTGCCGATACGTTCTGGCAGGCCATGAAAATGCTGCTGATCGTCATGATGACAAGTCCCGTTACGTTCAGCTCAATGCTGGTTGCGTTCAGTATGATTAAAACGATGAGCGCTGATACGGTCAGCACAACGAAGAAAATCTGCAGTCTGGTTGACTTTTCTCCCAGCACAATTCTGCCTATGATCTTTGCGAAAATAGGAACCATTGCGTAAACGATGGCACCTTCAATTGATGTAGCAAAGAACATGGCGAGAATCTGGAATATCATGAACAGAATATAGAATGCCGCCGTCTGATAGAGCTTGATCTTTGGGCGGCCGGGTTCCGCCTCCGGCATGAGTCCCATTGGGTTTGTTACCGCAATCCAGATAAGCACGCCAATGAGCGCCGCCACATATCTGTACGATAAAATCGTCAGCGTGTCAGCGTATGGAACGCACTGCTTGATTCCGAAAAATGAAAATCCGATTGACAGCGTAAATGCTGCCGCCACTCCGTAAACTTTCCAGGCTGGAGCTCCGCCTACATCTCTTGACATTAGAATACTCCTGTGATGAAAATCTCCAGGCCGATAAATATAAGAATGCAACCACCAAGAATGCCTGCCTTATTCGACAGTCTGGTTCCAATCTTGCGGCCGATATATAGTCCGCCAAGGCTGATGAAATATGTTACTACGGCAATTATCAGGGCACAGATCAGAGCCTGCAGCCAGCCGTAATCCGCAATGGTAAAACCTACAGACAGAGCATCGATTGCCGTCGCCACGCCCTGAACCATCAGCGCCCCGAAGGTCACTTTGGTCAGGCTCACTTCCTCGCCTTCCCTGCCTTTTCGTATATTGATAATGCTCTCGATAAGCATCTTGCCGCCGATATAGAGAAGCAAAACCAGGGCTATCCATGGAATGAATTTCTCGAATGCTCTGAAATGTTCAACGATGGTGTGAACGCAAACCCAGCCCAGCATTGGCATGAAGGCCTGAAAGAATCCGAAGGTTCCTGCAATCAGGTTCGTCTTTCCCTGTTTCATTTCAGGTTCTGCAAGCCCGTTGGCGAGGGATACGCTGAAGGCATCCATGGCCAGGCCGACACCCAGCAGCACACTGTTAAAGAAAAACACGAAACTCCAGCTCATTAAAGTTTGCCCTCTTTTTCTGCCTCGTCAAAAGCTTCTTCTATTTCAACCTTCTGTTCCATCCTGTCTGCCTTATCCTTCTTCATGGCCCTCTTGGATACGATAACCGAAATGATAATGCTGGCAATGAGTATTACCAGAATGACAGCGATTGAAATCAGATTGTGAATGTGAATATCAAAAATGTCCAGCAGCATCTTCACGCCGGTGAAAATGAGAATTACAGCAACGCCATATCTGACATACTGGAATTTTTCATGCATGTGTTCAAGAAGGAAGAAGAGCTGTCTGAGTCCCATGATCGCAAACATGTTTGATGTATAAACTATGAACATGTCGCGCGTCATTGAGATTACTGCAGGCACGGAATCAATTGCGAAAATGATATCCGAGAAAATCAGCAGAACCATAACTACCGCAAGCGGTGTGAAAAGCTTCTTCGCCTTCTTGGATACGAGGCTCTTCTTATCATAATTCGTTCCATCGTTTGTAACTACAAATTTCTCGCCCTCAAAATCCTCGCTCATCGGCATAAACTTGGCAATGATTCTGTATAGAATTCCGTCACGAGGATCGTCGTCTTCATCATCCGGCTTGAACATCTTGGCACCGCTGAAAACCAGAAGTGCACCAAATACCCAGAGCAGCCACTCGAATCTGTTGATAAGTGAAATGCCCAGGAAAATAAACACGAATCTCAGGACAATGGTTCCTGCTATTCCGTAGTTGAGAACCTTGTGCTGTGCGTGCTCCGAGATGCCAAAGCTTATGAATATGAGCAGAAATACGAAGAGGTTATCTACACTTAAACTCAGCTCAATAAGATATCCGCTGGCAAAGTCAATCGCCTGGGACGCTCCCTGCCAGAAATACATCACTGCACAGAAAACTGCAGCCATGAGAATCCAGAAGTACAGCCACTTGTACTGCCATATCTCAGCCCAGATTTTCCTGCCTTTGCTCGTTGTCTTGCCTTCTTCAGTTGTCCTGTCTTTGCCTGTTTCCATTAAACCCCCTATAAAAAAATACAGACCTACCCGCATGCTGCGGATAAGTCTCATCATTTAAGATCATGCCAGGACCATCAGGTCCGAGGTTGTTGACATCACCACGCAGAACCGCCGCAAAGCTCAAGCGTTTCCGCGCTGACTACTCCCCTATTCGTTGCATTCATTAAACCACTTTTTGCCGTTTTTTTCAAGTTTTTTATAGTGCACAAATTCACGATAGTGGTACAATAAAGGCACCGGGAGGAATCATCCATGCTTAACGAAAAAAACAGAATGTTTGTAATCTACATGGCAAGACTCGTTGCAAGAATACTGATATTTCTTGCTGCTGTTGCCATGTATATTTTTCATAAGGAATGGTTCACAATTATCGTCAGCGAAAAGTTTTTTCTGAACTTCACTCCGCTGCACGTTCACTGGATCATACTCATGCTGGGAATGGTAATCCACCTGCTCCCGAAATTCAAAATCACAATGAGCGGTCTCAAGAGCCGCCCGTATACATATCGCGAACCCGAAGAAGGCTACGACAAACTTCAGCTTCTGGAGTACGTTCAGCAGATGAACATCCGCGCGTGGCGCGTACTGCTACTATGGGTATGCGGCAACGCAGTCTTCGGTATTCTCTATCTGGCCGGCGTCATCGGCGCAGAAGAACTTGTTATGCTCACGATTTTCTACTTCACCTGCGACCTGATCTGCATGCTGGTATTCTGTCCGTTCCAGAAATACATGATGGGCAACCGCTGCTGTGTCAACTGCCGAATCTTCGACTGGGGCCACATGATGATGTACACGCCGATGCTCTTCATCCCGAGCTTCTTCAGCTGGAGCCTGCTCTTCACATCCCTGGTCGTTGCCATCAGATGGGAGCTTACTTACTCACGCTACCCCGAACGCTTCTGGCGAGGATCCAACGCAACAATAAGATGCGAAAACTGCAAAGACAAGACCTGCCGCATTAAAAAGCCTGTTGTATGGGGCATAGACAAAGTCGCCTCAGCAATGCCGGCACCGGCAAATAAAATCGCTGCCAGCGCCGAGGAACTGGACAGCGAGTTTGAAGATTAGATTGCTAAGACTGCTTCTAAATAAAGCATATTAATACGTGGGCAAATGCCCGCGTATTTTTATTTCTCTACCCAAGTTTCCGCACCATGCC
>JAKSSG010000036.1 GCA_024403185.1 Clostridia bacterium
TGACAAGTGGACAATCCTGATGGCTGTAATGACAGCAATTCAGGGAGGCATCATGATCATGTCAAAGAAAAAGTATGAAGACGAAGAAGATGACGATGCACAGATGGCATAAGAATAAAACAACAGAAACTTTCTGAACATTATTTTTCGGAACGGGGAATCCGCGCAGGCGGGTTCCCTTTTTCGTGTTATAATGAGCCATGACTTTCATTTCGATGTTCATCTACATGTTAATAATGATGTTCACTCCGGGGCCGAACAACCTGACCATGCTTTTCCTGGGCGCCAGGTACGGAATCAAAGGCACCCGGAAGTTTCTGATTGCCAGTGCTGCATGCCTGCTGATCAAGAGTCTGCTCTGCGGGCTTCTTAATCTGGGGCTGGCGGAACTCATGCCGGTTATTATCGGATACATGAAATGGGCAGGCGCAGCCTACATGCTGTATCTGGGAATAGTCATGGCAAGAAGCGGATGGAAGGAGGAGACATCACTGGCAGGACAGCAGGAAGAATCCACATATCTGTCAGGCGTGCTTTTGCAGCTCCTGAACATGAAGAGCTGGATAGCCTGCATCTCCCTGTTTGCCGTGTACGTAATACCTTTCACAAAATCAGTGTTTACGATTACGTGGGTGTCAGCGCTGTTCCTGGGGATCATGATAGTTGCATCGCTGTGCTGGGGGCTCTTCGGAAGCGCCATGAGAAAATTCATAAACAGGTACAAGAAACCATTCGGCATAGTTATGGGCCTTTCGCTTCTGTACTGTGCGGTAACGGCGGTTCTGTAGCCGGTGCAAAAAATAATAAAATGAGTCAGCAAACCAGGTATTGACTCATTTTTTGCTATAATAGTTTTATCACATTAACACAGTAAAGGAAGTGAAGACAAGTGGAATGGATGACAACAAAGAATGAACCGGGCAAAAATTAACTTAACATAATAGAAGTAGGAAAAAGGTGGAAATTCCACCTTTTTTATTGTACAATACAGTTATCTGTAAAATAAGATAGGTATGCTATAAATTAAATTTGACTGAAGATGGTTTGACCTAGACAAATAAATAAGTGTAGGGAGAAAGAACAATATGACTATAACAATGATAATAGCTATCATTGCTGCGGTGATATTCGGTGTTTTCTGCTTTTTGTGCGTTTGTTTTCTGTTTAACAACCAGAAGGATACGCGAAGAAATGAAGAGCGAATGAAAACGCTGGAATACAAGATGGGCCTCATGGGAGAACTCATCAATCAGAAGACGGATATGCTGGCCGAGAAAATGGCCGAGCAGGGAAACCTTATCGAGGCCGCTAGAACTGTTGAAGCGCCGAAGGCGGCACCGGCAGTTGTGGAGGAGGAAGACGACGAGGAAACAATCAGCCTGGAGGAAATCTTCGGACTGGACTCGGCAGATGAAGCGGTACCGCTTGAAGAGGATTTTTCAGACATAGACATTTCCGACCTGGACTTTGAGGACATTCTCGTCGAGGAGGAAGAACCTCAGGCACCGGAGATCAGACCGGCAGCACCGGTTGCACCGGCCAGACCTGTTGAACCGATAACACCGCCGCAGGGGATCGAAGAGAGATTCGAAATCGGAAAGAGCGGCAAAAAATATTCATTCTCTGAACTGGAAAAACTGATCAGAGAATAACACTAGTAAATTGCTAGAGGAGGAACCTAATGTATTGTAGTAAGTGCGGAAAAGAAATTGCAGACGGTTCTAGATTCTGTAGCTTTTGCGGAGCAGTGCTCGCGGAAGCGCCACAGTTTGCGGAACCACAGACAACGCAGGAAATCCCTGCAGAACCGGTCAGTCCTGAACCGGCAGCTGTAACCAGAAAACCTGTTTACGACAGCATAGACTGGGACGTAAACGGATATCCGGATTCAGACGTCGTTAGAAAGACTGAAGACATCGATTTTGACTGGAACGCAGATCCGAAGGATATCAGAGACAGATATACCAGAGGCCTGTCGACACAGGAAAAGGTTGAGGTTAAGGCAAAGGCAGACCTGGGCATCAGTGATGTTGCTCCTGCTGCACCGGAACCGGTTATGCCTGCTGCTCCTGAAGAACTGAGTCCATCAGAAAAGGTTGACAAGTTCTACACATTCAGCAAGAAGAACGAAGAGTTCCAGCAGCTGCTCAACAGAGAATATGACAAGATCAGAGGCGGTAATCCGATCCAGCATGAGCAGTCAGCAGCTGACAAAACGGCAGCAGAAAGATTTGAATCCAGACCACAGGATTCCTCTATGGAAGCCTTCCTCGAAAGAGAAGGACTCAATAAAATCTATGAACCAAAGGCAGTCGAAACAGACGTGCTCCAGAGAATAGAGGCACAGGACCGCAAGAGGGAAGAAGAGAGACTGGAAGAAGCGGCAAGACAGAAGGCTCTTGAAGAAGAGAGACTCAGAGCTGAAGCGGAAATGAAAGCTGCTGAGGAAGCAAGACTTGCAGCTGAAGAAGAGGCAAGACGTGCTGCAGAAGAAGAGGCAGCAAGAATTGCTGAAGAACAGGCCAAGGAAAGAGCTCTCGAGGAAGCAAGACAGAGAGCTGAAGAAGAAGCAAGAAGAGCCGAAGAAGAAGCAAGACGTGCTGAAGAAGAAGCTAAGATTGCAGCTGAAAGACAGGCCAGAATTGAAGCGGCGGAAGCTGCAAGACTGGCAGCTGAACAGGAGAATGCAAGACTCCAGGCTGAGGCTGAACTGAAGGCACAGCAGGAAGCAGAAAAGATCAGACAGCAGCAGGAAGCCAGACGTGCAATCGTTGAAGAAGAGAAGCGCAGGATCGAGCTGGCAAGAAAAGAGGCTGAAGAAGAAGAGCTCAGACAGAGAATGCTTCAGGAAGAGCAGAACAGAGCAATGGCAAATGATTCTGCCGCAGCCGCAGAGGAAGCTCGCAAGGCACTTCAGCAGACAGCAAGAATGAAAGAAGAGGAACAGGCCAAGATAAGAGCAGCCATCGCAGGCATCAAGGCAGGCACGGCATTCCCTAAACCTGAACCGGCTGTTCCCGTTGAACCTATAGAACCGGCAGTTCCGGTTGAACCGGAACCTGTACCGGAACCTGTTGCACCGGTAGCTGAACCGGTTGCACCGGCACCAGAACCGACTCCGGTAGAACTGGACAAGAACGCCCAGGCACATCAGGCAACTCAGGACAACCTGAGCGCAATGGAAAAAGCAAGAAGAGAATTCCTGGCAGAGTTCGGAATAGATCCGGCAGAACCTGCAGCACCAAAGGAGGAACCGGCACCCGCACAGCCTGTTCCGGCTACAGTTGAGGAACTCCTGGATGAGAAACCTGTAACGGGAAGAGAAACCATGCTGACAGGCAGCACTGACATTGCGGCAACGAGAGTTGTTGACAAGGCAGCTGTTCTGGCAGGACTTGGAGATACAATCGCATTCAAGGGACTTGATTCACTTGAAGAATTAAAGAAGGAACCGGCACTTGAGCCTGTGGCAGAACCGGAACCAGTTCCAGAACCGGTACCGGAACCAGTACCTGAACCAATACCGGAACCGTTTGAAGATCCGATACCTGAACAGGTTGAGGAACCGCTGCCTGAACCGGTTGAAGAACCGCTTACAGTGGAAGACTTGCTCAGCCAGTTTGAGAGCAACAGCGTTGAAGAAGGTCTGGTAGCAAAAGAAGAACCGGCAATCGATCCTGAACTTGGTTCGCTGGACGATGTAAAGCCTGGTCTCAACGACACAATGGTTATGCCGTCACAGGAACTGGGCGAAGATGTTGCAGCAGTTGATTTCAACAGCTACGGCGAAAAGGAAGCTGCTGAACTGAAGCGCGCACAGGAAGAGGAAGCCGCATCCGCAATGAACGATTTCTATAATCAGGAGCCGATTGCACCGGCAGATCCTGTTATCAGAGACGACGACTCCGAAGAAGAGGACGATGATGAAGTCAGCGAAAAAGGCGGTGCAGGCAGAGTAGTACTTAAGATTCTGCTCATATTACTGATCATAATATTTGCAGTTGAACTGGCAGGCATAGGAATCAAGTTCCTGGCACCTAACAGTGCAGCGGCAGAGTTTATTGATAATCAGCTTAACAAAGTTATTCATCTCATTACCGGAAGCGTAACGGATTATTCCGTTCCGGGAATTGATTATGAAGTATAAAGAAAGATAGAGGAGGATATTAGCTTTGGAGGCAACTGAAACTAAGAAGAAGAAAAAATTAGGAGCGAAAGGAATAATAATTGTCGTTCTGATCGTAATATTATTGTTCATTCTGCTTATCAATTGGCTGACTGACCTGATGTGGTTCAATGACCTGAGCTACCTGTCAGTATTCCTGACCAAACTGTTTACTCAGTTAAAGATAGGAGTGCCAACATTCATTATCATCACATTCCTGGCCTATGTTTACCTGAAACTTATCAAAAAGGGATATAACAACAAGGTTGAATCTGATGAAATACCTGATAATAAGCGACTGAACCTGATAACCTGGGGACTTGCAGGCGCATTCGGCGTTATCTCAACATATTTTGCAGTTACGAAACTGTGGTTTCAGACACTTCAGTTTGCAAACAGCTCGGATTTTGACATTAAGGATCCTCTGTACAACATAGACATTTCATTCTATGTATTCAAGCTGAACTTCATTGAAGAACTCAACCACATTATCATCCTGCTGATTGTTGCTTTTGCAATTCTCACGTTTATTTACTACACAATACTCCTCACAATGAGAACACCGAGAATCTTCGAACAGGTTGAAGAGGAAACTGAAGATGCCGAACTCGAAGAAGAAGAGGTTGAATACGAAGACGAAGAGGAATTTGACGAAGACGAATATGAAGACGATCGTTACACAGGAAATGAGGAACGCGGTCGTGCAATAGACGATAATCCGTTCAGTGAAATCAATGAAATGTTCGGCAAATTCACAAAGCAGTTTGCCGGCGGCGGTGGTAGAGGCGGCGCAAAGAAGGGCGGATTCGCAGGCAGCGATGTCAGAAGAGGCGCACCTAAGAAGCCTCAGGTTGATAACAGAAACCTGAAGATGATCGTTCACATTGCAGAAAAACAGCTCATCGTTGTTGCAATTCTGTTCTTCCTGATGATTGGTGTTTACTTCCTGCTCAAGCAGTTTGACCTGCTCTTCGGCACCACTGGTGCAGTATATGGCGCAGGTTTCACGGATGTTAACATTACTCTGTGGATGTACAGAATACTCATCGGTCTTGCTGTTATTTCAGCAGGTACCGTTGCATATGCAATTTCAAAGAAAAAGTTCAAGGTTGGCGTGATTGTTCCGCTCGTAATGGTAGTAGTTGGTCTGCTGGGAACAGGCGTCGGCTTCCTGGTACAGAACTTCGTAGTATCACCTGACGAAATCAACAAGGAAAGCAAGTACCTTGAAAGAAATATCGAATATACTCAGTATGCTTACGGACTGGATGGTGTAGACATCAAGGCCTTCAAGGCAACGGAAGACCTGTCCAGCAATGACGTTGCAAGAAACGAAGAAACAATTTCAAATATCAGAATCAATGACTATGCTCCGGCAATGAAGTTCTACAACCAGACACAGTCAATCAGACAGTACTACGAATTCAACGACGTTGACGTTGACAGATACACTATTGACGGTGACTATACTCAGACGTTCATGTCGGCGAGAGAAATTGATGAAAAGAGAATCAGTAATACATGGCTGAACAAGCACCTGAAGTACACTCACGGTTATGGTGCTGTACTCTCAAGAGTAGACAAGATTACTGCAAGCGGTCAGCCTGACATGCTGATTGACGGCATTCCGCCGGAATCATCAGTAGACGTTAAGATTACAGATCCTGAAATCTACTTCGGCGAAATGACAAACGATTACGTTCTGGTTAACACAGACGAAGATGAATTCGACTATCCTGATGGAAACAGCAACAAGTACTGTCAGTACAAGGCTGATGCAGGAATCAAGATGAATCTGCTTACGAGATTCATGTTCTCAGTAAGAGAAAGATCACTGAAGATGCTCGTTTCAGGAAACATCAACAGCGACTCAAAGATTCTGATCAACAGAAACATCGAGAAGAGAGTACATGAAATCATGCCTTACCTCGACTATGATAAGGACCCTTACATGGTAACTGTTGACGGACACCTCTACTGGATTATCGATTCATATACAGCAACAAACAGATATCCATATTCAGAACCGTACAATGCTGATACTGACGTTGACTATGTAAGAAACTCAGTGAAGGTTGTAGTTGATGCATACACAGGCGAAACAAACTACTACATCGTTGACGGAAACGACCCGATTGCACAGACATTCAAGAACATCTATCCTCAGCTCTTCAAGGACTTGAAGGATATGCCCGAAGGTCTGAAGGCTCACATCAGATATCCGGGAACACTGCTTAACATCCAGGCTGAAATCTATCAGAGATACCACATGAACGATGTTAAGGTATTCTATCAGAACGAAGACCTGTGGCAGATTGCTTCGGAAATCTACGGAACTGAAGAACAGTCAATGACACCAAACTACTACATCATGAAGCTTCCTGGCGAAAAGAGTGCAGAATTCGTAAACTCAATTCCGTTCACTCCGAAGGACAAGAAGAACCTGATGGGCCTGCTGGTTGCACGTAATGACGGCAGCGACTACGGCAAGCTGGTACTCTACCAGATGCCTAAGAGCAAGATCGTTTACGGTCCAATGCAGGTTGAAGCACAGATTGACCAGAACACTGAAATTTCAAAGGAATTCTCACTGTGGAGTCAGTCCGGTTCAAAGTACAGCAGAGGAAACCTCTTCGTAATTCCTATCGAAGACTCACTGCTCTATGTTGAACCAGTATATCTGGAAGCTACAAACTCCAGTATCCCTGAAGTTAAGAGAGTTATCGTAGTATACGGTGACGACATCGCTTACGAGCCAACCCTGGCCGAAGCACTGAACTCAATGTTCGGCGAAGGATCAGCTCACGAAAGCAAGAACGGTAAGGACGCAGACAAGAACGACAAGGACAGCAATACCGGAGGAGAAATGTCAAAGACAGAGCTTGCACAGGCAGCACAGAATGCATACGACGAAGCACAGGCAGCACTGGCAGACGGTGACTGGGCTAAGTACGGCAAGTGCATGGATGAGCTTGAAAAGTACCTGAAGAAGCTTTCAAACTAAGGACGCAACAGGGGAAGCGACCTTAATGCAAAAACAGACAAAGGGGGACGTGAGTCACACTCGGTCCCCCTTCAGCATTTCATAAGTTAAAGGAGGCACCAGATGCTGAAGTATGATCTGGACAAAATGATATATACACTTCCGCCTGAAAGCCATGACGAGCATTCAATAAGGATGATTCTCGAAAGACATCCTGAGGTCAAGTTCGTTTCACTGGTGGGAATTGACGTAGGCGGACATGATACTGACGAGAAGATTCCCGTAGAGGAATTCCTGAAGGATGTGGATTCCTTCCTGCAGTCAGGCATCCAGACAGACGGTTCATCGGTAGTACTCCCTAAAATTGCAGACCTGAACAACGGCAAGGTGGATATCATTCCGGACTGCACCGTTAACTGGTTTGTGGATCACAACCTGGATTATCCGGATCCGGATACGGGCCTTCCTGTAGGAACTCTCCGTATTCCATCGACTCTGGTTCACAATGATTCAGACAGAGTGGGTTCCAGGGTAATCCTGAGAGACGCAGTGTACAACTTCAAGGAAGAGCTGATGGAGCTTCTGAATGAAAACCCTTATGTGTTTGAGCACCTTGAAATTGACAGTGCGGACGAAATAGAAAGAATAGACATTACAGCGGCAACAGAACTGGAATTCTGGGTAAAGACACCGGATGATGATGCGGACAGAGAACAGCTTTCAACTGCACAGACGCTTAAGGAGCAGTACTGGAAGAGAACTGTCGGACCGGTCAGAGCGGCCCTTGAAGAGTGCCTGATGATCCTGCAGAGGTATGGCTTTGAAATGGAAATGGGCCACAAAGAGGTCGGCGGCGTCAAGGCCAAGCTGGGCAATTCCGGAAACTACGACCACATAATGGAACAGCTTGAAATCGACTGGAAATATTCCACTGCGGTACAGGCTGCCGATAACGAAAACCACATCAAGTACGTGGTCAGAGACATTTTCAGAACCTATGGGCTGGAGGTTTCATTCCTCGCAAAACCAATGGAAACTGTTGCGGGAAGCGGTGAACATACCCACATGGGAGTGGCCGCAGTGCTGAAGGATGGCAGGAGAATCAATCTCTTCAATCCGAACGACGACAGTCAGTTCCTGAGCCCGATCGGATACGGCGCAATAATGGGACTGCTGAAAAACTATGATGTGGTTAATCCGTTTGTAAGCGCAACCAACGATGCTTTTAACAGACAGAAGCCGGGCTATGAAGCTCCCGTCTGCGTTGTAACATCGCTTGGCCATGATGCGAAGATGCCTTCGAGAAACAGAACGGTTCTGGTAGGTCTTGTAAGAGAACCGGGCAACCCGCTCGCCACAAGATTCGAACTTCGTTCGCCTTACCCGGGGAGCAACACCTATCTGGTGCTGGCGGCATCTTACATGGCAATGCTTGACGGAATAAAGGGAACTCTGGAGAATTCCAAAACGCCTGCGGAACTGGAGAAATCAATCTCCAAGGAGTACGGCGAAGAAGATTTCTATCTGGAAAAGGACAGAGTATACAGAAGTGAAAAGAACATCTTCGAGGACTACACCGAGGATGAGAGAAATAAATATTTCGGCAAGGCGCCGAACACGGTATGGGAAAACATCAGTGCCTTTGACAAGAGTCCTGAGAAACTGGACATCTTCAGAAGGGATGATGTAATGACAGACCAGGCACTGGCTTCATACAAGGAGGCTGTTTTGAGTCAGTGGAGCATGGAACTCTCGAACAGAATCGTTCCGGAGACCATGGACCTTCTGAGAGAGTGCAAAAAGATTCACACCGATGAAGACAGTACAGATTATGACAGACATTACTGGGGAAGAATCTTCAGGCTCAGAAACTATCTGGGCAAGAATGCTCTGGATGAAACCTGTCTGCTGTCCCGCATAGTTGAAGCCCTGGACGGCAAAGACTACGAGACAGCATCAGACCTGCTCATGGAAATGCAGGTCAAGGTTGAAGAACTTAGAACCTTATATTCAATATACAAGAAGAATCTGTTTTAGAGGAGTTGCAAAATGTTAGATATCAAGAGAATAAGAGAGGATTTTGAAGGCGTCAAGGCTGCCGTTGAGAGAAGGCAGAAGGGCGACTTCGGACTGGACAATGTTCGCGAGTTTGACCTGAAGAGAAGAGAGCTTCTCGCAAAGGTTGAACAGATGAAGAATGAGCAGAAGACAAAATCAAAGCAGATTCCTGTCATGAAGAAGAACGGCGAAGACACCACTCAGCTCATGGCCGAGATGAAGGAACTGTCAGAAGCGATCAAGGAACTGGACGCTCAGGTATCAGAGGTTGAGGAAAACCTGAAGAATGCTCTGCTGAACGTTCCGAACACACCTAATCCTGACGTGCCTGTCGGCGAAGATGACAGCGACAATGTTGAGATGAGAAAGTGGGGCGAACCTACGGAGTTTGCTTTTGAAGCAAAGGCACACTGGGACATCGGTGAGGACCTTGATATTCTCGATTTCGAAAGAGCAGCCAAGATTGCAGGCGCCAGATTCACCGTTTACAAGGGGCTGGGCGCACGTCTTGAAAGAGCGGTTATCAATTTCATGCTGGACCTGCACACTGAAGAACAGGGCTACACCGAAATCCTTCCACCGTTCATGGTTAACAGAACAGCGATGACAGGAACTGGACAGCTGCCGAAATTCGAGGAAGACATGTTCTACATCCCTCAGAAGGATTTCTTCCTGATCCCTACTGCAGAGGTTCCTGTAACAAACCTCTATGATGATGAAATCCTGTCGGCTGATGATCTGCCGATTTATCACACTGCATACACTCCTTGCTTCAGAGCTGAAGCGGGCAGCGCAGGAAGAGACACCAGAGGACTGATCAGACAGCATCAGTTCCAGAAGGTTGAAATGGTTAAATTCGTAAAGCCTGAAGGCTCATACGATGAACTTGAGAAGCTGACTGATGATGCTGAAGAAGTACTCAGAAGACTGGGAATTCCGTTCAGAGTTGTAAGACTTTCCACAGGTGACCTGGGATTCTCATCAGCCATGACCTACGACGTTGAAGTGTGGATGCCAAGCTACGGCAGATATGTTGAGATTTCTTCATGTTCAAACTTCGAAGACTTCCAGGCACGCCGCGCCAACATCAGATTCAGACCTGAAGACAAGGCTAAACCGGAATTCGTTCACACCCTGAACGGATCAGGTCTGGCAGTAGGCCGAACCGTTGCCGCAATTCTGGAGAACTTCCAGCAGGAGGACGGCTCGGTTGTTATTCCTGAGGCGCTCAGAAAGTACATGGGAACGGACGTAATCAGAAAATAATTGATATTACAGGGGATGATATTACAGGGGATGAGAGACAGATAAGTTACAGTTTAGAGTGAGAGTGTTTATGATCAAATTTAAAGCATTTCTGTTTATGCACAGACATCTGCTCAGAGCCGTATGTGTTGCTTTTGCATTTGCACTGGCAGCTGGCATTACCTTTAACATCATGGTAAAGCCGTACGCGGTATACGCAGATGGAACAAAGGTAGAGGATCCGTATATCGTTTCGGCGGACGGTGAAGAGCTGTTCATCGTTGAGGACGAGGATACGGCGGAGCAGGTTGTACGTGACGTAATGGAGTACTATACTCCTGAGGACGGCGACGTTGATTCAATAAAGCTTGAAGAGGAACTGAAGATTGAGGACAAGCCTCTGTTTATCGGAGTCAAACCGCCGACGGTAATTACCGAAGAGGAAGCGGTTGAAAAGGTTCTGGCAAGCAATGATACAGATGAGCCGATGATGCACGTGACTACGGCATCCAAGGTTGACGAGAAGAAGACGGTCAAGCCGGAGACGGTTTACGAGAAGACCGACGAACTCTTTGAGGGCAACACCGAGCTGAAGTCGGAGGGCAAGGAAGGCGAAAAGATCGTAACCAATGAAGTTGTAATGGTTAACGGCGAGGAAAAGAGCGAGGAGCCTGTTGAAGAAGAGGTCATCAAGGACCCTGTGGATACCGTAATGTATCTTGGTACAAAGGCAAGACCGCACGACACTGCATGGGCCGACTACAGCGGAGAGCCTTTCGGCACAATGGACGGCATGGAGCTTGTCAATTTCGGCAAGCAGTTCCTCGGCAATCCTTACAAGTGGGGAGGCACCAGCCTGACCAACGGAACCGACTGCTCCGGGTTCATTTATTCCTGCTATCAGCATTTCGGATATGATGTTCCGCGCATGGGCTTCTACAAGATGGGCAAAGGCGTATGCCTTGCTGAGGCACAGCCGGGAGACGTGATATATTATCCGGGACACTATGCAATGTACGCAGGCAACGGAATGATAGTACACGCCTACAACTCACATGCGGGAATATGCATGAGCAGCGTTCACGCACCCGGAAAGATTCTGACAATCAGAAGATTTGTGGAAAAGTAAAATCATATGGACATTACAAAAGCGGACACCCTGCGTTGCGTGTCCGCTTTTTTCGTGCTTATTTCGTGCTTGTTTATTTGATTTGCTGCGTCCTTATTGGATTAAATCTCACCCCAGTAGAGCGCCAGCAGGACCTCCTTCAGTTCCAGGCGGTTGGCCTCCTTCTGATCATCTGTCGGAAGGGGCTGTGGCGGATGGGGCTTGTCCTGACAGCCGGCACATGCCGAGCAGTTGCCGTCGCAAAAGGTCTCGTCTGCTTTTGCATTATCTGCCGCCTCATCGCCGTGGTCGTGCTCGTGAATCAGGTGGGTATTCGATGCACCCATTCCGAACATGAGCTCCAGGATGTGAGCAGCATCATGGCCGGATTCCTTGAGACGGTTTCGAATGTTGATGTCGCTGACAAGGTACGGGAAAGTGCTGTTCTCTTCGTACTCGTGAATTGTAACGCCCATGTCCTCTGCCAGTCTGACAACAGCCTCGCTTTTTACCGATTCGTGAAGGCAGTAGTCGACGCTGTTGCAGCCACCGCTGATTTCGTATTCGATGAATTTGTCGTAGAGTGACACGACGGGAATTTCAGGCAGCTTATCCGCAAAGACTTCCTCGCATTCACTGCAGCACATTATCATCTGTGGCTTTCCCAGAGCAATCCATGCCTCCCGGATTTCATCAATATTATCGCAGCACTGCATGAATATTGCAGTATCCTGATTCTGAAAAAGCATGGAGTCGTAGACTTTAGCTGCAATTTCCGGTTCCTGTGCGCAAAGGCAGCAACCCGGGAAAAAGGCGAATTTGCTTTTTTCATATCCGCTGGGTGCGCGGACGAGTGTAAATTTATCTGACATAAAAATTCAACCTATCTGTTTGTTTGATTTGTTTATTTATCTTCCAGTATTTTTTCCACTTCGGCCATTCGGCCCTTGGCGAGGTCTTCAGGGATGTAGACCTGACCGCATTTCGGGCAGCGGTCAACGGCATGTTCAAACTGCTTGCCGAGATATTTGAAATTCACCTTGATGGGCTCAAGGGGGACTCCGCATTTGTTACATATCAATGTCGACTTTTTCTCCATTCCAGACCATCTCCAGTTCAATTTCCATTCGGTGTGTGTAAGCATTAACGAGTTCAAATTTATCCGGGCCGTTCTTTCTATAGGTAACCCAGTATGTCAGGTTGCCTATCTTGCGATAGCCAGTGTAAGTGTCATTTTCGGTGTCGTGCAGAGTTCTTCCCGTTCTTTCACAGAACGCAACCGCATCAGCAGCCTCTTCTTCAAGAATGTATTCCCTGCTGAGCTTCTGTCTGACTTCATCGCTCATTTCAAGTTTCACTGATTCCATGTCGCCTCCTGTCTGTTCATTGGAGTCTGCGCCCGTCGGCCCATTGGAGCCTGTACTTGCGTCATCGCCAATTGGCGATTCGTTAAAGAACTGCCTGAGAAGCTGTTTCTTCAGCCAGATTCTGTTTTCACGGCGTTGCGTAAAGGTGCACTGCTTTGATTCAAGTCCGAATACCAGATTGAGAATGTGTGGTGCCTCCTTGCCTTCCTGCTCAAAAGCATCGCGGCAGTTGCTGCAGTATGTAATGTACGGCAGCGGGCTTTCGCTGATTCTCTGTTCTTTTACAAAGCTGTTGAAGGCCGGGTCAGCCAGTGCGTTGTGACCGCCGTAGCTGCAGCATGCACTCCACTTTTCCTGAACAGGGAGCGGCTCGAGGCTGATTCCCATGTCGCTGCAGATTTTGCGAACGGCCCGGCGCACCGGTTCATCCGCTGCTGTTGCGCAAGGGTCGAACACGCTATAGGTTTCGTCACAGGTTTTGGCTGCCTTTGCATTGGCTGTGTTGATTGTATCGATTCCCCATTCAGCCATGAGTTCGTAAATAAATACGGTTTCGATTTCCGGCAGGTGTTCGGCGAAGGTGTTTCTGCAGCTTGGGCAGGCAAGAACCATTACAGGTTTGCCCATTGATTCCCAGTCTTCTTTAATCTGTGCGAGCACCGAGTCGTGCAGGTCTTCGTCACCGGCCCATCTGGCAGGAATGCCGCAGCAGCCGGTCATGATGCCGGTATTGGCTTCGTGTGCCAGCAGGTATTCATATGTTCTGATTACCAGCTCCGGTGAGCCTGCACCCAGCTGGCATCCCGGGAAGAACACAAATGAGTTTTCAGAAACGTCACCATGATTCGTTCCGGAAAGGTTTCTGCGACATATTCTTGCAGCCTCACTGTTGGTGAAGGCCATGTCGCGCAGGAAGAAATCGTTGAATGCCCAAGGCATCTTGTCAAGCTTGTGCATGCGGACGCGGGCGGATTGGATGAGGCCGTCCATGTCAATATCCGAAGGGCAGGTCTGTTTGCAGAGCCCGCAGTGAGTGCAGCTGTTAATCAGCCTTACCGCCGGAGTTGCATGCAGTTCTGATCTGCCCGGAGCTGTCGTCGCAATGATTTCATCCTTGATTCGGAGAGGCCACTTGTGCAGATATTCCGTCAGATCGCAGTGCAGCCTGCAGGCATTGCACTGGCACTGCATGCAGCGTTTTGCTTCCTCGACAGCTTCTTCCTTTGTATATGTTGAGTCGGCGGAGACTGTTGATGCAGTCGTTACAAACTGAGTCTCGTCGATCTGTATTTCTGTTTCAGGGTAGACCGGATATTTGAGAATTCCGGTCAGGGTGTAGTTGTCAATTGCTGTTGACATTCTCAGACCGTCAGCCAGGGCATGAATGGAATCCGTGCCCACAAGGGAGCCGCCCAGAAATACTGCAGTATCGTGGGTTCCGTCTCCATGGCATATCAGCGTGCATGGCCCGCCAAAGTCCTCGCCGGCTGCCTTTGCATTAAGGCCAAAGTCTTCGCCGCCTTCGCCTGTTGCGATGTAGATTGCATCGTAGGTTCCCTCGTAATTCTGCGAGGCGTTGGTCGTGCGGGATCTCATTACAGCGGCCACGGCAGAAACGCCGGCTTCAGCAGCGGCTTTATTATCCTCATATCCCATTCGGATAAGCTCGTCCAGGGATTTGATTTCCGTATTGAATTTTATGTCGTAGTCCAGGTGCTGCATCTGCAATGCAAAATCAGCCTGAACTTTTTCTTCATCTTCAGGCGTGCAGCCTTCGAAAAGGGCACCGCCGATCGCATCGGATTTATCGTAGATGGTAACCTTGTACTTCTTGGTCGCCATTCTCAGGGCGCAGGCCATGCCGCTTATTCCGGCACCGATGATGGCCACGCTCTTGTGTTTGGATGGAACATTGTAGTTTACGGGGTCCTTGCGGCTTGCGTGAGCCAGGACGGCCCTTTCCAGCTTGAGGAGCTCGATTGGGTCGGCAGCGTTTGAACTGTCTGACGGGTCTGCCTTTGCAACCGCATTGCGCAGACAGCTGCCTTTGCATTCCTCTGTGCAGAGCAGGTTCGCGATTTCAGGGAAACCTGTTGCATCGCGGTATGCCTTGTAGGCCGCATTAAAACGACCCTCCTGGAGTCTTGCGATGAATGTGTTCACGTCAAGACCGAAGGGGCACGCCGCACTGCAGAAGGAAACCTCGTGCTGCAGGCAGTCCTCGAAACTATTCAGATGTTCTTCCATTATTTGTTCTCTGTTAGCCATGTGTTTAGTATCGTATTACAGTTTACAGTGAGTTTGCCACAGTTTATGTGTTAAAGTGGACCGAATTGTGGCAAAACTGATGGTTGTTGCATACTTCGGTCACGAGCAGTTGCTGTTATCAAGGATTTTCGGCACCGGTCGTGGCAAAACAGGTGAATGCTACATGCTAATGCC
>JAKSSG010000037.1 GCA_024403185.1 Clostridia bacterium
CAGCCGAGGCAGTCTATGACTCAAATTTCTACACTATGAAGTTTTCAATGTTCGCAGCTCTTTCGAGCCGTTTCTCGCTTACCGCGAGCTTTTATATAATACCTTAATCAGCATCCTTTGTCAACAACTATTTTCAATTTTTTTAATTAAATTTCAAGTTGTTTTTGCAGATAATTCTGCGGAAAACTGTCGGTATCAGCGAAGCACTTTTTCAGGTGTTTCGCGCTGTCCGTTTTGGCACAGCTTTGATAGGATAACAAATACAGTCTTCCTTGTCAAGCCCTGTTTTAAACTTATTTTGATTTAAATAATCCGAAGGCAAAATAGAGCAATACGCCGGCCAGATTAAAGAGTCCGAAGAACATGTACACGCCGGTGGCTCCGAATGAATCCAGTATGATGCCCCCTGCAAACTGGCAGACAACGGTGCT
The DNA here is from genome assembly GCA_024403185.1 of Clostridia bacterium. Classification (GTDB taxonomy): domain Bacteria; phylum Bacillota; class Clostridia; order Peptostreptococcales; family Anaerovoracaceae; genus Lentihominibacter. Next base: position 432 of record JAKSSG010000037.1, read on the forward strand.
GATGTTGCTTCCTATAATATAGTAGGCAGATATGGCCAGACTGCTGCACCCTTCAGGTGCGCAGGCCGCTGCACATCTTACAAACTCGACAAGAATGATTCCGTTCACCGCTCCCTGTGTGAAGAACATTATAATCAGTACCCACCATGGCAGCCCGATGCCGTAAAGACAGAATCGCATTACGGAAACGATCATTGCCGCCAGCAGAACCTTTTCCATGGTAAACCTGTCCGAAAGGCGTCTGCTCCAGGCCATGAACGGCACTTCGCTGCCAACCATGAGGAGCATGCAGACTCCTACGCCGGCTATGGTTCCGCCTCCCTCTATATAAAGGAAGCTGAAATAGGTGTTATTCGCCACATTGGTACCGCCCATGAAGAAGGCGCATATGATAATTTCCACCACTCTCCTGCTTTTGAGCAGATCTGCATACTTTCTGCTTTTATCCACTGCGATTTCCGGTCTGGCGGAAGGGTTTCCGTGAAGACGTCTGTGCAGAACAATCAGCACGACTATTGTGACGGCAAAGCATGTTTCGTACAGACCGAATATTGTCCTGAGTGAAATGAGATCCGCAAGCCGGCCGGCAATGAATACTCCCGCAGCAAATCCGACGGCACCCCAGGCCCTTTTGCCTCCAAAATTGTCATACTGGCCGAGAACCGTATATGAATCCACAAGCGACATGATAGGTGCCTGGAAGAAATACATTATTCCGAACATGATTATCACCGGAACCATAGCGTCAGTAAACATGAGAGCAGCATTGAAGATGATTGCACCGAGGCAGAGCAGCTCTATGACTCCTGCCTTTGCAGAAGCCCTGTTGTATATTCTTCCCCAAAACGCCACAGCAAAAATGGCCACAAGAGTCCCTGTGGCCGTCACAGCACCTATCTGCGTGCCATCAAAGCCGATGGCCGAAAGGTACTGGGCAATGAGTGGAGTAAAGCATCCTATTGCCATATATGAAAATGTATATAATGTTGCAAAGTGCTTATTCATATGCTAATATTGTTTCGACGTAGAGTAGATATTGTGCGTAAAGTGTCATGAGATGGGATGTTGCTCATGAACGAAGGATTTATCCGCGGTACAATGTCGCGTCCGCTACTACATTAATAATGAAAGAAACTCTCTTCATCTTTGGTGTAGTTACTACGTAGCACTGTCAAAATGAAAGGAGATTTTTTTATGCAGCAAACCGCCAAATCAACTAAAGAGCGAACACTTCAGATGGTCGTAATGGCCCTAATGGTTGCGCTCATTTTTATTTTCTCAAGATTCCTGGGCATTACCACCGATCTGGTTCATTTGGGCTTTGATTTCCTGCCGGTAATGGTTGTGGCCTGCCTTTACGGACCTGTCTGGGCTGCCGTAACCTACATGGTCGGTGACCTGGTATGTGCCATTGGCATGCCTTTTGGAATGATCAACCCTGGACTGACAGTAATTGCCGGAATAATCGGCCTTGTTTACGGCTTCGCCTTTTACAACAGAGACCTTTCAGGAAAAAAGCTTATCCTGGCTAGCCTGCTGGCTTCACTGGCAGTTGCCGGAGTAATCAAGCTGTTCGGCACTACTCTCTGTCTGGCTGTAATGTACGGAACCCCTTACTGGCCAACCCTGATCAGCAGAATTCCAAACTGCATCATCCTGTTTGCAGCTCAGATAATAACCATTCCGCTGATTTACAGATATGTTGTCAGACCGGTAAGCGGCTGGCTGGACAGATAGTCCAGAATGCAAAATCATTCAATGATGGTATACATGCCCGCGGCATCTTCCTTGCGGACAGATTCACTTAATAGTTCGACTCTGGCCGTAAGCGAACCGTTACCAAACTGAATATGAATTATGTCGCCAACCCTGACCTCCGTTCCGGGTTTGGCGATTTTTTCATTTACGGTTATCCTTCCCTGCTCACATGCCTCTTTGGCAACTGTTCTTCTCTTTATTATTCTGCTGTTTTTCAAAAATTTATCTATTCTCATAATATGTCTATAATACCTTCAAACTTCAAAAACAGCAACGGGATTCCCGATGCTGTATCAATGCTATTTCTGCTTTCCCGGAACGGATCCGTTGATTCTCCCGATTCTGTACAATCTGGAGTTTCTGATTTCATTCAGCTAATCCTCTGTCTTCACAAGTTCATCCCCTGTCTTCACAAGTTCATCCCCTGTCTGAGCAAGTTCATTCCGTAGTTCTTCATTTGTTTTTTTTAGCTTTTCAATGTTTTCCTCTGCTGTTTCAAGTGCAGTCTTTGCCTTTTTCAGCGTCTCCTCACTTCTGTCGTTTTTCAGGACAATGTGATCCCTTGTCTGTTCAACATAATTCAGTCGGCTGTGAAGAATTCTGAGCACTTCTTCCTTAGTAAAATACTTCATCAGAATCTCAAGAGCCTCAGCAGCATCCTCATTGCAGATGGTTCTTCTCCACTCCTTTATGCAGAATGTTCTCTTGATCTCCGCATCTTCTTCAAATCTGTTCATGATATCGTCCGATGCGCAATTGTCAATCAGAAACTGTCTGGTAAGGGTTTCGTATGTCGACATGCATGATGCAAAGCGTTCAAACTGTTCAAGAGTACGGCTATTGATTCCGGTACCGCCCTTTGTATAGTCGTAGTTGTAATATGTCTTATTGATTGTTTCAAAAGAATCGGAAAAGAAATGAATTAGCCAGCAGGCGTAAGTATCCTCCGCATTGGTCATGTAAATATTCTTCGTACATGAATATGCCTTCCTGCACACGTCCGCCCTGATGATCTTGTTGTTCAGCCCGTTTATTCTGTTTATCTGAGGTATTGCGTGTTCATGTCTTATGCATTCCTCTTTTACACGAAAACCGTTCTGCATCCATTTATGTCTGGCATAGTTCTCTTCTGTTTCAGAATTAACAGCCTTTACCTCGTACATAAGAACATCAACATCTTTCTCCCTGGCAGATGCATACAGCTCCTCACATGCATTCGGCTCATACCAGTCATCTCCATCACAGAACATGATATACTCCCCGCTGGCAAGCTCAACGGCCTTCTTTCTGGCCATAAGCGTCCCCATGTTCCGTTCAGCTGAAATGACTTTAATTCTTGAATCCTTCCCTGCCAGATCATTTATGATGCTGAGAGATGAATCCTGAGATCCGTCATCCGAACAGATAATTTCAATATTCTCCAGAGTCTGACCGGTTAAACTGTTTATGCAATTCTCTATCGTGTCCCCGCAGTTGAATACCGGAACAATAATTGAAATCAATACACTCACTTACGTACTCCTGAAAAAAAAGCAGGTAACCGAAGTTACCTGCCAGAAAAATCAAAGCTTATTTGTTAACTGCATCCTTCAGAGCCTTTCCAGCCTTGAATACCGGTGCCTTTGATGCTGCGATTTCGATAACTTCGCCAGGCTTTCTAGGGTTTCTTCCCTGTCTTGCCTTTCTTTCTCTAACTTCGAAAGTTCCGAATCCGATTAACTGTACCTTTTCACCCTTCAGCAGCGCCTCTTCAATGCATACTGTCATTGCATTGATTGCTGCTTCAGCATCCTTTTTCTTTGCACCTGTTTTCTCTGCAACAGCCGTAACTAATTCAGCTTTATTCATCCGATAATTCCTCCTTAAACATGATTAACATCTACCTGTGTTATGTTCTCAATTTTCGCACCTTTCAAAAGCCTTGTCAAGGGCATTTTCCAACGTTTCCAAGGTTTTTTTGCGCATTTATTTCTCCTCCAGAAATGTCGCAAATTTGTATGTGATTTATAACAAATTACCACAGCTTCAACCTGTCACAAACGGCTGCAATTCTGGTTCCGAATCTGATGCCGATTACCTCGTTTCTCGTAATGCCCTTTGTCTTGATAATCATGATTCCATATACAACGGCACCTATCAGAATTGCCATAACAGTGGCAATGCTGTTGTGACCTGTAAGCATGAAAAGCCTGTAGGCTCCAAACACGAAAATTCCCATTACAACTGATGACAGAAGCGGCTTCACGACGGCAAGATTAACAGGTATTCTCGCTCCGGAAAATCTGACAACGCAAATGTAATCCAGTGTGGCGGCCGTAAGATAGGCACACAGTGTTCCGACAGCGGCACCTACTATGTTAATGCTGTGAATTCCAACCAGAATCCAGGTTACGATAATCTTTACGGCAATTCCGATAGCCAGGTTGATAACAGGCCAGTTCTGCCTGGTAAGACCCTGAAGAATTCCCGTCATGGTCGTAACCAGGCCGAGGAAGATGAATCCTATGGCGAGCACTCTCAGGCAAGGTGTTGCGCTTATCGCACTCTCGACCTGATACGGATAAAGCAAAAGCAATGCAGGCTTTGCCAGAATGAGCAGACCGCTCGTGCATGGGAATGCGATCATGGTTGTCATTCTGAGTCCCAGTGATATCGTTCCCTTAAGCTCTTCTCTGTCGCCTATTCTGTTCGCCGCGGATACCATAGGTACTATGCTTACTATAATGGCCTGCATGAATACCTGCGGGAATCCGATAATAGGATCAGCCATCGATGTGAGCTGTCCGTACAGATCATTTGCCGTTTGAACATCCCAGCCCGTTGTTTCAAGTCTGTAGTTTACTATTCCCGAATCTATGGCATTCATGAGCGGAAGCAGAGCCGCGCCAATCGTAATAGGAATCGCTATGAGAATAAGAGTCTTTAGGATTTTTCCTGAAGATTCATGTTTACCTGTATCATCTTTTCTGATTCTTGCTCTGATGGCCTTTCTGCTGAGCCCGTATATCAGAAGTACCGTTGCCAGCCCGGCAAGAGCTCCGGCGGATGCTCCGAAGCATCCTCCTGCTGCGCCTCTGGCACCGGAATCATACTGTTCTGCAAACAGACTTCCGTTCATCATTGCATATCCAAGTGAAAGCCCGATTCCAACTCTGAAAAGCTGTTCCATTATCTGTGAAACGGCTGTAGGATTCATGTTCTGCTGTCCCTGGAAATATCCTCTGTATGCGGACATGAGCGGCACTATCAGAAGAGCCGGTGCCGTTGCCTGCATGGCAAGAGCCGAACCCGGCACGTGTACAAGCTGGGCAATCCCGGATGCGCCGAAAATTACAACCAGCGCCCCTGCAAGCCCAAGAGCCGTCATGAGAATTCTGGAGATTCTGAACACCCTGTCTGCCTCTTTGTACTGCCCTACAGCATATCTTTCGGAAACCATCTTGGATGTTGCAACAGGCAGACCGGCTGTTGAAACGACGAGCAATACCGAATATATTGCATAAGCCGGCGCATAGTTGGCCATTCCGGCAGCACCAATCCAGTTTGTGAGAGGTATTCTGAAGCACGCTCCCAGTATTTTTACTATTAATCCTGCAACAGCCAGTACAGCTGCGCTTGTAACAAGTGATTTTTTAGCCATTATAGCCTTTCCATGTCCTTACATTAACGGTGCAATCAGTCTCAATGCCCTTCCGCATACTTTTCCGACCAGTGAATAATCCCTGCAGTTTTTCATTGTAATTCTCTGGCACTTTTCGAGCGTCTCTCCGAAGTCCTCTTCGATGTCAGCAACAATAGGATTATCCCAGATGTATGTTGCACATTCAAAGTGCAGAAACAGGCTTCTGAAATCAAGGTTTATGGTTCCGACAACGGCCTTTTCGTCATCGCTGGTGAACACCTTGGCATGCACGAAGCCCGGCGTGTATTCATATAATTTCACCCCGCCCTGAATGAGCTCCTCGTAGTGAGTTCTGGCAAGGAAATAAGCGTATTTCTTATCAGGTATGTGCGGGAGAATAATCTTAACATCGATGCCTCTCTGCGCTGCAAATACAAGGGCATTTGTCATCTCCTCATCCAGGATAAGGTACGGCGTCATAATGTGCACGTAATGGTTGGCCCTGTTGAGAATGTCCAGGTATACCTTCTTGCCGACATCTTCATTGTACAGAGGGCTGTCGCCGTACGGAACGATATAGCCGCCGTATGTAACGGAATTATCCTCCTCCATGCCTTTGTACATGTATTTCTGGTAATCTTCGGGCTTGCTGCTGTTTATGTTCCACATCTGAAGGAACATGAGCGTAAAGCTGTCTACAGCCGGTCCCTTGACCATTATGGCCGTATCCTTCCAGTGTCCGAATCTTTCCTTCCTGTTGATATATTCATCAGCCAGATTGACGCCGCCTGTAAATGCGGTATGCCCGTCAATAACCGCGATTTTTCTGTGGTCTCTGTTGTTCTGGTGCGTGGTGAGAAACGGTCTCATCGGAGAAAAGACACGGCACTTGATTCCGTAGGATCTTATCTTCTTCGGATATCCCTTAGGAAGTGTCAGCATCATGTTTGTTCCGTCATAGAGAAGCCTTACTTCAACACCCTCTCTTACCTTCTCACGTAGGATGTTAAGAATCTGGTCCCACATTTCTCCTTTGGCAATGATAAAGTATTCCAGGAAAATGAATTCCTCGGCCTTCTGCAGCTGTCTGACGAGTTCATCGAACTTGTCCTCGCCAAGAGGAAAATATTCCAGGCCGCAGTCGTCGTACACTGGGAATCTTCCTTCTTCAAAGAGATATTTGAAAATGCCGTACTCGTTTCCCGAATCGACCATGAGTCTGTCAACGGTTCCCTTGTCCGGCAGAAGCAGGTTCTTCTGCTCCTCATACTCTTTCTCAAGCCTGTTGGCTATATGCTTTGTACCTGGCTGAATCTTCGTGTAAATGTAAAAAGGCACACCGATAACAGGTGTGGCAACAATCAGAATAATCCACATTAGCTTGAAGCTTGTATTCTGCCTGATATTGAGAATGTATATGAGAATAATGACAGACAGCACACCAATGATGTTGTTGGCAATCAGTATCTTGGTACCGAGCACAGCAACACCACCGAAAATAATCGCTATCTGAATTAGAATGAGCAGTACAAATATGGTTGTACGCCCGAACAGGACCCTCCAGAGGCCTCTTATTCTGTGTTTCATATCAGTTTGATTCAAGCCATGTTATGTATGGCAGGTTTCTGTATCTCTGGTCGTAATCGAGACCATATCCAACGATGAATCTGTCATCCACAACAAAGCCCACATAGTCTGCAACAAGGTCAACGCGTCTGCCTTCAGGCTTGTCGAGAAGTGCACAGATCTTTACATTCTTTGCTCCTCTGCTCTCAAAGTAACCCATGAGATAATTCAGTGTAACGCCGGAGTCAACAATGTCCTCAACAATAATTACGGATTTGCCTTCAATGTCTGTATCCAGGTCCTTGTTGATCTTTACAATGCCGGATGACTTTGTAGCGGCACCATAGCTGCTAACAGCCATGAAGTCGATTGTCATGTCCAGATTAACATGCTTCATCAGGTCGGCCATCCAGAGAACCGCTCCTCTGAGTATTCCCACCATGACTATTTCCTCGCCGGCGAAATCCTCCGTTATCTTCTTTCCGATCTCGTCTGCCTTTGCGAGAATCTGCTCCTCTGTAATCATTACTGTACCTATGGTGTCATTATGCATTCTCTTCGTCCTCCGTCCTGTCATCGTCAACTTCAAATTCAACGTCATCTACCATGCTCTTATCCCTGTACTTCCTTGAAAGATCCTTGCCCTTTTCTCCTGTCCAGTAAACATCCAGTTCCTTCTTCAGATACCAGATGATGAGGAGCCATACAAACACATCATCTATAAGGCTCAGCGGGAATACCATGGCAGGAATAAGGTCAAAAGGCAGGAATAGATATACAATGCCGGCGATGATCAGAGCTTTTTTTGTTTTTGGCACAGTCTTATCAGCCATCATGAATCTGATGGCTTTAAACCTGCTTATTATTACTCTGAAACTCCAGAAATTCATATTCTGTCTCCCGTAAATTAACCTTCAAGAACTTCTTCCATTACGTCAAGAAGCTCCTCGTAACCTGTTTTCTTCAGGGCCGAAACCGGAATGACCATGTCTTCCGGTCCGAGCCCGAGTGTCTGTCTTATCAACTTTACCTGCTTTGCAATCTGATTCCTTGATACCTTGTCCGCCTTTGTCGCAACAACAATTCCATCAAGTCCGAAATGCCTCAGGTAATCATACATCTGAACATCCTGTCTGGAAGGTGCGTGTCTTATGTCCACCAGCTGAACAACCTTAAGAAGATTAGGTCTGCTCTCCAGATATTTTTCCATCATCTCGCCCCAGCCCTCTGAAACGGACTTGCTGACCTTGGCATATCCGTAGCCCGGCAGATCCACGATTCTGAATTCATCGTTTATGATGTAAAAATTAATCGTTCTGGTCTTGCCCGGGCTTCCGCTGACTCTGGCCAGGTTTTTGCGTCCTGTCAGAAGGTTCAGCAGAGAAGACTTGCCCACATTCGATCTTCCCGCAAAGGCAATCTCCTTCAGATTTTCAGGCGGATACTGGGATGGCTTTACCGCAACCGTCTCTATGTCCGATTTGTTTATCTTCATTTTATTTTCCCGCCTTCTTAACCAGCACCTGTTCAAGGGCCTGGCTTACGTTATCGAGAAGGACAAATTCCATTTCATTTCTGACCGTTTCTGGAATTTCCTGAATGTCAGGCTCATTGTCCTTTGGCAGCAGCACCTTCCTGATGCCTGCCCTGTGTGCGGCCATGACCTTTTCTCTGATTCCGCCAACAGGGAGAACCTTGCCTCTGAGAGTGATTTCTCCGGTCATGGCGATGTCCTTCCTTGCAGGAATTCCGGTAAGTGTTGAAACCATTGAAACGCACATGGTCACGCCTGCTGAAGGGCCGTCCTTCGGAATTGCTCCCTCAGGAATATGGAGATGGAGGTCATACTTCTTGTAGAAGTCCCTGTCAATTCCAAGTTCCCCGGCAGTCTGTCTGATATAGTTGATTCCTGCCTTTGCAGATTCCTGCATTACCTCGCCGAGCTGACCGGTAAGTTCAAGCTTGCCTGTTCCCTCAACTGCAGCGGTTTCGATGAAGAGAGTTTCGCCGCCAACTATTGTCCATGCCAGACCTGTAGTTACGCCGACCTCCTTCTTGTTTTTGATTATGTCGAAGTGGAATTTCTTCTTGCCAAGATATTCTTCTACTGTCGCTGCGGTCATGCTTACCTTATCTGTATCGCCTGCAACATACTTCTTGGCTACTCTTCTGCAGAGAGTTCCTATCTCTCTTTCCAGATTTCTTACACCTGATTCTCTGGTGTAGTAATCGATTATTGTCTTCAGTCCCGACTTGGTAAATGAAACGATCTTCTTTGTCAGACCGTTTTCTTTTATCTGCTTCGGCACGAGATACTGCTGCGCAATCTTAAGCTTGTCATCTTCAGTGTATCCGCTGACCTCAATTATTTCCATTCTATCAAGCAGCGGTCTCGGTATGGTTTCCGTCGTGTTGGCAGTAGTGATGAACATTACCTGAGAAAGGTCAAACGGCACTTCGAGGAAGTGATCGTTGAAGTCCTTGTTCTGCTCAGGGTCAAGTACCTCAAGCAGTGCTGATGCGGGATCACCCTTGTAATCAGCTCCAAGCTTGTCAACTTCATCGAAGAGGAAAACCGGATTTCTTGTTCCGCAATCCTTAATGGCATTGATTATTCTTCCCGGAATGGCGCCTATGTATGTTCTTCTGTGACCTCTGATTTCAGCTTCGTCTCTGACTCCGCCGAGAGACATTCTTACAAACTCCCTGTTAATGGATCTGGCTACTGACTTGGCGATTGAAGTCTTGCCTGTTCCCGGAGGGCCGACCAGACATAGAATAGGTCCCTTGAGGCTCTGTGAAAGTCTTATTACAGCCAGATATTCCAGAACCCTTTCCTTGACCTTCTCAAGTCCGTAATGATCTTCATTCAGAATCTCTTCGGCTCTGTTAATGTCAATATTGTCCTCACTCAGAACGTTCCACGGAAGCTCAAGAACCGTCTCTATATATGTTCTGCTTACTGTAGCTTCTGCAGATGAAGGCTGCATCTTGGAGAATCTGTCAATTTCCTTGGCAATCTTGGCCCTGGTCTTTTCTTCCAGGTCCAGTTCCTCCAGCTTTTCCCTGAAATCGGCAACTTCATCCTCAATTCCTTCTCCGCCCAGTTCTTCCTGAATTGCGCGCATCTGTTCACGCAGGTAATACTCTCTCTGATTCTGGTTGATCTGTGATTTCACCTTTGTGGAGATATCCTGCTCGATTTTAAGTATTTCAATTTCCCTGAGAAGAATCTCATTGAGCTTTCTCAGTCTTTCCTTCTGGTTAAGGGTTTCTATGATGGTCTGCTTGTCCTCTATCTTGATTTCAAGATGGGATGCAATCATGTCAGCCATTCTGCCCGGCGATTCTATTGAAACAACCGATAAGAAAATTTCCGGAGCCAGATTCTGGTTGATGTTGATGTATTCATCAAAGCTTCCCAGAACGGTTCTCATGAGAGCCTCTGCTTCAGAGTCATCGGCTTCTTCTTCCTTGTCAGTAATCGGTCTGATTTTGCACTTGAAATAAGGGACCTCGAAGAGTATTTCTTCTATCTGTCCCCTGCAGAGACCTTCTACCAGAACTCTGATGGAGTCTCCCGGCAGCTTGAGCATCTGCTTGATTTTGCCTATGGTTCCTATCTGGTAGAAATCATCAGGTGTAGGAAGATCAGTGTTTTCATCCTTCTGTGATGAAAGGAAAATGTACTGATTGTTTACCATTGCCTTTTCAAGGGCATTGATGGATTTTTCCCTACCTATGTCAAAATGCAGAACCATGTTTGGAAATACCGAGAGACCTCTCAGAGGTATCATCGGCAGCTCAACGAATTCTGCATCTGTTATGTTCATGTCTTTTCTCTTTTCTTCCATTTTTCTCTCCCTTTTTTTATCCCTTTGTTTTTAACTGTCCTTTTCGAGAATCAAAACAGGATCCTTTTCCTCCTCAACTGTTTCTCTTGTAATGATGCACTTCTTCACATCCTTTCTGGATGGAATTTCATACATCACATTGTTCATGATCTTTTCCATGATTCCGCGGAGTCCCCTGGCACCCGTCTTTCTGGAAATAGCCATGTCAGCAATAGCTCCGATTGCTTCTTCCTCGACAACAAGTTCAACATCATCCAGCTCAAGAAGCTTGCTGTACTGCTTTATCAGCGCGTTCTTAGGCTTGGTGAGAATGTCCATGAGAGCTTCGCGTGAAAGTTCCTCAAGTGAAACCAGTACAGGAAGTCTGCCTACGATTTCCGGAATTAGTCCGTACTTCATCAGATCCTCAGGCTGTGCGTGTTTGAGGATTTCCTTCTTGTCCATGTTGTTGGAGCTTACATCCGAGTTGAAGCCTATTACCTTCTCGCCTATTCTCTTCTGAACGACTTTGTCAAGGCCGTCAAATGCGCCGCCGCAGATGAAAAGAACGTCAGTGGTGTCAAACTGAATGAATTCCTGATGAGGATGCTTGCGTCCGCCCTGAGGAGGAACGTCAGCTACCGTGCCCTCAAGAATCTTCAGCAGTGCCTGCTGTACTCCTTCGCCGCTTACGTCACGCGTAATCGACGGGTTCTCTGACTTGCGTGCAATCTTGTCTATCTCATCAACATATATTATTCCATGCTGAGCTTTTTCAATGTCATAATCTGCAGCCTGAATCAGTCTGAGAAGAATGTTTTCAACGTCTTCTCCAACGTATCCGGCTTCGGTTACAGTCGTTGCATCGGCAATTGCGAAAGGAACATCAAGAATTCTCGCAAGTGTCTGTGCCAGCAGGGTCTTGCCACAGCCTGTAGGCCCAACCATTGCGATGTTGCTCTTCTGAAGTTCCACGTCATCATCGTCGGAATCGAGAAGCATTATTCTCTTGTAGTGATTGTAAACTGCAACAGCCAGAGCCTTCTTGGCGTCATCCTGTCCGATTACGTATTCTGACAGAATCTCGTCAATTTCCTTTGGCTTTGGCAAATCTACCGGTTCGCCGAGAATAACGCCGTCCTCTGTCATGTCCTGCTTTTGCTCTTCGTCGAGAACGTCAACGCAGAGCTGTATGCATTCGTCACAGATGTACACGCCGTTTCCGCTTATGAGGCGGTTTACCTGGCTGCGCGGCTTGCCGCAGAATGAACATCTTATTTCATTGTTGCTGTCGTATTTTGTCATTATCTCTATCTGTCCTTTATTACCCTGTCTATGATTCCGTATTCCTTAGCCTCGTCAGCAGACATGAAGTTGTCCCTGTCAGTATCGGCAGAAACCTTTTCAAGAGTCTGACCCGTATTCTCGCTGAGAATCCTGTTGAGTTTTTCTCTCGTTCTGATGAGCCATTCAGCCCGGATTTTCACATCCTCTGCCTGTCCGCTTGCCCCGCCCAGAGGCTGGTGAATCATTATTTCCGCATTCGGAAGGCTGAAGCGCTTGCCCTTTGTGCCTGCCGCCAGCAGAAAAGCGCCCATGCTTGCCGCCAGACCAACGCAGATTGTTGATATTTCCGGCTTTATGTACTGCATGGTGTCATAAATAGCCATGCCGGCGGTTACTGAACCGCCGGGGCTGTTTATGTAGATATTAATGTCTTTTTCAGGATCTTCTGCTTCAAGAAAAAGCAGCTGAGCAACAACGACACTTGCAACGTGATCGTCAATCTCATCGCCTATGAATATTATTCTGTCCTTGAGCAGTCTGGAGTATATGTCATACTGTCTTTCAACTCCGCCTGTCTGTTCAATTACATATGGAATCATTGCCATTGTATTGCTCCTTCCTGTTTCACTGATTACTTATTTGATTACAGCGTTATCAAACATGAAATCAACGGCCTTCTTCATCTTGATGTCTCCTGAAATCATTCCGAGATTTTCAGGTCCGATCATCTCAGCCAGCTTTTCAGCTTCAAGGCCATACTGCTGTGCCATCTGTTCAAGCTGTTCCTTGACTTCCTCTTCGCTTACTTCGAAAGCTTCCTGGTCGGCAATCTTTGAAACCAGCATTCTTGTCTTTGTCTTCTTGAATGCGTCTTCTCTAAGCTGTTCTCTGAATGTTGCAACTTCCTGTCCCATGTACTGCAGGTAAGTGTTCATGTCCATGCCCTGAGCTCTCAGCTGCTGGTCAAATTCATTCATTGTGCTGTCGATTTCGCTTTCAACCATAACGTCAGGAACGTCGATATCGTTAGCTTCGAATACCTTTTCGATTACGTTGTTCTTCATCTGGTTTTCTGCTCTTGCTTCTGCAGCCTTCTGGAGTTCTTCCTTCTTGCTTGCCTTGAGTTCATCAAGAGTATCGAATTCGCTTACGTCCTTAACGAAATCGTCATCGATTTCAGGCATTTCCTGTTCCTTGATTTCGTGAACGTGGCACTTGAAGATTGCATCCTTGCCTGCCAGATCTTCTGAATGATATTCTTCAGGGAATGTAACCTTTACTTCCACATCGTCGCCCTTTGATGCGCCAACGAGCTGCTCTTCAAATCCAGGAATGAATGTGCCGCTGCCCAGCTTCAGTGGCTGTCTTTCTGCAGTGCCGCCTTCGAACTGTTCATCGCCGACGAATCCTGCATAGTCGATCATTACCATGTCGCCATCCTGTGCAGGTCTTTCAACTTCAACCATTCTTGAATTTCTTGCTGCCATGTTTTCGATTTCCTTGTCAACGTCTTCGTCGGTTACTTCTGCGGAAATCTTTTCTATTTCTACGCCCTTGTAGTCTTTTACTTCGAATTCAGGATATGTTGTTACTGTTACAGTAATCTCAAAGCCTTCGCCCTTCTTAACCTGTCCGAACTCAGTTCTGGGATAGTCGATTGCATCGATGTCCAGTTCATCCAGAGCGAGCGGGTAGTTAAGTGAGAAAAGATTGTTGATTGCGTCTTCGAAGAAGATGCCTTCGCCGTACTTCTTTTCGATCAGGCTTCTAGGTGCTTTGCCCTTTCTGAATCCGTCGATTTCAAACTTGTCCTTTTCCTTCTGATAAACCTTGACAATGGCATTTTCAAAGTCTTCAGCAGTGAATTCCATCTTGAATTTAGCTTCGTTTTTTTCTTTTGAAATAAATGTTGATTTCATTAATATATTTCCTCCTCGGTTTTTAACACATAGTGCATATAATTATACCGCCTTTGCCTTTATTTTTCAAGGCTTTCAGCCATAAAAAAAGGGCCCTGAAAGTGTAACAGGGCTCTGTTTTATCTGTTCTCTTTTATCATCCTGATTCCTCTGGCATATTTGCTTTCGTTTTCAGGTGAAAGGTCATATTTTTCCTGGAGCAGGTTTCCTATTGAAATCAGCTCATCTGTCTCTCCGGAAAAGAGTTCAACTTCAACCTCTTCTATCGGACAGGTACCGTACTTGGTGGCAATTTCACCCGAATCAATTGAGAACTCGAATATACCGCTGCCTGTATCGATTCTGAATCTCTTCCTGTTGACGGTTGTCTCAAGGAAGCATTTCAGTTCTTTATCCTTTATCAGTTCAGCTACCTGACTTCCAACATTGCTTTCTCTGAATACGGAGGGATCCGGAAAATCGCTGTCCACGGGAACATTGATTTCCTCTCTTACATGGAGGCCGTCTTCGCTGTGGCCCTTCCACTTGAGCGCGGCAACATGTCTGTCGCCCTCTATTCTTACTCTGTAGGCAATGTCATTCTTCGCCAGGTCGCAGTTTTCAGTGTCAAAATACTTTGCATCAAAGTACAGCTCTTCTCTGCTGCCTGCCTCTTCTGATTCCTTAAACAGTTCATTATCCCAAATCCTTGCTGCAACTTCTGCGCTTGGGATATTGAATTTAAGTTCTATTTCCATTGTGATACTTTCTCCTTCTAGTGCAGCTGTAAAAACCGCATTCGTCTTTGAACGTACCGTGCTAAAATATCACTAAACCATTGAAATGTCAAGGTTTAGACTTCTTTT